>CALXFQ010000001.1 GCA_944387625.1 uncultured Oscillospiraceae bacterium
CCGGCGGATCCTTCGGTGCGAGACCGCTCCGCTGTGCGCCCTGTCCGCCGTGATGTACCACGCCGGAGAGTTTTGATCTGGGGCGCCGGACGAAATAAAAAATGCCGCAGCGGACGCTGCGGCATTTTTAGGGGCATTACACGTACTTGCTGGTGGAAACCTTTACGCCGGGGCCCATGGTGGAGGCCACGGTGCAGGAGCGGATATACTGGCCCTTGGCGGCGGCGGGCTTGGCCTTGACCACAGCCTTGAGCAGGGTATCCATGTTCTCGGACAGCTTCTCGGTGCCGAAGGACACCTTGCCGATGGGGCAGTGGATGATGTTGGTCTTGTCCAGACGGTACTCCACCTTACCGGCCTTGATCTCCTTGACGGCAGCGCCCACGTTGGGGGTCACGGTGCCGGCCTTGGGGGAGGGCATCAAGCCCTTGGGGCCAAGGACCTTACCCAGACGGCCCACGATGCCCATCATGTCGGGGGAAGCCACCACCACGTCGAACTCGAACCAGTTCTCCTTGGTGATCTTCTCCACCAGGTCCATGCCGCCGACATAGTCGGCGCCGGCCTCCTTGGCCTCATCCACCTTGGCGTCCTTGGTGAACACCAGCACCCGGCGGGTCTTGCCGGTGCCGTTGGGCAGGACCACGGCGCCGCGGACCTGCTGGTCGGCGTGACGGGAGTCAACGCCCAGCTTGATATGCAGCTCGACGGTCTCGTCGAACTTGGCGGAAGCGCCCTTCACCACCAGATCCAGGGCTTCGTTGGGATCATACTGAACAGCGCGGTCGATCAGCTTCGCGCTTGCCTGATACTTTTTGCCTCTAAACACTTTGTTATCCTCCTATATAGTGGTGTTGCGGAAAATATCCTCCCACATTTCCGGGCGGAAAGCCCGGGCAGCGATCTTATGATCAGTCAACGATGGTGATGCCCATGGAGCGGCAGGTGCCGGCCACCTGGGACTCAGCGGCCTCCAGGGTGTGGCAGTTCAGGTCGGGCATCTTGGTCTTGGCGATCTCGGTGACCTGGGCCTTGGTGATGGTACCGACCTTGGTCTTGTTGGGGACGCCGGAGCCGCTCTCCAGACCGATCGCCTTCAGGATCAGCAGGGGGGTGGGGGGCGTCTTGGTGATGAAGGTGAAGCTCCGATCGGCGTAGACGGTGATGACCACGGGGATCTTGTAGCCCTCCATGTCCTTGGTCCGGGCGTTGAACTCCTTGATGAACGCTGCGATATTCACACCGTGCTGGCCCAGAGCGGGGCCGACAGGGGGAGAAGCGGTAGCCTTAGCGGCGTTGATCTGCAGTTTGATAATACCAGTGACTTTCTGTGCCATGATAAGCACCTCCTGAAATAGATGTGGTAGTTGTGCGCCAGGCGCACGTTTTGCGGGGCGGATGCCCCTCCCACGTTCTGATCGGGCAGACCCGATCTGATTACTGGGATACGACCTCTACCTGGTCCAGCTCGAACTCGACAGAGGTCTCACGGCCGAACATGGAAACGATCACATTGACGCAGTTCTTTTCCACGTCGATGCTCTCCACCACGCCGGTGAAGGAGGTCAGAGGACCGTCGGCGATGCGGACGGTATCGCCCACCTCGTAGGACACGATGATCTCCTTCTTCTCTATGCCCATGGCATAGACCTCCTCTTCCGTCAGAGGAGTGGGATCGTTGCTGGAGGAGCCCACGAAGCCGGTGACGCCGCGGACGTCCTTGATGATGTGCCAGGTGTCATCGCTGTAGACCATCTTGACCAGCACATAGCCAGGGTACACCTTCCGGTCATAGGTCTTGCTGGTGCCGGATTCGGTGATCTCGGTGACGGTCTCCACAGGGATGGACACCGCCAGGATCACATCCTGGAGATGGCGGCTCTCAACGGTCTTCTCGATGGTGGCTTTTACAGTGTTCTCATAACCGGAATAGGTATGGACTACATACCATTTCGCGTTCTCAGCCATGATCTGCTACCTTAGCCCAGGGAGAGCAGAGCGTTGACGCCAACGCCGGCTACGAAGTCGAACAGCCAAATAAAGATGCCGACCACCAAAACAGCGCCGACCACGATCAGGGTATTCTTTGCCACCTGCTGGGGCGTGGGCCAAACGACCTTCTTCAGCTCACTGCGGAGCTCCCGGAAGTACTTACGGACCTTGCCCCAAGTTCTCTTGAACCAGTTTTCCTTTTTGACTTCAGCCATTGTTGGGGCCTCCTTACTTGGTCTCGTTGTGGACGGTGTGCTTCTTGCAGAATCTGCAATACTTCTTCATCTCGAGACGGTCGGGATCGTTTTTCTTGTTCTTCATGGAATTGTAGTTTCTCTGCTTGCACTCGGAGCATCTCAAAGTGACTTTCACGCGCATAACGGCACCTCCTTAAAATTGCCTCCCTGTATCGCCCCGGCTATTGAAAAAGATTTTAGGAAGCGGCGTACTACATCCACCGCTCCGGGGCCGAAAAATGGACATGACAAACACAGCCCTTTTTTCACAGGTAGACCCATTCTAGCACAAGTTGGCTTGGCAGTCAACATATTTTTTGCCATAAAAAGAGGGTTTTTGCTTCTTTTTTCGCCTTTGGACCAGGTATGATCCCCGGTCTGCCGGACATATCCTAGGGACAAGAGGAGGGACGGGGATGAAGTGGAAAAAATGGATGGTCTATGCCGCGGCGATCGCGGGAACGGAGGCGGTAGGGGCGCTGTCGGGGCTGTTGACCCGGGAGGGGATGCGGGCGTTCAACGAAACGGCGGCCCAGCCGCCGCTGTCGCCGCCCCAGGCGGTGTTCCCGGTGGTGTGGGGGACGCTGTATGCCCTGATGGGGATCGGCGCGGCCCGGGTGCATCTGTCGCCGCCGTCCCGCGCCCGGGGTTGGGGCCTGGATCTGTTCGTGGTCCAGCTGGTGGTGAACTTTTTCTGGAGCCTGCTGTTCTTCAACGCCCGGGCCTACGGCTTTTCCGTGCTTTGGCTGATCCTGCTTTGGGGCCTGGTGGCCGGGATGATCGGAACGTTTTTCAAAGCGGACCAGACGGCGGCCTGGCTCCAGATGCCTTATCTCGTCTGGCTGACCTTCGCGGCGTATCTGGCCGCCGGGGTGTGGATGCTCAACGGATAAACAGACGGAAGGGCGATCTTCGCCCTTCCTTTTTTTATTTGGATGGTGTATACTCAAACAAAAAGACCGCCCGGAAGGGGCGGGGGAGGGTACATCTATGAAAAGAGTAATGGCCGTGGACTACGGCGACGCCCGGACCGGGATCGCGATCTCGGACCTGCTGTGCTCCATCACAGGCTCCACCACGGTGATCCACAGCCGGGACCAGGACAAGACCCTGGAGAAGATCGGGGAGCTGGTCCGGGCCAACGATGTGGACCGGATCGTGGTGGGACTGCCCAAGAACATGGACGGCTCCGAAGGTCCCAGGGCGGCGCTGTGCCGGGCCTTTGCCGCCCGGCTGGAGGAGGCCACCGGCCTGCGTGTGGCGTTGTGGGACGAGCGGCGGACCACGGTGGAGGCCCACAACATCCTTTCCCAGCACAACTACCACGGAAAGCGCCGGAAGGACACGGTGGACGCGGTGGCGGCCTCCCTGATCCTGGAAGGCTATCTGGGCTTTCTGGGCCGGTAAAGCAGCTCCCTGGTCCCAAGGATCAGCAGCAGGACACCGAACAGCTTTTTCAGCGGCTCGGTGTCCATGTTTTTTGCCCAGAGGGCGAAGAGGGCCGCGGTGGAGCAGCCTGTGACCACCGGGAGCAGGACCTTCCGAAAGGGGACCTGGCGGCGGCCGGCCCAAAGGGCGGCCAGCGCGCTGGGCAGGAAGAACATCAGATTGACCAGCCGGGCCTGGGCAGGGTCCATGTGGAGCACCAGCGTCAGCCACAACAGCAGAAGGCTCCCTCCGCCGGTGCCCAGCCCGGTAAGGACCCCCAGCACCAGGCCCACCGGCACCGAGACCCAGGGGCTGTTCAGCATAGGTAGCGGACCCCGCCGTAGATGATCATGGCCCCCAGGAGCCGATGGAGCCAGGCCACCGGGATGCGGGGCTTGAGCCTGGCTGCCAGGATGCCGCCGGGAAGGCCCCCGATCAGGAAGGGCAGGGCCGGCCCCCAGGGAAGGCCCTCTCCGGCGCCGACCGTCAGCGTCACCAGGCACATGGGGGCCACGATCGCCAAAGAGGCGCCGAACAGCTCCTCCTGGCGGCAGACGCCGGAGGCGGAGAGCATGGGCACCAGGATCATGCCGCCTCCGGCGCCGAACAGACCGTTCATCGCCCCGGCGGCGGCTCCGGCCAGGGCCAGCAGCGTAGGTTTGGACATAAAATGATCGCCTCCCCTGGCAGTATCTGCCGGGAGAGGCGATCTTATTCCTTTATCTCACGGACCGGCCGATCATGCCAGGCCGCGGACGCTGAGGATCACGTCCAGATCCACCCGTGTGGTGTTCTTCTCGGTCAGGGTGACCTTCTCCACCAGGGCGTCGTTCCACTCCTCCATGTCCTCGGAGAGCATATCGTTGGTGATCATGTAGTCCCGGTAGTTCTGCTCATTGTCCCCAACGTAGTACATCACATGGTAGCCGTAGGTGGACTCGACGATGCCGGTGTCGCCGCTCTGGCGGGCGTCGTCAAAGCACCAGTCGTTGAAGTTGGTGACCATCTGGCCGGGGTAGACCGCCTCGTACAGGCCGCCGGTGGTGCCGTCGCCGTCGTCGGAGTGCTCATTGGCCAGCGCGGCGAAGGAGTCCTCGGTGGCCTCGCCGTCCTTCCACATCTGCAGCAGCTTCTCGGCCTCCTTCTTGGCGGCGGCCTTCTCCGCGTCGGAGTAGGTGGTGGAGCCGGTGGTGGAGTTGTAGGTGCCGCCCTCGAAGGCCACCAGGATGTGGCGCACATCGGCCAGGGCGTAGGTGTTGTCGTTGACGCTCTGATAGATCACCACATAGTAGCCCTTCAGGGTCTCGGTCTCCTCACCGTCGGAGTCGGTGGAGGTGGTGGTGTAAGGCAGGGCGGCGATGTCGCCGGCCTTCCGCTCCTCGTCCCGCAGCCACTCCTGCATGGCGGAACTGATCTTGGAGTACATCAGATCTTCGTTCTCGGTGTAGGGCTTGTCTTCTTCTTCCTCTTCCTCGTCCTCTTCGCCCTCAGAAGGCTCGGAAGGCTCGGTGCCGTCGGTGCCGTCGGTGGGATCGGTGCCGTCGGTGGCATCGGTGGCATCGGTGGGATCGGTAGGCTCAGAAGACTCGGCAGGCTCGGAAGGCTCAGTAGGCTCGCTGCCTTCGGTGCTGCCGGTGCTCTCGGAAGGATCGGTGGTGTCGGTGGTGTCGTCCTCGTCTTCAGAGGTGTCGCTTTCAGGGGCGGCGTCCTCACGCTTCTGCTCCCACAGCGCCTCCAGGGCCTCGATGGCGGCGGCCAGCTTTTCCAGGTCGGTGTTGTCGGCGATGGCCAGGGCCTCGGCGGCTTCCTTCAGGGCCTCCTCGGCGGCCTTGACCTCCTCGTCGGAGTAGGTCACGTCACCGTCGCTGTCCTTGGTGCCGCCCAGCTTGAAGTCATCCACGCTCATGTAGTAGCTGATGAAGCTGTAGGCGTTGTAGTTGTAAGGCTCGTCCTTCTCGTACTCCCGCAGCTGGGGCTCGGTGTAGGAGTCCTTCAGCTCGTCGGCGTGGTCGTTGTAGTAGGAGCTGGCCAGGGTGTTGACCTCATAATACTCCCGGTAAGAGCTCTTGCTGGCGCTGTTGCCGTAGATCGACTTCAGATAGTGGCTCACGCCCCGGTAGCCCTTGCTCTTGGCGTAGTCATTCATGCTGTCGAACAGCTCGTCGATCTCGGTCTCCTCCTCGGCGGTCAGCTCGTAGCCGGCGGCCTTGGCGGCGTTGTACAGCGCGTAGGTGTTCTTCACGTTGGACAGGGCGGTCCGCAGGAAGCTATCCGCCCAGGTCTGCCCGGTGGTGGAGTCGGCCACCTGCTCGTTCAGGGGGGTGTCCACATCCAGCAGGTAGCTGATGTAGTAGCTGTTATTGCTCACATACTGGTTGATCGCGTCGATGTAGTAGTAGTTGAGCTGGGTGGTGCTGATCTTCTCGCCGTCTATCTCCACGGCGGTGCCCATTCGGTCGATCAACACGTTCACCGGGCCGGAAAGGGCCATGCCGCCGACGATGGCCACGATCAAGATCATGATGGTCCAGAAAGTCCAAGTATAGATCTTCAGCTGCTTGGCTTCCTTCTGGGCGGCCTTCTGCCGCTCGGACATGTGAGCGGCGTTCTGCTCCTTGCGGAGTTTTTTCTTGCTGGATGCACTCATGGTTATCAATTCCTCTCGTTTGATCCGACCGGCTCCGACGCCGATGGGTCTTTTGCGTAGACTACAGCATTATAACCGATATGTCCGGCAGTTTCAAGAGCCTTTTTTCCTGAGATCACAAAAATCCAGAAATATTTACAAACTCGCCCCTCTGGGGCAATATAAAAAACGCGGGGAGCCGAAGCTCCCCGCGCCACCCCACTTTGGCCGTGTGCATCCAGTGTGACCTGCACGAAACGGCAGGTGGGATGCCGCTCCTGCCCTTTACTGCTTCCAACGTCCGCTGATCGTCTGAGCGCCAGCGGGAGGCCTGCAAACCGGGCAGGAAGTCTAACGTCCCAATGATAAAATGTGGGTCCAAAAGGACACATCACGCACCAAGCAGGAGATGTGACTGGTTCAGCCCTCCTCCTCTTCGTAGAGGCTGTCCATGATCAGCTCATACACCGCTTCCAGCTCTTCCTGGTCTTCGATGGCGGCGAGGATCGGCTCTCCGTCCTCTTCCACGGACTTGAGGATGGATACCTCCATCTGCTGGTCCTCCTCCGCCCCGGTGGGGATCACCGCCAGGTAGGTGGCGCCGTCGTATTCCAATGTAGAGAGGACCTCCAGCTCATATTCCGTGCCGTCTTCATCCACGATGGTCATGAAGTCCGAGCCAAACTCGTCTGCCATAGGGGCTTCCTCCTTGCTTCGTCTGGCTATATGGTATCAGCTTTTGACCGCAAAATCAAGAGGGAATATGGCGATGACCGGCGGCCTCCGGGGACGGCTCCGCGCTATAGTATATGCGCCGTTCCCGGGAAGATATGCCGGCGGGATTTTAACGATTATTAACATTTTAGGGCTTTCGTTTTCCAGGGGCGTATGCTATAATTAGACGGCTAGCGCTGTATACTATGCGCGGAAAGCGTATACGGTGCGTGTTTTACGGAGGTATCTGCTATGCCAGAGCAAAATAACAGCGGGAAGAAAAAGGAGCCTCGCCAGGAGTGGAAGCCCCATTGGCTGCCGGACTCGGTACGGCTGATCTTGAAGGCCGCGCTGGGCGTGGTCAAGATCGCCGCGGGGGCGGTGGCCACGGTGGCGCTGATCTGTGTGGTGTGCGCCTTCGTGTTCGTGGGCATCCTGGGGACGTACCTGGAAGAGGACATCCTCCCCGACGCCCAGATCGTGAAGGAGAACTACGACGCGGACGAGAAGACCATGCTCCACTACGTGGACGCCGACGGCGACATCCAGGACCTGCAGGAGATCTACGCCGCCACCGACCGGGACTGGGCCTATTATGATGAGATCCCTGAGGCCCTGATCCAGGCCGCCGTGGCCATCGAGGACAAGCGGTTCTATGAGCACCAGGGCGTGGACTGGATCACCACGGTGAAGGCCTGCGCCGGGATGTTCTTCGGCACCAGCGACGCCGGCGGCTCTACGATCACCCAGCAGCTGGTGAAGAACCTGACCGGGGACAACTCTGTCACCGTCCGCCGGAAGGTGGTGGAGATCTTCAAGGCCCAGGACTTTGAGCGCCGCTACGATAAGAAGGTGATCATGGAATGGTATCTGAACATGATCTACTTCGGCGACCGGCGGCACGGGGTCAAGAGCGCCGCCGCCCACTACTTCGGGAAGGAGCTGCAGGAGCTGACGGTGGCCGAGTGCGCCAGCCTGATCAGCATCACCAACAACCCTTCGATCTTCGGACCATACTCGTCCGCCTTTGAATATAATGGGGAGATGATGACCGGCGCGGAACGGAACCGGATCCGGCAGGTCAACACCCTGTGGGAGATGCGAAACCAGGGCTACCTTACCGACGAGGAATACGAGGCGGCCCGGGACCAGGAGCTGGTGTTCAAAAGCGGCATCGCCGACGAGGACCGGCTGGCCACCTGTGAGCAGCCGGAGTGCGGCTATCAGTGCACCGTCAAGGAACTGGTGCAGAAGGAGGACGGCCTGTACTACTGCCCGGAGTGCGGCAGCCAGGTAAAGGTGGGGGACAACGCCTCCCAGGCGGTGTACTCCTGGTTCGTGGACACGGTGCTCGAGGACGTGGCCAGCGTGCTGGCGGCCCGGGACGGCTTCTTGTGGAAAGACCTGAGCACCCTGGAGCGGGAGATGTACCGCCAGCTGATCCAGCGGGGCGGCTACCATGTATACACCACCCTGGACAAGACCGTCCAGGACCAGGTGGACAAGATCTACACGGACCTGGAGCAGATCCCCCAGACCCTGGGCGCGCAGCAGCTCCAGTCGGGCATCGTGGTGGTGGACAACCGCACCGGCGACATCGTGGGCATGGCCGGCGGCGTGGGGGAGAAGGTAGTCTTCGACGCCTTCAACATGGCTACCGACGCCCAGCGTCAGGTGGGCTCCTCTTTCAAGCCCCTGGCGGTATATGCCCCGGCCTTCGAGTCCGGCAAGGTGACCCCGGCCACGGTGATCTTGGATATGCCCCTGTGGTATACCGACAACAGGCCCTACCCCCGGAACGAGAGCTATGTGTATAACTACTCCATGACCGTCCTGGACGGCGTGGTCAACTCCATCAACGCCGTGTCCGTGAACACCCTGGACATCATCGGCACCCGTTACAGCTTCGACTTCGCCAAGGAGAAGTTCCGGATCTCCGGCCTGGTGGAGTCCGACGGCCAGGGCAACACCGATGTGAGCTATTCGCCCTTGTCCATGGGCGGCCTGACCATCGGCGCCACGGTCCGGGACGTGACCAGCGCCTACGCCACCTTCGCCAACGGCGGCGTGTGGCGGGAGGGCCGGACCTATACCAAGGTCTATGACTCCCAGGGCGACCTGGTGATCGAAAATGAGCAGGACCAGGAGCAGATCCTCAGCCAGAAGACTGTGGACTATATGAACTACTGCCTGAGCGAGGCGGTGAAGCGGGGCACCGGTACCGTGGCCCAGATCTCCGGCATGGAGGTCTACGGCAAGACCGGTACCACCACCAGCCTGAAGGACCGTTATTTCTGCGGCTTTACCGGCTACTACACCGCCGCGGTCTGGTGCGGCTTTGAGCAGCCGGCCCAGATCACCCTCACCGGCCCCGATCGGAGCAACCCGGCGGCCCGGCTGTGGAAAAAGGTGATGGAGCCGCTCCATGAGGGCAAGGAGAGCGTCAGGCTCTACGACAAGGACGATAAGATGGTATCCGTCACCGTATGCCTGGAGTCCGGCGGCCTGGTGTCCGCCGCCTGCCAGCATGACATCCGGGGCAGCGCCCGGACATCCACGGTGAAGGTCTACCCGGAGGACGTGCCCAACTTCTACTGCGACCGGCACATCCTGGTGGACTACTGCACCGAGGGCAAGGCGGTGGCCAACGAGTATTGTAAGAAATTCGCCGCGGTGGGTATGCTCAAGCTGGAGCAGACCGCCCTGGTCACCATGACCCAGGAGCAGATCGACAGCCTGCGCCTGGCGGGGGAGTGCGGCCTGGTGAGCCACTACCTCCAGGACGAGTATATCTATCAGGTGGACGACAACGGCGATCCGGTGAGCTTCCACGGCATCTACGGCGATCGGACCGGCACCGGCCCCTGCGTCAGCTGCACCGTCCACACCAAGGAGGCTTGGGAGGAATATGTGCAGGAGAACCCCTGGGTCCAGGACCCCTAAGGAGGCGCTATGATCTGGATATCCGACCGATGGGAGGACTATGAGGTGCTGGACACCAGCGACGGAGAGCGGCTGGAGCGGTGGGGCAAATACCTGCTGGTCCGGCCGGATCCCCAGGTGATCTGGGCCACCCCCAAGATCCATCCGGGCTGGAAGAAGTATGACGCCCGGTATCTGCGCTCCAGCACCGGCGGCGGCCGGTGGAGCGACCACCACCTGCCGGAGCGGTGGCAGATCCGGTACCGGGACTATCTGACGTTCAACGTCAAGCCCATGAATTTCAAGCACACCGGCGTGTTCCCGGAGCAGGCCGCCAACTGGGACTTTATCCGGGACACGGTGGCCCAGGCGGCGGCCCGGCGGCCGGTACGGGTGCTGAACCTGTTCGCCTATTCCGGCGGCGCCACATTGGCGGCGGCGGCCGGCGGTGCGGAGGTGTACCATGTGGACGCCTCCAAGGGCATGGTGGCCTGGGCCAAGGAAAATGCCCAGGCTTCCGGCCTGGCGGACCGTCCGATCCACTGGATCGTGGACGACTGCGGCAAGTTCATCCAGCGGGAGATCCGCCGGGGACGGCGCTATGACGGCATCATCATGGATCCCCCCAGCTACGGCCGGGGACCTGGCGGTGAGATCTGGAAGATGGAGAGCAGCTTCTACCCCTTCCTTCAGGAGACCGCCAGGCTCCTGTCCGACGACCCGCTGTTCGTGATCATCAACTCCTACACCACGGGCCTGGCCCCCTCGGCGGTGGGCTATGCCTCCGATGTGGTGTTCGGCGCCGCCTATGGAGGAAAGACCGCCGTAGGCGAGCTGGGCCTGCCGGTGAAGTCCACCGGCATCATGCTGCCCTGCGGCGCCACCGGAAGATGGACCCCATGACGGGAAGGAGCACGACTATGACAGAAGCGATCCAAGTGGAGCATTTGCGTTACATCTACCCGGGCGTGGACGACACGCCCGGTGTCGCCGTATTTGAAGACCTGAGCCTGTCCATCCGGGAAGGGAGCTTTGTGGCGGTGCTGGGCAGCAACGGCTGCGGCAAATCCACCCTGGCAAAACATTTCAATTCCATCCTGCTGCCCTGCGGGGGCAAGGTCTATGTGTGCGGCATGGACACCGCCAACGAGGATCTGCTGCTGAAGATCCGCCGGAACGTGGGCATGGTGTTCCAAAACCCGGACAACCAGATCGTTGCCAACGTGGTGGAGGAAGACGTGGCCTTCGGCCCGGAGAACCTGGGCATCGCCAGCCCGGAGATCCGCCGCCGGGTGGATAAAGCCCTGAAGCAGGTGGATATGTACGAGTTCCGGGACCATGCCCCCCATCTGCTCTCCGGCGGACAGAAGCAGCGGGTGGCTATCGCCGGGATCATCGCCATGGAGCCGAAGTGCATCGTCCTGGACGAGCCCACCGCCATGCTCGACCCCAAGGGCCGCCGGGAAGTGATGGACACGGTGATCCGGCTGAACCGGGAGAAGAACATCACCGTGGTGCTGATCACCCACCATATGGACGAGGCCGCCCAGGCCCAGCGGGTGATCGTGCTGCATCAGGGGCAGGTGGCCGCCGACGGCGCGCCGGAGCAGGTGTTCTCCCAGGTGGAGCTGCTCCACAAGATCGGTCTGGCCGCGCCGGACACGGTGGAACTTTGCTACGCTCTGGACCAAAGCGGCCTGGCCGCCCCCCTGGACCGACTGGATACAGAAAGCTGCGCGCAGGCACTTTACGAGCTGATGAAGGCCTGACGCCCTGGAGGAGATACCATTGGCACCCATTTTACAGATCAAAGACCTGACCCATATCTACAGCCAAGGGACACCCTTTGAGCATAAGGCTCTGGACGGGGTCACATTCAGCGTAGAGCGGGGCGAATTTATCGGCATCATCGGACATACCGGCTCCGGCAAGTCCACCCTGATGCAGCATTTGAACGGCCTGCTGAAGCCCACTTCCGGCACCGTGGCCCTGGATGGGGTGGACATCTGGACCGATAAGAAGATCACCCGGCAGGCCCGGTTCCGGGTGGGGCTGGTGTTCCAGTACCCGGAGTATCAGCTCTTCGAGGAGACCGCTTACAAAGACATCGCCTTCGGGCCGAAGAACATGGGCCTTCCGCCCCAGGAGGTGGACCGCCGGGTGAGGGAAGCCGCGGGCTTCGTGGGATTGACGGACCAGCAGCTGGGCGCGTCCCCCTTCGACCTGTCCGGCGGACAGAAGCGCCGGGTGGCGATCGCCGGAGTGATCGCCATGGAGCCGGAGGTGCTGATCCTGGACGAGCCTACCGCCGGGCTGGACCCGGTGGGGCGAGCGGAGATCCTGGGCAACATCCAGGACTATCGGAAGGCAAAAAACGCCACGATCATGATGGTCAGCCACTCGATGAACGACGTGGCCCGGCTCACCGACCGGCTGCTGGTGATGAACGGATCCAAGCTTGCCATGGACGGCAGTCCCCGGCAGGTGTTCCAGCACGCCCAGGAGCTGCTGGATATGGGCCTGGATGTGCCGGAGGTGACCCGGGTGTTCCTGCGGCTGCGGGAGATGGGACTGGACGTGGAGCCGGTGTATTCCATCGAGCAGGCGGTGGAAGCCCTGAAGGGGCTGAAGGAGGTGGGCAGCCATGCTTAAAGACATCACCCTGGGCCAGTTTTTCCCGGGAGAGTCCTTCGTCCATCGCCTGGACCCCAGGACCAAGCTGATCATGCTGGTGGTGTACATCGTGGCGCTGTTCATGGCCGAGAGCTGGATCAGCTACGCGGTGATGTTCGCCTTCCTGGCCTTCGCCGTGACCATCTCCAAGATCCCGCCCAAGAGCATCGTCCGGGGCATGAAGCCCATGGTGGTCATCCTGGTGTTCACCGGCGTGCTCAACTTGTTCGTGACCCCCGGCGAAACGGTGTGGCTGAAGTTCTGGATCTTCACCATCACCAAGGAAGGGGTGATCCGGGCCTTTTTCATGGTGACCCGGATCTTGATGCTGGTCAGCGGCACCTTCCTGCTGACCTATACCACCTCGCCGATCGCTCTGACCGACGGCCTGGAGTCGCTGTTGTCCCCCCTGAAGAAGATCCATTTGCCGATCCATGAGCTTGCCATGATGATGTGCATCGCTCTGCGGTTCATCCCCACCTTGATCGAGGAAACGGACAAGATCATGTCCGCTCAGAAGGCCAGAGGCGCGGATTTTGAAAGCGGCAGTCTGATGGAGCGGGTGAAGGCCCTGGTGCCGATCTTGATCCCGTTGTTCGTAGGGGCTTTCCGCCGGGCCGATGAGCTGGCTACCGCCATGGAGTGCCGGTGCTATCACGGCGGCGAGGGCCGGACCAAGATGAAGCTCCTGCGCTACAGCCGGTGGGATCTGTGGACCTTCGCCTTCGGCGCGGTCCTTCTGGCCGGGGTGATCGTGCTGGCAAGCTTCGGCCTGTGAGGTGGCTATGCGGAACATCTGTCTGTTTTTGCGTTATCTTGGCACCGCCTATCACGGCTGGCAGGCCCAGAAGGATCTGGCCACCGTCCAGCAGACCCTGGAGAAGGCGGCGGCCATGGTGGTGGGCCACAGCGTCCACATGACCGGCTGCGGCCGGACCGACGCCGGGGTCCACGCCAAATGCTATGTGGCCAATTTTCGGACCAGCTCCACGATCCCCACGGACCGGCTGCCCTACGCCCTGAACACCCATCTGCCCCCGGACATCGTGGTGACCAACGCCTTCCCGGTCCACGACGGCTTCAACGCCATCGGCTCCTGCGCGCGGAAGGAATACACCTATCTGATCTACAACTCCCGGATCCGGGATCCGTTCTTCGTGGAGCGGGCCTGGTTCTATCCCCGGCACCTGGACGAGCAGGTGATGCAGGCGGCGGCGGACCAGTTCGTGGGCACCCACGATTTTGCCGCCGTGCGCAGTGTGGGCACCGATGTCAAGTCCACCGTTCGGACCGTATATTATTATCATGTGGAGCGGCAGGGGGCGCTGATCCGGCTCCGGGTGTGCGCCGACGGGTTTTTGTACAACATGGCCCGGGCCATGGCAGGCACCGTGGTCTATGCCGCCGAGGGGAAGTTCCCGCCGGAGAGGATCGGCCAGATCTTAGACCGGGGAGATCGGACCGCCGCGGGCCCTACCGTACCGGCAGGAGGACTGTACATGACCCATCTGTGGTATGATGATGGGGTGGAGCGGTTCGAATGTGTGCCGGTGCTGTGATGTTCACAATTTCGTTTCCCATTTGGCGTCGGATCGTGGTAGACTGATGCCAAATGGGAAGTTTCCTATAAAGGAGTGATGGTCGTGCAGCCAAAAATGTGCGCGAAGTGTAAAAAGAATATCGCCGTGGTCTTCATCACCCGGATGGAGAACGGCGCCACCCTCAACGAGGGCTATTGCCTCAAATGCGCCCGGAGCCTGGGGATCCCTCAGATCGATCAGGCGGTCCGGCAGATGGGGATGTCCGAGGAGGACCTGGACCTGCTCAGCGATGAGATGAGCTCCATGTTCGGCCAGCGGGACCAGGGAGAAGGGGAGGACGATGAGGCGGAGAGCCGCACCGCCACCTTCCCCCTGCTCAACCAGCTTTTCGGTTCCAGCGCGGACCTTCCGGCCAAGCAGCCTGCCCAGCCCCGTCAGGACCCTTCGGAGGGGGAGGGGACCAAGAAAAAGAAGAACAAGAAGCACAAGTTCCTGGACAGCTACTGCATGGACCTGACCGGCCGGGCCAGGGAAGGGAAGCTGGACAAGGTGATCGGCCGGGACGTGGAGACCGAGCGGGTGATCCAGATCCTGAACCGCCGGCAGAAGAACAACCCCTGCCTGATCGGAGAACCGGGCGTGGGCAAGACCGCCATCGCCGAGGGCCTGGCCCAGCGGATCGTGGCCGGGGACGTGCCTTACAAGCTCCGGGACAAGGAGGTGTTCCTCCTGGACCTGACCGCCCTGGTGGCAGGCACCCAGTTCCGGGGCCAGTTCGAGAGCCGGATGAAGAGCCTGATCGCCGAAGTCAAGGAGTGCGGCAACATCATCCTGGTGATCGACGAGGTCCACAACCTGGTAGGCGCCGGGGACGCGGAGGGTTCCATGAACGCCGCCAACATCCTCAAGCCCGCCCTGTCCCGGGGGGAGATCCAGGTGATCGGCGCCACCACCTTCAACGAATACCGCAAGCATATCGAGAAGGACGCGGCCCTGGAGCGCCGGTTCCAGCCGGTGACGGTGGCGGAGCCTTCGATCCAGGAGGCCACCCAGATCATGATGGGGGTGGCCAGGGCCTACTCCCAGTTCCACAACGTGGAGGTCTCCCCGGAGATCGCACGGCAGTGCGTGGTCCTGTCTGAGCGGTATATCACCGACCGTTTCCTGCCGGACAAGGCGATCGACCTGCTGGACGAGGCCTGCTCCGACGTGAACCTGCGGTGCAAGGAGCTGTCCCAGATCGCCGAGCTGAAAAAGGAGCGGGACGACTACGAGCTGGAGCTGAAGATGCTCACCGATGATGTGGAGAACGAGAACTTCGAGCGGCTGGCCATGGTCCGCAGCAAGCTGCTGCAGCTGGCAAACAGGATCGAGGAGCTGGAGAAGCTGCCCAAGCCCCAGGTGACCATCGAGGACCTGGCCCGGATCATCGAGATGTGGACCAAGATCCCTGCCTCCAAGATCAAGGCCCAGGAATACGAGCAGATCAAGGGCCTGGCGGACCGGCTGAAAAAGCACATCGTCGGCCAGGACCAGGCGGTGGACGCGGTGGCCCGGGCCATCCGCCGGAACCGGGTGGGGATCAGCCCCAAGAAAAAGCCGGTGTCCTTCATCTTCGTCGGTCCCACCGGCGTGGGCAAGACGGAGCTGGTCAAGCAGCTGGCGGACGACCTGTTCGACTCGGTGGACGCCCTGATCCGGCTGGATATGTCGGAATATATGGAAAAGCACACCGTGTCCAAGCTGATCGGATCGCCTCCCGGGTATGTGGGCTATGACGAGGCGGGCCAGCTCACGGAGAAGATCCGCCGCAAGCCCTATTCCGTGATCCTCTTCGACGAGATCGAGAAGGCCCACCCGGACGTGCTGAACATCCTTCTGCAGGTCCTTGATGACGGCCGGATCACCGACGCCCAGGGCCGGGTGGTGAATTTCGAGAACACGATCATCGTCATGACCTCCAACGCCGGGTCCGAGGGCCGGGTGGGGAGCTTCGGCTTCGGCCGGACGGACCAGGACCAGACCCGGGAGAAGACCATGGCGGCCCTGCGGGAGTTCCTGCGGCCGGAGTTTCTCAACCGGGTGGATGAGATCATCACCTTTGACCACCTGACCGAGGAGCATTTCCTGGGCATCGCGGACATCATGCTCTCCGAGCTGACCGACAGCCTGAACGCCCGGGGCCTGACCCTGACCTGGGACGAGGGGCTGAAGCCCTTCCTGGTGGAGAAGGCTTACTCCACCCTCTACGGCGCACGAAACCTGCGCCGGACCATCCAGCGGGAGCTGGAGGACCCGATCAGCGAAGTGATCATCGACAGCTTTGAGGCCCCCATCTCCTCGATCCACATCCGGATCGAAGAGGGCGCGGTGAAGCTGGACGTAAAATAAAAAGGGATGACCCTTCCGGGAGCGCCGGAAGGGTCATTTTTATACGATCAGGCAGATCAGGCCGTTGGCCCCTTCGTTGACGATCCGGGTCAGGGTCCCCCGGAACTTGGAGCGGACCTCCTCCGGGGTCCCGGCCAGCTTGGCGGTGAGCCCCTCCTGGATCAGGTCCAGTACGGACCGGCCGAAGATGTTGCTCTGCCACAGCTCCTCCCGGGAGCCCTGGTTCAGACGGTCCAGCAGATCCTGGGACTGCTTCTCGTCGCCTACGATCGGGGAGATCTGGGTGCCGATGTCCACCCGGATCATGTGGATCGAGGGCGCGCCAGCTTTCAGCCGGACCCCGAAGGAGCTGCCCTTCCGCAAAAGCTGCGGGTCTTCCAGGGTCATCTCTTCGGCGGTGGGCATGACCACCCCGTAGCCCGTGGCCTTCACCGCGGACAGGGCGTCGGCGATCTTGTCATGCTCCTGCTTGATCTGGGAGAGCCGGGTGAGCAGACCGATCAGCTGGGCGTCGTTCTCCACCGCCACCCCGGCTTTGGCGCTGAGGATCTGGTAGAACAGCGTTTCCGGCAGGGTCATGGACAGGCTCACCGTGCCGGTGGCCAGGTCCACGGACCGCACCGAAGCGTCCACCACCTGGTCCAGATCGCCCAGGGGGGCCAGGGCCGCCTCCGCCTGGCCCAGGGTGCGGATCTGGGAAGCCTGGCGGATCAGCGCCTGACAGATCCCTGCTTTCACCGGGTGGTCCTGCTCCAGGGCGTCCAGCCACCGGGGCAGATATACCCGAAGCTCCTCCAGGGGGAAGGACTGGAGCAGCGCCCCCAGGAGCCGGGCGATCCCGCCCTCGTCCAGGGCCTGGCAGTCGGCGATGGCCGCGTCCACCCCGTAGCGCTCCCGCAGCTGGCCCTGGAGCGCCGCGGCTGCCGGGCCGGTGGGGGCGCTGGTGTTGATCACCACCAGGAAGGGCTTGCCGGTGGCCTTCATGTCCTGGATGGCCCGGGCTTCCGCGTCGGCGTAGTCCTCCCGGGGGATGTCGGTGATCGTGCCGTCGGTGGTCACCACCATGCCGATGGAGCAGTGCTCCTCCATCACCTTTTTGGTGCCCAGCTCCGCCGCCTGGGTCATGGGGATCTCGTGGTCGAACCAGGGTGTGGTGACCATCCGGGGCTGTCCGTTCTCGTCCGCCCCGGTGGCCCCTTCCACCATGTAGCCCACCGAATCGATCATCCGCACCCGGAGGGTGGTGGTGCCGTCGGGGCAGATCTCCACCGCCTCCTCCGGCACGAATTTTGGCTCGGAGGTCATGATCGTCCTGCCCGATCCGCTTTGGGGCAGCTCATCCCTGGCCCGCTCCTTTCGGTAAGGCTCGTCGATGTTGGGGATCACCAGCGTTTCCATGAATCGCTTGATCAGGGTGGATTTGCCGGTGCGTACCGGCCCGACCACGCCGATATAGATATTGCCGCCGGTCCGGGCGGCAATATCGTGATAGATGTTTTCCATAGCCAGCCTCCTTATCCTTGCAGGAGGGGAAAGCTCCTGCCACGGTCTACCACAGGGTATGTCCAAGGCAGAAGGAATAGAACGGCCGCCGGAGGCATCTCCGGCGGCCGTAGGATGTGGAAAGACCCATTCGGGGCTTTTTGCCAAGCCCCAACATTTTGCCCACCCACTTGCCTCCCCCCTTTGGGGGAGGTGGCAGGCCGAACGGCCTGACGGAGAGGGTGGATGCGTTTCGTTTTTGTGAAGAGTTGGATATATGCGGAAGGTCGCTACCCTCTCAGTCACAGGGCTTTCAGCCCTGTGCCAGCGCGCTGCGGCGCGCCCGGTCGCGGCTCTGACGGTCCACTGGACCGTCATTCACTACCGCAACTTCGCTTCGCTCACCCCCAAAGGGAGAGCCAAGAGCGTTGGGTGGACTTTTTTGACGCTTTGCGGCCGCCGGAGGCATCTCCGGCGGCCGGTGTGTCAAAGGCTATCCCATTTTCTTACGCCCCAGGTGGTGAGCGCCCGCCAGGCGGCCAGGCACAGGCCTCCCACCACCAGTCCGCCCAGCGCCAGGAACGCGCTGACGGAGAGGACCTGGCGCAACGGGGTGAGGGCGTACACAAGGCCCAGACCCAGGGGCAGGTACATCATGGTGAGCATGGTCACCAGCACGGACACGGACTGCTTGCAGGGGTAGGCGTCGCTGAGGTAGTCGAACCTGGCCCATTTCAGCCCGCAGATCAGGCCCAGAAGGCCGCACAGCACCGCCAGCAGTCCGGGGACCAGGACGCACAGCAGGATATCGAAGACCTTACAGCCGTAAGCGGTGGACAGCACCGCCCCCGCCACCATCAGCACCGGCGCGGAGAGCAGGCAGTGGAAGGCCAGCTTCCCCAGCAGGATGTCCCGGCTGGAGATGGGCATGGACTTGACGATCCACAGATTTTTCCCTTCCAGGGACACGGAGGGGGTGGAGATGCACATGGTGGACGACAGGAAGGCCAGCAGTCCGCACACGATCAGGCCCACCCAGTTCTCCAGCAGCACGGAGATCTCCAGCAGCTTTCCCCGGAAGATCAGGCCCGCCACGGTCAGGGCCACCGTCAGCACGATCCCCAGGCCCATATTGGTCAGGTACACCGGGCAGCCCAGGAACTTGCGCCACTCCTTTAAGACGATCGCCCCTCTGGGGCTGTGGACCCGGGCCGGCATTTGGGCGGCGGCTCTGCGGCGCTTGCGCCGGGAGCCGGACAGGGTGGTGGACAGGAAGGTCGCCGACAGCAGGGCGTACACCCCGGCGAAGACCACGACGGCAATGCCGATCGTCGCCAGCATATAGGGCCACGCGCCTACACATCCCTGGCCCAAAGCGTACAGCGGCCACACCCAGGTGCGGAAGGTCCCGGCCAGGGCGTCCCCCTGGGCAGCCAGGGCGCTTAAAAGCTCCGAAGACTGAGAATAGCCCCAGAAGTAGACCCCCAAAAACACCACCAAATACAGCATGGAGGCTACGGACTTGTTGAGCTTTTTCAGCAGCAGGTGCAGCGGCCAGCCCAGCAGGCAGGCAAGCCCCTGGCTCAGCAGGATGACGCACACCAGCCCCAGGATCTGCAAAACGATCGACAAAGGGGAGAGGGCCACCTTCCAAGCGTAGACCACCATGGCAGGGATGAACAGGGCCCCGGCGTACAGGGTAGTCAGCAGCAGCAAAGGGAGCATCCGGCTGAGCAGGATCTGCCGGGGCGGGATGGGCATGGACAGCAGCAGGTCGTTGTCCTTGGCGTCGTAGAGCTGGCTCTGGGTGGTGAACACGCTGCCGATCAGGGAGAAGGCCAGGGCCATCAGCCCGGCCAGGGCGAAATACAGCCAATCCAGCCCCAGGGCGGAATAGACCGGGGCAAGCCCTGAGAACATGAACCCAACAGCCCCGCAGAGCACCACACCAAGATAGAGGAACAAAAAGGCGTACAGCACGATCGTCCCCTTGCCGGAGGACTTTTTCCGCCGGGCCTGGGCGGTGATCCCGGCCAGCAGGCCGCGGAACCGCACATATAATAATGCTTTGATCATCGTGTTCCCTCCAGCTCCAGGAAGACCTGCTCCAGGGAGGACTGGCCCCGGACCTGGTCGATCGGCCCGCTGGCCACCAGGCGGCCGTTTTTGATGATCGCCACCTTGTGGCACAGCTTCTCCGCCACCTCCAGCACATGGGTGGAGAACAAGATCGCGCCGCCCTCTTCACAATGCTGGCGCATGGCGTTTTTCAGCTGGTGGGAGGCCACCGGGTCCAGGCCCACGAACGGCTCATCCATCAAGATCAGCTTGGGGCTGTGGACCAGAGCGGCGATCAGGGCGATCTTCTGCTTCATGCCGTGGGAGCAGTCGCTCACCGGCAGGGCAAGGTCGTCGGTCATCCCCAGCAGCTCGCCGTAATGGGCGATCTTCGCCTGCCGGTCCGCTGCCGGGACACCGTAGATGTCCGCTACGAAGGCCAGATACTGCTGTCCCGTAAGGAAATCGTACAGATCCGGGTTGTCCGGCAGGTAGGCCAGGTCCCGTTTGCAGCCAAGGGGGTCCGTGCGGATGGACCGGCCGTTGATAAAGATCTCTCCCTTGTCAAAGGGCAAGATCCCACAGCAGGATCGGAGGGTGGTGGTCTTCCCGGCGCCGTTGTGGCCGATGAAGCCGCAGATCTCCCCCGGGGCGATGTGCAGGGACAGATCGTCCACCGCTACTTTCTCTCCGTAGGTCTTGGTCAGATGTTGGATCTTCAGCATGGCAGAACGCCTCCTTATTTTTGCTTTTCTGGCTCATCATATCACACCCGGGGACCTATTGCAACCACTTCCGAAAATCGTGGGCAGGCCGGGAAATGTCCAAAAATAATGTTTGACAAATGGTAAAAAGGAATGTATAATGTCTGAGCATGACCGCGGGGAGGGTACCATATGCTGCTGGGATTATCTAAGATCATCGATGCGCCCGGTGAAAGTGTGGACTTCCGCGCTAGCGTCGATCTGAGCGACCTTCAATACGGCAAGAGCTATCCGGTGTGTGAACCGGTGATCGCCCAAGGCACCGTCCGCAATACGGCGGGGGTGCTGGTGATGACCGGCACGGTGAGCACCACCATCCACGGCACCTGTGACCGGTGCGCCGCTGATCTTCAGCGGGATGTGGAGCTGCCCCTGGACGTGGTGCTGGTGACGGAGCTGGCCAATGAGGAGAACGAGGATGAGTGGGTGTTCCCACTGGTGGGAGAAAGCGCCGACCTGGAGGACATCGTTCGGACGGTCTTCGTGCTGAACATGGGCTCCAAGCTCCTGTGCAGGGAAGACTGCAAGGGGCTGTGCTGCCGGTGCGGCAAGGACCTGAACCAAGGCCCCTGCGGCTGCCAGAAGGAACCAGACCCCCGATTTGCTGCTTTGAAGCAGCTTCTTGAGAAGTAAGACCATAATGAATGCTGTTTAAAAGCAGTTCGACCAAGGAGGTGTCACCATGGCTGTCCCTAAGTGTAAAGTGTCCAAGGCCCGCCGCGATAAGCGCCGTGGCTCCAACTGGAAGCTGTCCGCTCCCAGCGTGGCTGTTTGCCCCAAGTGCGGTGAGCCCGTCATGCCCCACAGAGCTTGCAAGGCTTGCGGCTCCTACAATGGCCGTCAGGTCCTGGCCGCCAAGGCTGACTAAGGCAGGAAACCAGAGAGGAAGGCAAAGCGCCTTCCTCTTTTTCCGTTTTTCTCACCGGGGACCGTTGCTTTTTATGCCCCGGTATGCGATAATAAAAGCGTTGTACGAAAGGAAGTGAGAACATGGCTAAGCCTTTGGTGGCCATCGTGGGCCGCCCCAATGTAGGAAAGTCCATGCTGTTCAATAAGCTCACCGGCCATCGCACCTCCATCGTGGAGGATACCCCCGGCGTCACCCGGGACCGGATCTACGGCGACTGCGAGTGGTGCGGCCGGTCCTTTTCCCTGGTGGATACCGGCGGCATCGAGCCGGGGACCCAGAACGATATGCTCAAATTCATGCGCCGCCAGGCCCAGATCGGCATCGAGCTGGCGGACGCGATCATTATGGTGGTGGATGTCCGCTCCGGCGTCACCGCCGCGGACCAGGACGTGGCCGCCATGCTCCGCAAGGCCCGCAAGCCGGTGGCCCTGGCGGTGAACAAGTGCGACTCCATCGGCGCTACCGACCCCAATGTATTCGAGTTCTACAGCCTGGGGATCGGGGACCTGTTCGAGACCTCCGCCGTCCACGGCCACGGTACCGGCGACCTGCTGGACTGGGTGCTGGCCAACATCCCCCAGGAGCAGGACGACGGCGAGGAGGAGGGCTTGATCAGCGTGGCGATCGTGGGCAAGCCCAATGTGGGCAAGTCCAGCCTGCTGAACCAGATCCTGGGGGAGGAGCGGGTGATCGTGTCCGATGTGGCCGGTACCACCCGGGATGCCATCGACTCCTATTTTGAAAATGATACCGGGAAGTACCGTCTGGTGGATACCGCCGGTATGCGCCGCAAGAGCAAGGTGGACGATCTGATCGAAAAATACTCCAACCTGCGGACCATCTCCGCCATCGAGCGGTCCGATGTGTGCCTGATCCTGATCGACGCCAATGAGGGCGTCACCGAGCAGGACACTAAGATCGCCGGACTGGTCCACGAGGCGGGGAAGGCCGCGATCATCGTGGTGAACAAGTGGGACGCGGTGGCGGACAAGCAGACCAACACCATGCGGGACATGGAACAGCAGATCCGCCAGGGGCTGAGCTATATGCTCTATGCCCCGGTGCTCTTCCTGTCCGCCCTCACCGGCGCCCGGGTGGAGAAGCTCTTCCCCACGATCCGGGAGGTGTACGAGCAGAACACCAGCCGGATCACCACCGGCGCGCTGAACACGATCCTGGCGGAGGCCACCGCCCGGGTCCAGCCGCCTACGGATAAGGGCCGCCGGCTGAAGATCTACTACATGACCCAGGTAGGGACCAAGCCCCCTCATTTCGTGATCTTCTGCAACGATGCCCGGCTGTTCCACTTCTCTTACCAGCGATATCTGGAGAACCAGATCCGGGAGGTCTTCGGCCTGAAGGGGACCCCGATCCGGATCACCATCCGTCAGAAGGGCGACAAGGAGGAATAAATATGTGGTATCCGATCCTGATCACCGTGCTGGTAGGCTATATGCTGGGCAACCTGAACGGCGCTGTCCTCATGTCCAGCCTGATGGCCAACGAGGATGTGCGAAGCAAGGGCAGCGGCAACGCCGGTCTTACCAACTTCGCCCGGAACTACGGCGGCCTTGGCTCCCTGGGGGTGCTGGCGATCGACGCGGGGAAGGCGGTGCTGGCGTGCCTGGCCGGCGGACTGATGCTGGAGCCTTACGGGATGGAACTGGAGGGCATGGCGATCGGCGGCCTGGCGCTGATGGTGGGCCATGATTTCCCGGCGCTGCTGGGCTTTAAAGGCGGCAAGGGGATCATGAGCGGCTGTTTCATCGCCCTGACCATCGACTGGCGGGTGTTCCTGCTGATCTTGGCGGTGTTCGCCGTGCTGTATCTTACCACCCGGTATGTGTCCCTGGGGTCGGTGTGCGCCTCGCTGACTTTTGGGGTGGGTTTTGTGATCTTCCACCACGACAACATGATCGTGATGATCTGCGGCCTGGCCATGTCCGCGCTGGCGCTGTTTATGCACCGGGGGAATATCCTCCGGCTGGTGAAGGGCCAGGAGCGGAAGACCGACCTGTTCAAGAAAGGACGGAAGAAATGAAGATCGCGGTAGTTGGCAGCGGCGCCTGGGGCACGGCTCTGGCGCTCAGGCTGTGGAAGAACGGCCACGATGTGACCATGTGGTGCTATGAGCCGGAGCGGGTGCCTCTGATGGAGCGGGAGCGCCGCAATCCCCGGCTGCCCGGGGCGGTGCTGCCGGAGGGGATGAAGATCTCCGCCGACTACGCCTGTGTAAGCGGCTGCGCCATGGTGGTCATGGCCACCCCCTCTTTCCCGATCCGGCAGGTCAGCCGTCAGATCGCCCCCTATCTGGAGCAGGAGGCGGTGCTGGTATCCGTGACCAAGGGCCTGGAGCAGGGGTCGTTCCTGCGGATGAGCCAGGTGGTGGAGCAGGAGACCGGCCGCCGGACCGTGGTGCTCACCGGCCCCAGCCATGCCGAGGAGGTGGCCCGGGACATCCCCACCGGGTGCCTGGCGGCCTGCGCGGACAAGCAGCTGGCGGAGCTGGTCCAGGACACTTTCATGTCCGAGACCTTCCGGATCTACACCAGCCCTGACGCGGTAGGCGCGGAACTGGCGGCGGCGCTGAAAAACGTGATCGCGCTGTGCGCCGGCGTCACCGACGGCCTGGGCTATGGCGACAATACCAAGGCCATGCTCATGACCCGGGGCCTGACGGAGATGGCCCGGCTGGGCATCGCCATGGGGGCCAGCCGGGAGACCTTCGCGGGCCTTGCCGGTGTAGGGGACCTGATCGTCACCTGCACCTCCATGCACTCCCGGAATCGCCGGGCAGGGATCCTGATCGGCCAGGGCAAGCCGGTACAGCAGGCGATGGAAGAGGTGGGCGCTGTGGTGGAGGGCTACTACGCCGCCGCCGCCGCTTATGAGCTGAGCCGGAAGATGGGGGTGGAGATGCCCATCGTCACCGCCGCCTACCAGTGCCTGTACTGCGGTCTGAGCGCCCAGGAGGCGGTCCGGGACTTGCTTGGCCGGCAGAAACGCTCCGAACAGGAGGACGCGGCCTGGTCCTGATCCGCAAGACGCTGAGATTTGACACCGATCTTACGATCGGTGTCTTTTTTACTTTACGATCGGGGATCATAATAAAGGGCGTAAGGCAAAAGCCTAGATCTAAAAAACACGATCCAATAGAAGGAGGATCCTATCATGAAAAAGATCATCAGTTTCGCCCTGGCGGCGGTACTCTCCCTGGGCATCCTGGCCGGTTGCTCCAAGGAGGAGGCCAAGCAGGTATCCACCGACGGCTCCACTTCCATGAGCAAGGTGATCCTGGCTCTGGCGGAAGCTTACGAAGAGAAGACCGGCACGAAGGTGTCCTACAACGGCAGCGGCTCCAGCGCGGGCATCTCCGCGGTGCTGGAAGGCCGGGCGGACATCGGCCTGAGCAGCCGGGACCTGAAGGACGAGGAGAAGGAGCAGGGCCTGACCGGCACCGTGCTGGCCTATGACGGCATCGCCGTGATCGTCCACCCGGAGAACCCGGTGGCGGACCTGGACCTGGAGACCATCGCCAAGATCTACAAGGGAGAGATCACCAACTGGAAGGACGTAGGCGGCAATGACGCCGAGATCGTGCTGATCGGCCGGGAGGCCGGTTCCGGCACCCGGGACGGCTTTGAAACGATCACCGGCACGGAAGGCGTGTGCGCCTACCGGCAGGAGCTGACCTCCACCGGCGACGTGATCACCGCGGTGGCCCAGAACCCCAACGCCATCGGCTACGCCTCTGTGGCCTCGGTGAAGGACACGGTGAAGGCCCTGACTGTAGGCGGTGTGGCTCCCACGGAGGATACGGTGAAGGACGGCAGCTATGTGATCCAGCGTCCCTTCGTCCTGGTGACCAAGGACGACCAGCCCCTCAGCGAGGCGGCCCAGGCCTTCTTCGACTACATCACCTCCGGCGACGCCAATGAGATCATCACCGACGCCGGTGTGGTCCCCGCCAACTAAAACGGACGGATATCCGGCCCCCTCCTTATCGAGGGGGCTTGGAGCATGAGGAGAAAACGCATGATGGAAATGAAGAAAAATACCCGCTCCTGGCAAAAGCATATGGAGCAGGTCGTCTATGGCATCTTCCTGCTGCTGGGCCTGATCACCATCGGCTGTGTGCTGCTGATCACCGTATACCTGGTGATCTCCGGGATCCCGGCGATCCGGCAGATCGGGCTGGTGGAGTTCCTGTTCGGGGACACCTGGAAGCCCACTGCCGCCGAGCCTTCCTATGGGATCTTGCCCTTCATCCTCACCAGCGTCTACGGCACCGCCGGGGCGATCGTGCTGGGGGTGCCGATCGGCTTCTTCACCGCGGTGTATCTGGCTAAGATGGCCCCCCGGAAGATCAAGCTGGTGGTGGAGCAGGCGGTGAGCATGCTGGCGGGGATCCCCTCGGTGGTCTACGGCCTGGTGGGCATGATGGTGCTGGTCCCCGGGATCCGGGAGCTGTTCGATCTGTCCGACGGCGCCTGTCTGCTGGCGGCGATCGTGGTGCTGGCGGTGATGATCCTGCCCTCGATCATCAAAATGTCCGTCACCGCCCTGGAGGCGGTGCCGAAGGAGTATGAGGACGCCTCCCTGGCCCTGGGAGCCACCCCGGAGGAGACCTGGTTCCGGGTCAGCGTCCCCGCCGCCAAAAGCGGCATCGCCGCGGCGGTGGTGCTGGGGGTGGGCCGGGCGATCGGCGAGGCTATGGCGGTGATGATGGTATCCGGCAACGTGGCCAATATGCCCGGCCTTTTCGAGAGCGTTCGGTTCCTGACCACCGCGGTGGCCAGTGAGATGGGCTACGCCAGCGGCCTTCAGCGCCAGGCGCTGTTCTCCGTGGCGTTGGTGCTGTTCGTGTTCATCATGCTGATCAACGCCGCCTTGAATTACTTCCTGAAAGGGGACCGAAAGTCATGACCTCCAAGAAAAGAACGGCCTTCCGATGGACGGTGCGGCTGCTCATGTGGACCGCCACCGCCCTTACCGCCGCCCTGGTGGTGGCCCTGGTGGTGTACGTGATGGCCAAAGGCGTCCCCCACATCACCTGGGAGCTGCTGTCCACCGAGACCAGCTACCTCTATGACCGGAAGGGCATCCTGCCCAACATTTTGAATACGATCTATATCATCCTGGCCGCCCTGGTGCTGGTGATCCCTCTGGGAGTGGGCGCGGCGGTGTACCTGACGGAGTACGCAAAAAATAAGCGCCTGGTGGCGGCGATCGAGTACGCCGCCGAGATCCTCTCCGGCATCCCCTCGATCATCTACGGCCTGGTGGGCATGCTGGTGTTCAGCGAATTTCTGGGGCTGGGCAGCTCCCTGCTGGCCGGCGCGCTGACGTTGGTGATCATGAACCTGCCTACGATCATGCGCTCCACCCAGGAGAGCCTGAAGACCGTGCCGCAAAGCTACCGGGAGGGCGCCTTCGGCCTGGGGGCCGGCAAGTGGCGGACGATCCGCACGGTGGTCCTTCCCGGCTGTGTGGACGGGGTGATCACCGGCTGCATCCTGTCCGTGGGCCGGATCCTGGGAGAGTCGGCGGCCCTGCTGTTCACCGCCGGTACCGCCAACAACCTGAACGGCCTTTTCGAGGCCATGACCGCTCCGGGCTCCACCCTGACGGTGGCATTGTACTACTACGCCAAGGAGGAGGGAGAGTTTGAGGTGGCCTTCGCCATCGCCGCCATTTTGATGGTGCTCTCCCTGCTGATCAACCTGGCAGCCACCTGGGTGACCCGCCATTTCCAAAGGAGGAAAGCTCTGTGAAGCCTATCATCACCGCAAAAGACTTGTGCCTGTGGTACGGCAGTGCCCAGGCTCTGGATCATATCACGCTGGATATCCCGGAAAACAGCATCACCGCCCTGATCGGCCCCTCCGGCTGCGGCAAGTCCACCTTTCTGAAGACCCTGAATCGGATGAACGACCTGGTGGAGGGGGTGAAGATCACCGGCACCGTGACCTATGCCGGGAAGGATGTGTTCGCCACCGATGTGAACCAGCTTCGCAAGGAGGTGGGCATGGTCTTCCAGAAGCCCAACCCCTTCCCCATGAGCATCTATGACAACGTGGCCTACGGCCCCCGGACCCACGGCATCACCGCCAAGAAGGACCTGGACCAGATCGTGGAGCAGGCCCTTCGGGACGCGGCGATCTGGGACGAGGTGAAGGACCGGCTGAAAAAGAACGCCCTGGGCCTTTCCGGCGGTCAGCAGCAGCGGCTGTGCATCGCCAGAGCCTTGGCGGTGGCCCCCAAGGTGCTGCTCATGGACGAGCCTACCTCGGCCCTGGACCCGATCTCCACGTCCCGGATCGAGGAGCTGGTCACCCAGCTCAAGGACCGCTACACGATCATCATGGTCACCCACAATATGCAGCAGGCGGTCCGGGTGTCGGACTACACCGCCTTCTTCCTTTTGGGAGAGCTGGTGGAGTTCGGGGCCACGGAGAGCCTGTTCTCCCAGCCGGTAGACCGGCGGACAGAGGATTATATCACCGGGAGGTTTGGTTGATATGAGAAGCAGATTTGACGAACAGCTGGCCCGGCTCAACAGCGAGATGATCGCCATGGGCGCGCTTTGCGAGGAGGCCATCGCCCTGGCCACCAAGACCATCGGGGAGGACCGGGGGGATATCCGCAAGGAAGTGATCCGGATCTCTGGAGAGCTGGACCAGAAGGAGCGGGACGTGGAGGCCCTGTGCCTGAAGCTGCTGCTCCAGCAGCAGCCGGTGGCAAGGGACCTGCGGCAGATCTCCGCCGCCCTGAAAATGATCACCGACATGGAGCGGATCGGAGATCAGGCGGAGGACATCGCCGAGATCACCGCCTATCTTGGCGGCTATCAGGGCCGGGAAACGGAACAGATCCAGGCCATGGCCGCCGAGGCGATCGGCATGGTCACCGACAGCGTGGACGCCTTCGTCCGCCGCGACATGGCCCTGGCCCAGGCCGTGCTGGACCACGACGACATCGTGGACGGCTACTTCACCAAGGTCAAGCAGTCCCTGATCGCCATGATCGCCCAAAACGGGGACGTGGGGGAGTATCCCCTGGACCTGCTGATGATCGCCAAGTATTTCGAGCGGATCGGGGACCACGCCACCAACATCGCCGAGTGGGTGATCTTCTCGATCACCGGTGTCCATAAAGACAGCGAGCTATGATCTGGTGCGTGGAGGATGACGACGCCATCCGGGAGGTCCAGCTCTACGCCCTGGAGAGCGCCGGGTTCCAGACCCGGGGCTTTTCCCGGGGCGACACGGTATGGCAGGCCCTGGCCACGGAGATGCCGGAGCTGATCTTGCTGGACGTGATGCTCCCGGGGATGGATGGGGTCACCCTCCTGAAAGCGATCCGGGAGAACCCCCGGCTGTGCCATATCCCGGTGATCATGGCCACCGCCAAGGGGGCGGAGTATGACAAGATCCAGACCCTGGATCTGGGGGCGGACGATCACCTGGCCAAGCCCTTCGGCCTGCGGGAGATGGTGTCCCGGGTCCGGGCGGTGCTGCGCCGGTATCAGTGCCAGGAGGAGCACCGGGTGCTCCGCCGCCAGGGTCTGGAGCTGGATCTGGACCGATACACCTGCACGCTGGATGGGCATCGGCTGGCGCTGACGTATAAGGAGTTCCGGCTGCTGTCGCTGCTGCTGTCCCGGCCCGGGGTGGCCTTTACCCGGCAGCAGTTGTTCAGCGCGGTGTGGGACGACACCTTCACCGGGGAGACCCGGACCGTGGATATGCACATCAAGACCCTGCGCCAGAAGCTGGGCCGCTGGGGGGAGCAGATCGAAACGGTCCGCAACGTAGGCTACCGGCTCTCCCCGGATCCGGATGGATCGGATGAGCAAGGCTGACAGCGCCGGGGAACACAGCCCCCCAAAAGGGGATATTTTTCCAGGATCGATCGCCAAACCCAAACGGGTTTGGCGATTTTTTCATATTATTCTTGACCCATGGGGCGAAAGAACGTATAATAAACGATATACTTTTACGCCCCGGCCATCGGGGAAAGGAGGCGGCATATGGTCATCAAGTGGAACGTGACCATCCCCAGGCTCACCGGCGACAAGAAGCGCTGTGCCTACATCTATCTGCCGGAGTCCTACCAGAAGGAGAAGGACCGGCGGTATCCCGTGATGTATATGTTCGACGGACACAACGTGTTCTTCGATGAGGACGCCACCTTCGGCAAGTCCTGGGGCATGGAAGAGTATATGGACAAAAGCGGCAAGGAGCTGATCATCGTTGCCGTGGCCTGCGACCCGGAGGGCAACGGCCGGATCGTGGAATACTCGCCGATGAATTATGAAAATTCCGATCTGGGCAAGATCCGGGGCAGGGGCGGCGTGTATATGCACTGGCTGGTCAAGGAGTTCAAGCCCTATATCGACGAGCACTACCGCACTCTCCCGGACCGGCGGAACACGATCATCGCCGGGTCCTCCATGGGCGGACTGATGGCCCTGTACGCCGTGTCGGTGTTCAACCACGTGTTCCAGCGGGCGGCCTGCCTGTCCCCGAGCTTGTGGGTGGCCCCGGGGAAGGTGCTGGAGATGGTGGCCCGGGCCAGGATCAGGAACGACACCTGCGTGTATATGGACTACGGCGCCCTGGAGATCTTCAACCACGCCGCCAACGCCGAGGCCCTGATCTCCACCAGCCACCTGCTGCTGACCAAGCGGGTGAATCTGGCGCTGCGGGTGGTGCCGGACGGCACCCACAGTGAGGAGTCCTGGGAGCGGCAGATCCCGATCTTTATGGACTGTCTGGGCATTTAAAGAAGGAGGCGATCGAGATGGAGATCCGTTATTTCAAACATTGGAGCAGCCACCTGGGCCGGGACATGGAGTTCAAGGTCTACGGCCACACCGGCCGGCCGGTGATGTTCGTCCCCTGTCAGGGCGGCCGGTTCTTCGACTTTGAGAACTTCCATATGCTGGACCACTGGGCCGGATGGATCGAGGAGGGGCGGTGCACCGTCTTTTCCATCGACTGCATCGACAACGAGAGCTACGCCGCCCAGGGCGACCCCCGGCAGCGGATCGAGCGGCATGAACAGTGGTATCGGTATGTGGTGGAGGAGCTGGTGCCGTATATCAAGCACCTGAGCGGAGAGCGTCTGGGCTACGACCGGGGGATCATGACCTTCGGCTGCTCCATGGGGGCCATGCACGCGGCCAACCTGTTCTTCCGGCGGCCGGACCTGTTCGATGCCATGTTCTCGATCTCCGGGCTGTACGACAGCCGGATGTTCTTCGGGGACTATTGCGACGAGCTGGTGTATCAGAACACCCCGGTGCTGTACCTGGACGGCCTGCCTGACGACCACTACTATAAGCAGATGTACAACGACCGAAAGATCCTGGTGGTGGTGGGCCAGGGGGCCTGGGAGGGACCTCTGGTAGAGAGCACCCGGTGGCTGGAGGATGTGCTCAGAAGGAAGGGCATCCACGGCCAGGTCGATTACTGGGGCTACGACGTGGACCACGACTGGCCCTGGTGGTTCAAAATGGTGGAGCACTACGTTCCCTCGTTCCTGTACTGACATAAAAAAACGCCAGAAGGAGGACCTGACATGAAGAACTTTATTTTTATCTCCCCTAATTTCCCGGTGAATTACTGGAAATTCTGCGCCGAGCTGAGAAATGACGGTCTGCGGGTGCTGGGCATCGGCGACTGCCCCTACGGCCAGTTGGTCCAGCCCCTGCGGGAGGCTCTTCACGAGTATTACAAGGTTGAGTCCCTGGAGAATTATGACGAGGTGTTCAAGGCCGTGGCTTTCTTCACCTACAAATACGGCAAGATCGACTGGCTGGAGTCCAACAATGAGTATTGGCTGGAGCGGGACGCCCAGCTGCGTACCGAGTTCAACATCACCACCGGCTTCAAGTCCGGCCAGATCGATCACATCAAGCGCAAGTCCGCCATGAAAGCCTACTACGCCGAGGCTTCCATCCCCACCGCCCGGTATCACCTGGTGGAGGGCTACGAGGACGCGGCGGCCTTCGCCCACACCGTGGGCTACCCGGTGGTGGTCAAGCCGGACAACGGGGTGGGCGCCAGCCAGACCTACCGGCTGCGCAGCGATGAAGATCTGCGGTTCTTTATCGAACACATGGACCAGCGGACCTACATCATGGAGGAGTTCGTCAACGGTTACGTTCGGACCTATGACGCGATCATCGATTCCCAAGGCGAGCCGATCTTTGAGTCCGGCAACATCACCCCCCTGTCCCTGATGGACGTGGTCAACGAGCAGGGGGAGAGCCTGTACTACATCGTCCGGGAGCTGCCGGAGGAGGTCCGGGAGGTGGGCCGCCGGACGGTGAAAGCTTTCGATGTCCGCAGCCGGTTCGTCCACCTGGAATACTTCGTGCTGGAAGCGGACCAGGAGGGCCTGGGCCGGAAGGGGGACATCATCGGCCTGGAGGTGAATATGCGCCCTGCCGGCGGCTTCACCCCGGATATGTACAACTTCGCCTATGAAACGGATGTGTATAAGATCTGGGCGGACATGATCGCCTTCGATCGAAACACCTTGCCCATGGACCGGCCCCGGCACAACTGCGCCTTTGTCGGCCGCCGGGACGGGAAGGACTATCTGCTGGACGATCAGGCGGTGATCAACAAGTACGGGCCCAGCCTGCGGATGTGGGGCCGGATCCCGGAGGCCCTGTCCGGGGCCATGGCCAACCAGATGTTCATCGGCTGCTTTGACACCGAGGAGGAGGTCTGGGACTTCTACCGGGACCTGCTCCAGACCAGGTAACGACCAATGGAAAAGGAGGGAGCCATGGTGACGGATATCCCGGAGAAGGAGATACTGGATAATATCGCGGACCTTTTTAAGGCTTTTGCCGACCCCACGCGGGTGCATATCCTGTTCTGCCTGGCGGACCGGGAGGAGTGCGTGGGCAAGATCGCGGAGGTGCTGGGCCTGAGCCAGAGCGCCGTGTCCCACCAGCTGCGGATCTTGAAGCAGCTCCACCTGATCAAGTACCGCCGGGAGGGGAAGAACCTGTGGTATTCCCTGGCGGACGACCATGTGCGGACCATATTGCGGATGGGCCTGGAACACGTTTTGGAGTGATCGGCGCCACCGCCGCTGACCGCCGCCTTCGGGCGGCGGTTTTTCTGGTGAAAAGGGAAAATAATCTTGCTTTTTCCCCTGGGCTACAGTATAATAGACCGATAAATTTTAGACATTAGAGGTCATGTTGTGTATTTAAGATCATTGGAAGTGCAGGGCTTCAAGTCCTTCCCGGACAAGACCCTGATCCGATTCGGTGACGATATCACCGCCATCGTCGGGCCAAACGGCTCCGGCAAGTCCAATATCTCCGACGCGATCTTGTGGGTCATGGGCGAGCAAAGCTCCAAGACCCTCCGGGGCGCCAAGATGGAGGACGTGATCTTCGGCGGCACCCAGAAGCGTCCGGCGGTGGGCTTTGCCGAGGCCACGCTGACCCTGGACAACACCGACCGGGCCTTGGCCATCGACACCGACGAGGTGATGGTCACCCGCCGGTACTACCGTTCCGGGGACAGCGAATACTACATCAACCGCCAGTCCGCCCGTCTGCGGGACATCCACGAGATGTTCATGGACACGGGCCTGGGCCGGGAGGGCTATTCCAACATCGGCCAGGGCCGGATCGACGAGATCTTGTCCCTGAAAAGCGCCGACCGCCGGGAGATCTTTGAGGAGGCGGCGGGCATCTCCAAGTACCGCCATCGGAAGGAAGAAACAGAGCGGAAGCTGGAAAAGACCGAGGACAACCTGACACGGATCGCGGACAAGGTCTCCGAGCTGGAGCTGCAGCTGGAGCCTTTGAAGGTCCAGTCGGAGAAGGCGAAAAAGTACCTGGAGCTGAAAGACGAGCTGCAGGGGGTGGAGGTGGCCGTCTGGCTGGACGCCCTGGACCGGCTCTCCGCCGCCGCCAAGAAGGCGGAGGAGGACTACGCTTCCGCCTCCTTCGTCCTGCGCCAGGCCCATGACGACCTGGACCGGCTCTACGCCCAGGCCAATGAGCTGGCGGAGGTCCTCCACCGCCGGGACGGGGAATTGGAGACCGTCCGGGTGAAGGTGAATATGCTGGAAGCCACCCACCAGCAGCTGGACGGCCAGATGGCGGTGCTCAAGGGCAATAAAGAGAACAACCTTTCAAATATCGCCCGGATCGACGAGGAACTGCAGGGGGACGAGGACCGCAGCGGCGGCATCGTTGCCCAGATCGGCCAGGCCCGGGAAAGGATCTGCCAGATCGACGAGGATCTGGAGAAGAAGCGCCGGATCTTGGAGAGCCTGCAGCAGGAGCTGACGGCCATGACCGCCAGCGCCCAGGGCATCGGCCGGCAGTTTTTGGAACTGCGGGGGAAAGAAACCTCCCTGGCGGCGGACATCGCCGGCCGGGAGGCGGATGTCCGGGGCCTGGAGCAGACCATGGCCCAGACCGGGTCCCGGATCGACCAGCTGCGGCAGGACCTGGCGGCCGGACAGGACCGGGAGGGCCAGGCGGACCGGGAGCTGGAAAAATGCCGGAAGGCCCTGAGCCAGGCCCGGGATACCGTCACCGCCGCCAACAATACGATCGGCGGCTACCGGCTGCGCCAGCAGACCCGGCAAAAGCGCCGGGACGAGCTGTCCCAGCAGCTGCGCCAGATCCTGGGCCAGCTGGATCAGGTCACCGCCAAGACCCGGGTGTTCCGGGCCATGGAGCGGGATCTGGAGGGCTACCAAAAGTCCGTGCGCCTGGTGGTCCAGGAGGCCCAGCGGGGCAAACTGATGAATATCCACGGTCCCGTGTCCCGGCTGATCCGGACCGAGGACCAGTATACCGTGGCGATCGAGATCGCCTTAGGCGGCGCCATGCAGCAGATCGTGGTGGACAGCGAAGCCGACGGCAAGGCGGCGATCGCCTTCCTGAAACGCACCGGCGGCGGCCGGGCCACCTTCCTGCCGATCCGCGCGATCGAGGGCCGTCTTTTGCAGGAGAACGGCATGGAAGGCTGCCGGGGCTATGTGGGCATCGCCGCCCGGCTGGTGACCACCGATGACCGTTACCGGGGGATCGTCGATAACCTCCTGGGCCGGACGGTGATCGTCCAGGATATCGACGCCGCCATCGCCATGGCCGGCAAATACCGCAGCCGCTTTAAGATCGTCACCCTGGACGGCCAGGTGATGAACCCCGGCGGCTCCATGACCGGCGGTTCGGTGAACAAGGACGCGGGGATCTTGTCCCGGGCCAACGAGCTGGACAAGCTCACCGCCCAGGAAAAGGAGCTGCAGCAGCAAAAGCTCGTTACCGAGGCGGAACTGGCGGAGGCCCAGCGGGCCTTGGACCAGGTGGCTTTCCAGCTGGACACCGCCGCCGAGGAACTGCGCCGGGCGGAGGACGACTGCCTCCGGCTCCAGGGCCAGGAGAAGCAGCACGAGATCTTATTGCAGGCGATCCGGGAAGCGGCGGAGGCTGCCCGGCGGGAGCTGGAAGGGCTGGAGCGCCGGCAAAACGATGACCAGCAGCGCCATACCGCCCAGCAGGCCAAGCTGTCGGTGTACAGCCAGCAGCTGGCCGATACCCGCCAGTCCATCGCCCTGCTGGAAGGATCCCAGGCCGATGCCGCCGCCGCCTCTGCCCAGGTCACCGATCGGATGACCGAGCTGAAGACGGAGGAGGCGGCCCTGGAGGCGGAGCGGAACACCGCCCGGAACCACATCCAGGACCTGACGGACCTGCGTACCGCCATGGAAGGGGACCGGGCCAAGAAGCTGGCCCTGCGGGGGGCGATCGAAGAGGACAATGACCGGCTGGACCGGGAGATCGCCCGGCTTCGGGAGCATCAGCAGGAGAACGACCAGGAGGCCGCCGCCATGCGCCGGACCATGGAGCGGGTGGTGGCCGACCGGGCCAGCGCTGAGGCCACCAAGACCCGGTCCGAGCGGGAGGCCCAGGAGAAGAACAAGGACATTTTGAATATGGAGCGGGCCTGCGCCCTGCTGGAGCAGAAGAAGGTCACCACCGCCATGGAGGAGCGGCAGATCATCGACAAGCTCTGGGACACCTACGGCCTGACTCCCGGCACCGCCGTGGAGCACCGGGGGCAGATCGAGTCCGTCACCGCCGGCAATCGGAAGATCGCCGAGCTGAAACGGAAGATCACCGGCCTGGGCACCCCCAACCTGGGGGCCATCGAGGAATACGCCCGGGTCAACGAGCGCTATACGTACCTGAGCGCCCAGCGGGACGATGTGCTCACCTCCAAGCGGGAGCTGGAGAGCATCATCCGCAGCATCACCCAGGAGATGACCGCCATCTTCCTGGCGGAGTTTGAAAAGATCGACCACTACTTCGGCCAGGTCTTTGAGGAGATGTTCGGCGGCGGCAAGGGCCAGCTGATCCTGGAGGATCGGGACGCCCCCCTGACCTGCGGCATCGAGATCCGGGTCCAGCCTCCGGGAAAGCAGGTGAAGACCATCACCCTGCTCTCCGGCGGCGAGAAGGCTTTCGTGGCTACGGCGCTGTATTTCGCGATCTTGAAGGTCCGGCCTACGCCGTTTTGCCTTCTGGACGAGATCGACGCCGCTCTGGACGATCGGAACGTGGAGCGGTTCGCCCACTACCTGCGAAACCTGAGCCAGAAGACCCAGTTCATCGTGATCACCCACAGAAGAGGCACCATGGAAGCCGCCGACGTGCTCTATGGCGTCACCATGCAGGAGCAGGGCGTATCCACCCTGCTGCGGCTGGACCTGAACCAGATGGAAGAGCATCTGGGCATCATGGAATAAGAAAGGAACGACCAATGGGATTTTTTGATAAGATCAAAGCCGGTATGAGCAAGACCCGGGAGGCCCTGAGCAATACCCTGGACAGCGTGTTCTCCGGCTTCAGCCAGATCGACGACGATTTTTATGACGAGCTGGAGGAGTGCCTGATCCTGGCGGACCTGGGGGTGGACACCGCCGCCAAGGCCACCCAGCGGCTGCGCCAGGTGGTCAAGGAGAAGCACCTGAAGGACCCGGCGGAGGCCAAGGAGGCCCTGAAGAAGATCCTGGTGTGGATGCTGGAGGTGGGGGACGTGGATCTGAAGATCTCCACCAAGCCTTCGGTGATCCTGGTGATCGGGGTCAACGGCGTGGGCAAGACCACCACCATCGGCAAGATCGCTACCCAATTGACCAAAGAGGGAAAGAACGTGCTGCTGGTGGCGGGGGATACCTTCCGGGCCGCCGCGGCGGACCAGCTTCAGATCTGGGCGGAGCGCTCCGGGGCGGGGATCGTCCGCCAGCACGAGGGCGCGGACCCGGCCTCCGTGGTCTATGACGGCATCCAGGCCGCCAAGGCCCGGGGGGTGGACGTGATCATCATCGACACCGCCGGCCGCCTCCACAACAAGACCAACCTGATGAACGAGCTGAACAAGATCTCCCGGATCGTGGAGCGGGAGCTGCCGGAGGCGGACAAGGAAGTGCTCCTGGTCCTGGACGGCACCACCGGCCAGAACGGCCTGATCCAGGCCCGGCAGTTCCAGCAGATCGCCGGTGTCACCGGCGTGGTCCTGACCAAGCTGGACGGCACCGCCAAGGGCGGCATCGTGATCGCGGTGTGCGACGCGCTCCAGATCCCGGTGAAGTTCGTAGGGGTGGGGGAGAAGGCGGATGACCTGATGCCCTTTGAGCCGAAGGACTTTGTGGAGGCGCTGCTGTGATGAAAGTGGTACTGGCCAGCAAGAACCCCCACAAGCTGGTGGAGATCAGCCAGATCACCGAACGATTCGGCTTCGATCTGGTGCTGCAGTCTGAACTTGGGGTGGACCTGGACGTGGAGGAGACCGGCACCACCTTCGAGGAAAATTCCCTGATCAAGGCCCGGGCGGTGATGGAGGCCACCGGCCTGCCCGCCCTGGCGGACGATTCCGGGATCGCGGTGGACGCCCTGAACGGAGAGCCGGGGATCTACTCTGCCCGGTACGGCTTCGACGACACTTTGGACGACCGGGGCCGGCTGGAGCTGCTGCTGAAAAACACCCGGCACGTCCCCGACGGCCAGCGCCAGGCTCAGTTCGTGTGCGTGATCTCCTTCATCACCCCCCAGGGCCAGGTGATCCAGGCCCGGGGCGAGATCCACGGGGAGCTGACTCGGTCGCCCAGGGGAGAAAACGGCTTCGGCTACGACCCGATCTTCTACTATCCCCCCATGGGCAAGACCACCGCGGAGATGACGCCCCAGGAAAAGCACCAGGTCTCCCACCGGGGCGTGGCGCTGAGAGTGTTTTATGAGAAATTAAAGGAGGCAGGCTATGCTGACGAGTAAGGAGCGGGCTCAGCTTCGAGCCCAGGCCAATGGGATAGAAACTACGCTGATGGTGGGCAAGGATGGCGTTACCGACACGGTGATCGCCCAGGCGGAGGCCCAGCTCACCGCCCGGGAGCTGATCAAGGGCAAGGTGCTCGAGAGCGCCTTCATGAGCCCCAGAGAGGTGTCTGACGCGATCTGTGAGGCCACCGGCGCCGACGGCGTGGCGGTGATCGGCACCAAGTTCGTGATCTACCGTTTCAGCCAGAAGTGCCAGCAGGAGCGCAACCAGACCGGCCGGGCCAAGCGGAAGGCCACCCCGGTGAGCAAGTCCGACCCGGTCCGCAAGGGCCTGCGCGCCCGCCGGGCCGCCGCCAAAAAGGTCCGGGAGCAGCGCAACGAGTATTTCCGCCAGCAGGCGATCGAGAAGTCCATCGAGCGCAGCCGGGAAAAGCAGCTGCGGGAGCAGGATTGAGCTTTTTAAACTAAAAACAGCATAAGGGGGCGTTTTTATGGGTAGGATCGGCATATACGGCGGCACCTTTGACCCGCCGCATATGGGACATATATGCGCGGCCAAGGCGGCGATCGACGCGCTGGGCCTGGAGGAGCTTCTGGTGATACCTGACCGGATCGCCCCCCACAAGACCATCCCCGCCGGATCCCCCGGCCCGGAGCAGCGGCTGGCGATGACCGCCCTGGCCTTCCAGGGGGACCCCCGGATCCGGGTGTCGGACATGGAGCTTCGCCGGGAGGGGACGAGCTACACCTATGAAACGGTGGAGGCCCTGGCCCGGCAGTACCCGGACCGGGCGCTGGTGCTCCTGGTAGGCACGGATATGTTCCTCTCCTTCTTTGATTGGAAGCACCCGGAGAAGATCTTGTCCAAAGTCACCCTGGGGGTCCTGTACCGGGGGGACCGGGGCGAAGCGGAGGCCATCGAAGCGCAGAAGGCCCGCCTGGAAGGCATGGGCCATTCGGTGGAGCTGGTCCGCAACCCGGTGATCCCCATCTCCTCTACGGATCTGCGGCGGATGATCGTGTTTCGGTGCGCCGGGTCCTTCCTGCCCCCAGCCGTGGCGGCATATATCCAGGAACACGGCCTCTACGGCACCGGCCGGGACTACCGGGACCTGCCTATGGAGGAACTGGAGCGGGTGGTGGTGTCCCTGCTGAAAAAGAGCCGGGTGGCCCATGTGCTGGGCTGCCGGGATACGGCGGTGGACCTGGCCCGCCATTGGGGGGCGGATGTCACCGACGCCGCCCGGGCAGGGATCTTGCACGACATCACCAAGGCCCTGGACGGCCCCCTGCAATTGACATTGTGCCGGGAATATGGTACGATGCTCAGTGATTTCAGCAAAAAATACCCCAAGACCCTCCACGCCCTCACCGGCTCTCTGGTGGCCCGGGAGGTCTTCGGGGAGAACGAGGCGGTGGTCACCGCCATCCGCAGCCACACCACCGGCCGGGGCGGCATGAGCCTGCTGGAAAAGATCGTGTATGTGGCGGATTATATGGAGCCGAACCGGGACTTCCCCGGGGTGGAGCGGCTCCGGACCTTGGCCTACCAGGACATGGACGCGGCGCTGAAGCTGGGTCTGGAAATGACCCTGGAGCATCTGGCCCGCCAGGGCAGTCAGGTATCTCCCCAGACCAGACAGGCCCTTGCCGAATTGAACGGATAGACACCCATAGAAAGGATAGGATGTTATGTTAACTGCAAAAGAGGCCGCCTATCAGGTGACCCAGGCCCTGGACGCCAAGAAGGGCATGGATATCAAGCTTCTGAAGATCGACCGTGTCAGCTCTCTGGCGGACTACTTCCTGATCTGCACCGGCACATCCAGCACCCACGTCAAGACCTTGTGCGACTATGCCGAGTACACCATGGAGCAGCTGGGCGAGCCCCTGCTGGGCCGGGAGGGCCACCGGGGCAACAGCTGGGAACTGCTGGACTTTGGCAGCGTGGTGGTCCATGTGTTCACCACCGAGGCCCGGGAGTTTTACGCTTTGGAGCGGCTGTGGGCCGACGCGGAAGAGATCGACCTGGCCGATATCCTTCCGAAGCAGATGGGGTAAGGTGCTATGGAGTATAAGCATCAGGATATCGAGGCCAAGTGGCAGCGCTACTGGCAGGAGCATGACACCTTCCACACCGATGTGTGGGACTTCTCCAAGCCCAAGTACTATGTACTGGATATGTTCCCGTACCCCTCCGGCGTGGGCCTCCACGCCGGTCATCCCGAGGGCTACACCGCCACGGACATCATGTCCCGGATGAAGCGGATGCAGGGCTACAACGTCCTGCATCCCATGGGCTACGACTCTTTCGGCCTGCCGGCGGAGCAGTACGCCGTGTCCACCGGCCACCATCCCAACGGCTTTACCCAGGACAACATCCAGACCTTCTCCGGCCAGCTCAAGGAGCTGGGCTTCGACTACGACTGGTCCAAGACCATCGCCACTTCGGACCCGGAATTTTACAAGTGGACCCAGTGGATCTTCAAGAAGCTCTACGAGGCTGGGTACGCCCGGCGGGTGGAGATGCCGGTGAACTGGTGCGAAGAGCTGGGCACCGTGCTGTCCAACGACGAGGTGATCGACGGCAGGTCCGAGCGGGGCGGCTACCCGGTGGTCAAGAAGAACATGATGCAGTGGGTGATCGACCAGCCCGCCTTTGCCGAAAAGCTTCTGGAGGGCCTGGAGGAGGTGGATTGGCCCCAGTCCACCAAGGAGATCCAGCGCAACTGGATCGGCAAGAGCACCGGCGTGGAGGTGGACTTCCAGCTGGTCGGCGGCGGCAGCTTCTCGATCTACACCACCTGCATCGAAACGATCTACGGCATCACCTTCATGGTGCTGGCGCCGGACGGGGCGCTGGTCCAGTCCCTGATGGATCGGGTGGAGAACCCGGAGGAAGTCCGGGCCTACATCGCCGAGTCGATCAAGAAAAGCGACATGGACCGCACCGAGCTGAACAAGACCAAGTCCGGCTGTCCGCTGAAGGGGATCCGCGCCATCAACCCGGTCAACGGCAAGGAAGTGCCGGTGTTCATCGGCGACTTCGTGCTGGCAAGCTACGGCACCGGCGCGGTGATGGCCGTGCCCAGCCATGACCAGCGGGACTTTGAATACGCCCAGGTCCACGGCATCCCCATGATCCAGGTGATCGAGGGCCGGGACGTGTCTGAGCGTGCCTTTGAAAAGCAGGATTATCTGGGCAAGGGCTGTAAGCTGATCAACTCCCAGGAGTTTACCGGCTTGACGGTGGAGGAGGCCAAGGAGGCCATCACCTGCAAGCTGGAAAAGCTGGGGGTGGCCCGGCGGAAGGTCAACTACCACTTCCGGGAGTGGATCTTCGCCCGCCAGCGCTACTGGGGCGAGCCGGTGCCTTGCATCTACACCGAAGACGGCAAGACCGTGTTCCTCCCGGACGAGGAGCTGCCGGTGGTACTGCCGGTGCTGGAGGACTACAAGGGCCGGGGCGGCAAAGCTCCGCTGGAGAACGCCCAGGAGTGGAAGCACTACGATAAAAACGGCCTGAAGGGCCTGCGGGAGACCTCCACCATGCCTGGCTCCGCCGGTTCCTCCTGGTACTATATGCGCTATATCGACCCGAAGAACGATCAGGCCCTGTGCGATCCGGCGCTTTTGAAGCACTGGATGCCGGTGGACCTGTACATCGGCGGCCCGGAGCACGCGGTAGGCCACCTGATCTACGCCCGGATCTGGAACCGCTTCCTCTACGACCAGGGGATCTCCCCGGTGAAGGAGCCTTTCCAGAAGCTGGTCCACCAGGGCATGATCCTGGGGGAGAACGGCATCAAGATGGGCAAGCGCTACCCGGAATACGTGGTCAACCCCAGCGACATCGTCCGGGAGTACGGCGCGGACACCCTGCGGCTGTATGAGATGTTCATGGGCCCTCTGGAGGTGTCCAAGCCCTGGAGCATGACCGGCGTGGCCGGCGCCCGGAAGTTCATCAACCGGGTGTGGAACTTCTTCACCGACCCTGGGAAGATCACCCAGGAAGACGACGGCAAGCTCACCAAGATCTACCACCAGACGGTGAAGAAGGTCACATCCGACTTTGAGGTCCTGGGCTTCAACACCGCCATCGCCCAGATGATGGTCTTCGTCAACGAGGTCTACAAGAACGGCACCTGCCCCCGGGCCTACGCCGAGGGCTTCATCAAGATGCTCTCGTGCATCACCCCCCATGCAGGGGAGGAGATCTGGCAGATCCTGGGCCATCAGGACACCATCGCCTTTGAGCCTTGGCCCACCTACGACGAGGACAAGTGCCGGGACGCCCAGGTGACCATCGCCGTCCAGATCAACGGCAAGATGCGCGGCACCGTGGTGATGGAGGCGGACCTGGACAACGACGCCGTGGTGGCAAACGCCGTGGCGGACGAGAAGATCGCCCGGTCCCTGGAAAAGCAGGGGGGCCAGATCGTCAAGACCATCGTGGTGAAGAACAAGCTGGTGAATTTGATCGTAAAGTGACCGCTCTTAGCAAATTTCCTAAAATCCTCCTTGACAACTGGCGGATACGGACGTATAATAGTCAAGCCGATATGGCCCTGAAAGCATCCAGGAACTAGCCGGATGCATCGGAGGGAGGGAAAACAATGTCTGAAATTCGCGTGAAGGAGAACGAGTCTTTGGAGAGCGCTCTGCGGCGCTTTAAGCGCAGCTGCGCCAAAGAGGGCGTGATCGCCGAGGTCAAGAAGCGCGAGCATTACGTCAGCCCCAGCCTGAAGCGTAAGCAGAAGTCTGAAGCTGCCCGTAAGAACAAGAGAAAGTTCTATTGATCTTCCCTCGTTTGACTGCTCATAAAAACCGTTCCGGGTACCCGGAACGGTTTTTTTGCGCTGGCAGGGGCGGCCGGCGGCATGGCCCCCAGGCCGGCTTGGTCACAGAAAATTCGTTTTGCCATGGTTGCGATCCCCTGGGGGATGTGGTATACTGTTCCTAACTATACACCCGGAGGCGTTTATGACCCAGTTGACCCTGTTTCAGCAGAAAATGGGGGCTTTGCTGCCCCAGATCCGGCTTCGGTATCAGGAGCCGATGAGCAAGCACACCTCCTTCCGGATCGGTGGTCCGGCGGAGGTGATGGCCTTCCCCCGGAACGTGGAGGAGCTGGGCCAGATCTTGAAAGTGTCCAAGGAATTGGACGTAAAACCGATCATATTAGGCGCGGGGACCAATGTGCTGGCCCCGGATGAGGGGATCGCCGGTGTGGTGATCTGCCTGAAAGGCTGCCTGGAGGGCATGGAGCGGCTTGGCGAGGAGGCCATTTACGTTTCCGCCGGTGTGACCATGACCCGGGCGGCGGTGTTCGCCGCGGACCTGGGGCTGTCCGGCCTGGAATTTGCCCACGGCATCCCCGGCAGCGTAGGCGGCGGCGTGTATATGAACGCCGGGGCCTACGGCGGGGAGATCTGCCAGGTCTGCGAAGCCGTGGATGTGATGGACCTGGACGGCACCCTTCGCCGGTGCTCCCGGGAAGAGATGGGCTTTTCCTACCGCCACAGCGGTTTGGAGGACCGGGGAGGCATCGTCACCGGGGCGGTATTCGCCTTGGAGAAGAAGGACCCCCGGCAGATCCGGGATCGGATGCGGGAGCTTCTTGCCAAGCGGTCCGCCTCCCAGCCTCTGGATATGCCCTCCGCCGGGTCCGCTTTCAAGCGGCCTGCAGGCGGCTACGCCGCCGCCCTGATCGAGCAGGCGGGGCTGAAAGGCTTTTCTGTTGGCGGCGCTGCCATCTCCCAGAAGCACGCGGGCTTTGCCGTGAACCTGGGGGGCGCCACCGCCGCCGATGTGAAAGAACTGCTGCGCCAGGTCTCCGACCGGGTATACGCCGCCTCCGGCATCCGCCTGGAGCCGGAGGTCCGGATCTGGTAAGGACCTCACCGTTTATTTTAAAGGAGAAAGGAGCCGGGACCATGGCCGCGTCTTTTTCCGCCAGAGTCAAGGCGGAGATCTGCCGGACCTTCCCCCAGAAAAAGTGCTGCGCCCTGGCCCAGTGCTTTGGTGTCCTGCTCTACTGCAACAGCTTTGGAGCGGAGGGGATCAAGATCATCACCGAGAGCCGGGAGTTCGCCCAGCTCCTGCCCCGGCTGTTCCACCGGGCCTTGGGGGTGGAGTTCGACCAGCTCCCCGACCTGGCCGCCCCCGGAAAGCTGGTGTTCCAGATCGACCGGCGGGAGAAGCTGGAGCGGATCTTGGAGGCCTTCGGCTTCGGCCGGGACACCCTGGCCCTCCACGTGAACCTGCCGGTGGTGGAGGAGGACTGCTGTAAGGCGGCCTTCCTTCGGGGGGCTTTCCTGGCCGGGGGGTCTGTGACGGACCCGGAGAAGGGCTACCACCTGGAGATCGGCACCGGCCACCACAGTGTGGCCCGGGAGACCTACGCCCTGATGGAGGAGGTGCTGGGGTTCTACCCCAAGACCGCCGCCCGGGGAGGCACCCAGGTGCTGTATTTGAAGCAGAGCGACCTGATCTGCGACTGCCTGACCTATCTGGGCGCCCCGGTGTCCGCCATGGGCATCCTGGAGGCCCGGATGGAGAAGGAGCTGAACAACAAGGTCAACCGCCGCTGCAACTGTGACGACGCCAACCTCTCCAAAGTGGTGGAGGCGGCCCAGGAGCAGCTGAGCGCTATTCGGACCCTTCGGGAGCGGGGGCTTTTGGAGCATCTGCCGCAGAAGCTCCGGGAGGCCGCCGCCGCCCGGGAGGCGGACCCGGAGGCGTCGCTGACGGAATTGGCGGCCATGATGGAGCCGCCGATCTCCAAACCGGCCATGAGCAGCCGGATGAAAAAACTGGTCCAGGCCGCAAAGGAGGCTTCCCAATGAGCTTTGCCCATCTGCACGTCCATACGGAGTACAGCCTTCTTGACGGGGCCTGCCGGATCAGTGGGATCATGGACCGGGTGAAGGAGCTGGGCCAGACCGCCGTGGCGATCACGGACCACGGGGTGATGTACGGCTGTATCGAATTTTACAAAGCCGCCAAGGCCGCCGGGGTCAAGCCGATCATCGGCTGTGAGGTGTATGTGGCCCGCCGGACCATGGCGGACCGGGTGTATGGCATCGACAACGACCCGTACCATCTGGTCCTTTTGTGCGAAGACCGCAAGGGCTATGAAAATCTCTGCCTGCTGGTGTCCGAGGCGTTCATCCACGGCTTTTACGGCAAGCCCCGGGTGGACCTGGCGCTTTTGGAGAAGCACCATGAGGGCCTGATCGCCCTGTCCGCCTGTCTGGCCGGTGGGGTGGCCCAGCATCTGCTGGACCAGAACTATCCCCAGGCCAAGGAATACGCCCTGACCATGGCCCGGATCTTCGGGGAGGGGAACTTCTTCCTGGAGCTTCAGGACCACGGGATCGAGGAACAGCGCGCCGTGGACCAGGGGATCATGCGTCTGGCCCGGGAAACGGGCCTGCCGCTGGTGGTGACCAATGACGCCCACTATCTGCGCAAAGAAGATGCCAAGATGCAGGACGTACTGCTGTGCGTCCAGACCGGCAAGACCGTGGACGACCAGGATCGGATGCGCTTCTCCACCGAGGAGTTCTATCTGAAAAGCGAAGAGGAGCTTCGGGCGCTGTTCCCCCATTGCCCGGAGGCCTTTGAAAATACCCACCGCATCGCCCAGCGGTGCAACGTGGAGTTCGTGTTCCACGAATACCATCTGCCCTCCTTCCCGGTGCCGGAGGGCTATACCAACGAGGACTACTTCCGCCGCCTGTGTATGGAAGGCTTCCGGGAGCGCTACCCGGACCAGCCTGCCGAATACCTGGAACGGCTGGAATATGAGATCGGCGTGATCGGCCGGATGGGGTATGTGAACTACTACCTGATCGTGTGGGACTTCATCCGCTACGCCAAGGAGCAGGCGATCCCGGTAGGCCCGGGCCGCGGCTCCGGCGCCGCCTCGATCGCCGCCTACTGCCTCCACATCACGGAGGTGGACCCGATGAAGTACGGCCTGATCTTCGAGCGGTTCCTGAACCCGGAGCGGGTGAGCATGCCCGACTTCGATACGGATTTCTGCCAGGAGCGCCGGGGAGAGGTCATCGACTATGTGATGAAAAAATACGGCGCCGACCATGTGGCCCAGATCGCCACCTTCGGCACCATGGCCGCCCGGGGCGCGATCCGGGACGTGGGCCGCGCGCTGAACTTCACCTACGCCGAGACCGACGTGGTTGCCAAGCAGGTCCCTGCCACCCCCAAGATCACCTTGAAGGAGGCCCTGGAGGCCAGCCCCAAGCTCAAGGAGATGTACGACACGGACCCCCGGGTGCGCCAGCTGATCGACACCGCCCGGGCTTTGGAGGGGATGCCCCGGAACACCTCCACCCACGCCGCCGGTGTGGTGATCACCGCCCGGCCTGTGTGGGAGTATGTGCCGCTGTCCCGGAACGACGATACGATCGTCACCCAGTATACCATGACCACCATCGAGGAGCTGGGGCTCCTCAAGATGGATTTCCTGGGCCTGCGGAACCTGACGGTGATCGAGGACGCCCAGCGGCAGATCCGGAAGATCGACCCGGCGTTCGATATCGCCAAGGTGCCTGACGACGACCCGGCCACCTTCGCCATGCTGGCCGAGGGGAAGACCCAGGGCGTGTTCCAGTTGGAGTCCACCGGCATGACCGGCGTGTGCGTGAGCATGAAGCCCGGCTCGATCGAAGACATCACCGCCATCGTGGCCCTTTACCGGCCCGGCCCTATGGACTCGATCCCCACCTTCATCGCCAACAAGCTGGACCCGAAGAAGGTGACTTACAAGACGGCGCTATTGGAGCCGATCCTGAAAGTGACCTATGGGTGCATCGTCTACCAGGAGCAGGTGATCGAGATCTTCCGCCAGCTTGGCGGCTACACCATGGGACAAGCGGACAACATCCGCCGGGCGATCTCCAAAAAGAAGATGAAGGTGATCGAGGCGGAGCGGAAGGTCTTCGTCTACGGCGATCCCCAGCAGGGGATCTGCGGGTGCGTAGGCCATGGGGTGCCGGAGGCGGTGGCCCAGTCGCTCTACGACCAGATCGTGGACTTTGCCAACTACGCCTTCAACAAGGCCCACGCGGTGTGCTACGCGGTGGTATCCTACCAGACGGCCTATTTGAAATGCCACTATCCCCGCCAGTATATGGCGGCGCTGATGACCTCGGTGCTGGACTCTGCTCCCAAGATCGCCGGCTACATCGCCGAGTGCAAGGAGCTGCAGATCCCGGTGCTGCCCCCGGATATCAACCATTCCGACGACTCCTTCACCGTGGAGGGGGACGCGATCCGGTTCGGTCTGGGGGCGGTGAAGAACGTGGGCCGGGGCCTGATCCGCAGCCTGGTGGCTAAGCGCCAGGAGGGCGGCCCGTTCAAGTCCCTGGAGGATCTGCTCCAGCGGATGGGAGAAGGGGAGCTGAACAAGCGGGCGGTGGAGAACTTCATCAAGTGCGGGGCCATGGACTGCTTTGGCCACCACCGCAGCGAGCTGCTGGCGGTATACGACTATATGATGGACGCGGTGGCCAGCACCCGCAAGCACAATTTGGACGGCCAGATCGGCTTGTTCTCCCTGCTGGAGGAGGACCAGAGCCAGACAGTTTCGATCCCGATCCCCAAAATGGAGGAGCGGCCCAGGTCTGAGCTGATGGCTATGGAAAAGGAGACCACCGGCATCTACATCTCCGGCCATCCCATGGACGACTACCGCCGGTACCTGAAGGGGACCCATGTGGTGCCTATGGGGTCGCTGCTGGAAGAGGGGCTGTATCGGGACGACCAGATCGTGTCCGTGGCAGGGATCGTCCAAGGGGTGAAGATGAAGACCACCCGGAACAACTCCGTCATGGCCTATGTCACCGTGGAGGACGATACCGCCGCCATCGAGATGCTGGCCTTCTCCAAGATCCTGAGCCAGTACAGCGCCTATCTCAAGGAGAACGAGCCGGTGGTGATCACCGGGCGGCTGTCCCTGCGGGACGATAAAGACCCCCAGATCCTGATAGACCGGGTCCGGCCGATCGGGGACCTGGCCCGGACCGACGGGCCGGAGCAGGAGGCAGGCGGCGTGCTGTATCTGAAGCTCACCGGCGAGAACGATCCCCGGTATCGGAAGGTCCGGGCGATCGTGGGGATGTTCCCGGGCCGGAGCGCGGTGAAGCTGTTCTTCGAGGATACCCGGAAAATGCGGGGCGCGCAGGCGGCCCTGGATGAGCGGATGCTCAAAGAGCTGAGAAATGTGCTGGGAGAAGAGAACGTAGTGGTGAAATAGCTTTTCTTTCCGGCGGAAATATGATACCATAAGATGTTGAAAGGGGATGAGAAGGTGCGCGCTGTCCGAAAGCTCCTGTGTCTGCTGCTGGGGATGCTGCTGCTCAGCGGCTGTGCCATGCATACGGTGGACCAGATGTACCAGCTGCCCAAGCGGTCCCAGGAGTACCAGGATCTGCAGTCGGCCATCGATCAGCATATGGCCGGCCTGTCTTACTGCGCCCCTCTGTCCGGGCAGAATCCCCAGTCGGTCCAGCAGGCGGACCTGGATGGAGATGGGGCGGGGGAGTATCTGATCTTTGCCAAAGGCACCTCGGACAAGCCCCTGACGATCCTGATCTTCCGGCTGGAAGAGGAGGCGTATGTGCTTTCCGACCGGATCGAGATGGCAGGATCTGCCTACGACATCGTGGAGTATGCCCAGATGGATGACCGGGAGGGCCTGGAGCTGATCGTAGGCGCCCAGGTCAGCGATCAGGTGGCCCGGTCCGTGTCTGTTTATCGGTTCCGAGACGGCAAAGCCCAGGAGATGCTCAGCGCCAATTACACCAAGTTCCTGGCCTGCGATATGGATGGCAGCGGACCCAGCGAGCTGGTGGTCCTGCGGCCCGGCCGGTCTGATGAAACTTCCGGGGTGGCGGAGCTGTACCGCTTCCACCAGGGCGCGATGGAGCGGTCCAATGAGGTGAGCCTGTCGGCGCCGGTGGACAAGATGAAGCGGGTGATCACCGGCCGCCTGGAAGACGGCGTTCCCGGCGTGTATGTGGCCAGCACCGTAGGCGAGAATTCGATCATCACCGATGTGCTGGCACTGGTGGACGGACGGTTCACCAACGTGTCCGCCTCCGTGGGAACGGGGACCAGCGTGGAGACCCTGCGCAACTACTACATCTATGCCGACGACATCGACGAGGACGGGGTGGTGGAACTGCCCGGCCTGGCCACTGTGCCGCCGCCTGCGGCCAATGGGACGGATACGGAGGCCAAGCATCTGATCCGGTGGTTCTCCATGACCACCGCCGGCCAGACCGTGGAAAAGATGTATACCTATCACGACTTTCAAAACGGCTGGTACCTGACCCTGGACCTGACGCTGGCGTCCAGGATGGCCGTGACCGAGGACAAGAACGCCTTGACCTTCTGGCTCTGGGATGAGCAGATGACCGCGGCCCAGCCTTTGTTTACCATCTATACCTTCATCGGCCCGGACCGGGAAGAACTGGCAGTCCGGGACAACCGAAGCCTCCTCTACGAGGGAGAGGATGTGCTCTACAGCGTTTATCTGGAAGTGGCGTCCGCCGGGTACGGGATCACCGCCGGGACCCTGGCCGACAGCTTCCGTCTGATCCAGGTGGACTGGAATACGGGAGAAACTTGAGGTGACGATCAATGAAAAAAGTACTGATCTTGGAAGATGAAGAGAATATCCGCTCCTTTGTGGTGATCAATCTCCAGCGGGCCGGTTACCAGACCCTGGAGGCCGGCACAGGACAGCAGGCGCTGGACATCCTGCGGGACGTGCCGGATGTGGACGTGGCGGTGCTGGACATCATGCTGCCGGATATGGACGGCTTTGAGGTCTGCCGCCGGATCCGGGCCACCAATAAGCGGATGGGGATCATCATGCTCACCGCCCGGACCCAGGAGATGGACAAGATCACCGGCCTGATGACCGGGGCCGACGACTATGTGACCAAGCCCTTCTCTCCGGCGGAACTTACGGCCCGGCTGGACGCGCTGGTCCGCCGGGTCCGGGGGGACCAGGTCAGCGTCAGCGAACTGCTGACCACCGGGCCGTTCATTCTGAACACCCGAAATCGGACCCTGGAGAAATACGGTCAGCGGATCCGGCTGACCCAGGTGGAGTACGCGATCATCAAGCTGTTCATGCAGAACCCGGGCAGGGCTCTGTCCCGGGAGGAGATCTTGGCCGCTGTTTGGGGCCGGGAGTTTGAAGGCGAGCTGAAGATCGTGGATGTGAACATCCGCCGCCTGCGGATCAAGCTGGAGGACAACCCCAACGTTCCCACCTATATCACCACCGTGTGGGGCTTTGGATACAAATGGGGAAATTGAAGCGTGGCGGCAGCCTGCGCCACCGGTGGATGCTCAACACCGTAGGCGTGGCCACCGCCCTGGGGCTGGTGTGCGCGGTGGCGGTGACCATGGCCTTCTACGCCTACTACTATTCCAATATGGAATCGGATCTGCGCCGCCGTGCTCAGGAGACCACGGATTTTTTCGAGGACTATCTGAACCGAAGCTACAACGAATATTACCAGTCCTGCATCACCTATGCCCAGACCTTTGAGGAACGCAATTCCATCGAGCTGCAGTTCATCGATGCCCGGGGGCGGCTGGTGGTGTCCTCCTATGGAAGCTGGGCCGGCGCGTCCCCTACCACCGAGGACATCGCCGCCTCCGTCAGCACCCGGGGGATCAGCACCTTCGTAGGGCAGGACCCGGCTACCGGGGAGCGGATCATGGCCGTTTCCAGCCCGATGATCTACAGCAACGGTGAGGTGATCGGGGTGCTGCGCTATGTCACCTCCACCCGGACCATGGACCTGCAGATCCTGCAGGTGGCCATGCTGGCCGCCCTGGCCCTGGCGGTGGTGGTCGTGGTGCTGCTGATCAGCAACAGCTATCTGATCCGCTCGATCCTGGTGCCGATCGATCAGATCACGGAAAAGGCCAAGATGATCGCCGCCGGCAGCTACGGCGCCCAGATCCAGACCCAGTATGACGACGAGATCGGAGAGCTGGCGGAAACGATCAACGAGATGTCCAGCAAGATCAGCCAGAACGAGAAGATGCAGACGGAGTTCATCTCCTCGCTGTCCCACGAGCTGCGTACCCCCCTCACCGCGATCAACGGCTGGAGCGAAACGCTGCTGTTCGATCAGCGGCTGGATGAGCAGACCCGGCGGGGCATGAAGATCATCCACACGGAGAGCCAGCGGCTTACCGAGATGGTCATGGAGCTGCTGGACTTCACCCGGCTCCAGGACGGCCGGTTCACCTTGAACATGGAGAGCACCGACATTTGGAGCGAGTTCGAGGACACGGTGTATATGTACGGCAGCCGGCTGTCCCAGGAGGGGATCCGGCTGGTGTTCACCGACAGCGATGAGGGGATCCCCCAGATCCTGTGCGATCCCAAGCGGATGCGCCAGGTGTTCTGGAACATCCTGGACAACGCCGCCAAGCACGGCGGCGACGGCAAGCAGATCGACGTGTCCATGAAATTGGAAGAGGGCTTCGTGGTGGCCCGGATCCGGGACTATGGACACGGCATCCCGGCGGACGAGCTGCCGCTGGTGAAAAGAAAATTTTATAAGGGCAGCTCCAAAGCCCGGGGCAGCGGCATCGGGCTGGCGGTGTGTGATGAGATCGTGGCCCTCCACGGCGGCACATTGGAGCTGGAGAACGCGCCCGGCGGCGGCACTTTGGTCACCGTCCGGCTGCCCGTCGCCCAGTGAGGAAGGACCTACATGGAACAGAAAAACGAAACGCCAAAAGAAAAATTCAAGACCATGATCGGCGGCCAGGCCCTGATCGAGGGCATCATGATGCGGGGGCCGGATAAGGACGCGGTGGTGGTCCGCAATAAAGACGGCCTGAAGCTCCAGGTCAAGCCCCGAAAGGTCTACAAAAAAGGCTCCTTTCCCACCTGGCCGCTGATCCGGGGGATGGTGAACTTCTTCGACTCCCAGGTCGTGGGGGTGAAGGCCCTGCTGCAGTCGGCGGACCTGGCCCCGGAGGAATATCAGGAGGAGCCGTCCAAGTTCGACAAATGGCTGGAAGAGAAGCTGGGCAACGAGAAGTTCCAGAAAGCGGTCACCGGCATCGCCGTGGCCCTGGGCTTTGCCATGTCCATCGGGCTGTTCTTCCTGCTGCCCATGGCGATCGGCAGCTTCTTCGACCGGTGGATCGGCAGCCAGGTACTGCTGAACCTGGTGGAGGGCGCGATCCGGATGGCGATCTTCACCGTGTATATGCTCCTGGTCTCCCGGATGAAGGAGATGCGCCGGGTGTTTGCCTACCACGGCGCGGAGCACAAGACCATCCGCTGTTATGAGGCGGGCCTGCCGCTGACGGTGGAGAACGTGCGGAAGATGACCCGCAAGCACCCCCGGTGCGGCACCAGCTTCCTGCTGGTGGTGATGCTTCTGTCGATCCTGGTGTTCTCGGTGGCCTCCTCGGCCCTGCTGGCCCTGGTGCCGTCCCTGGCCCAGATCCGTGGCACCTTTGGCTACCGGGTGCTGATGATCTGCTATAAGCTTCTCCTGCTGCCGGTGGTGGTGGCCATCGCCTATGAGATCAACCGGTGGGTGGGCCGCCACGACAACTGGTTCGCCCGGATCTTGACGGCGCCTGGGCTGTGGTTCCAGAACTTCACCACCTTTGAGCCGGAGGATGACATGATCGAGGTGGGCATCGCCGCCGTGGAGGCGGTACTGCCCCGGGAGGAAGGAGCGGACCGATGGTAAAGACGTTTTCGACCTTATACTTAGACGCCCGGCGGGAGTTTCTGAAGACCGAGGACCCGGACACCGCCAGCCGGCTGGCCCGGGACCTGCTGTGCTTCGTTTCCGGCAAGTCCAAGGAGCAGGTGCTGACGGACCGGGAGAAATACGCCTGTGAGGATGTGTGCCAGACCATGGAGGACGCCGTCCGGCGGATCGTGGCCGGGGAGCCTCTGGCCTATGTGCTGGGGGAGTGGGAGTTCTATGGGCTGAAAATGTATGTGGACAGGAACGTGCTGATCCCCCGGGACGACACCTGCGCCGTCACCGCGCTGGCGGTGAAGCGGGGGCTGTTCCTGGACCAGGATCCCCGGATCTTGGACCTGTGTACCGGCTCAGGATGCATCGGCATCGCCGTAGCCAGCCGGGTCAAAGACGCCAAGGTCACCCTGGCGGACGTGTCCCGGGAGGCCCTGGCGGTGGCCCGGAAGAACATCGCCCTCCACAAGCTCTCCGGCCGGGTCAGCTGCGTCCAGGCGGACGCCCTGGCGGCCCCCTCGGCTTTTCTGGGCAAGTTCGACATGATCGTGTCCAATCCCCCCTATGTGACGGCGGAGGAGATGGAGGCCCTGCCGGAGAGCGTGAAGAATTATGAGCCGCACCTGGCCCTCTACGGCGGCCGGGATGGTCTGGACTTCTACCGGGCCATCGCCAAGAACTACGCCCAGGCCCTCAAGCCCGGCGGGTTCCTCTGCCTGGAGTTCGGCATGGGCCAGGGGGACGATGTGTGCAAGATCTTAGAAAGCAATGGGTATACCATCCTGGAGCGTTCCAGAGATTATAACGACAGAGAACGGGCCGTGCTGGCACAGTACGGCAGGAAGGAAGAAGCATAATGGCAACGAAAAAGACTGGTTACGAAGCCCCCGCCCCGGCCTCCGATAAGAAGAAGGCCCTCCAGACCGCGCTGGCCCAGATCGACAAGAGCTTCGGCAAAGGCACGGTGATGCGCCTGGGGGATAAGCCGGAGATGAACGTGGAGGCGGTGCCTACCGGCTCTCTGGCGCTGGACGCGGCGCTGGGCATCGGCGGCGTTCCCAGAGGCCGGATCATCGAGATCTACGGCCCTGAGTCCTCCGGCAAGACCACCCTGGCGCTGCACATCCTGGCGGAAGCCCAGAAGATGGGCGGCGAGGTGGCCTTCGTGGACGCGGAACACGCTCTGGACCCGGTATACGCCGCCGCTCTTGGGGTGAATACCGACGATCTGCTGGTGTCCCAGCCGGACACCGGCGAGCAGGCCCTGGAGATCACCGACGCCCTGGTCCGCTCCGGCGCGATCGACGCGGTGGTGGTGGACTCGGTGGCGGCCCTGACCCCCCGGGCGGAGATCGAGGGAGAGATGGGCGATACCTTCGTGGGCCTCCAGGCCCGGCTCATGTCCCAGGCTCTGCGGAAGCTGGCGGGCAACATCGCCAAGACCAACTGCGTGGTGATCTTCATCAACCAGCTGCGTATGAAGATCGGCGTGATGTACGGCAACCCGGAGACCACCACCGGCGGCAACGCCCTGAAGTTCTACGCTTCCGTCCGGCTGGACGTGCGCCGGGTAGAGGCGATCAAAGAAGGCGGCAGCGTGATCGGCAACAAGACCCGGGTGAAGGTGGTCAAGAACAAGGTGGCGCCCCCCTTCCGGGAAGCCCACTTCGACATCTACTACGGCCAGGGCATCAACAAATGGAGCGAGCTGGTGGACCTGGCGGTCCAGCTGGACATCGTGCAAAAAAGCGGCAGCTGGTTCTCCATGGGAGAGGACCGGATCGGCCAGGGCAAGGACAGCGTGAAGGCCTACCTTCAGGCCAACCCCCAGATCGCCGAGCAGGTGGAGGCCCAGGTCCGGGCCAACCTGGGCAGGCTCATGGGCGGCGAGAACCGGCCGGCCCGGGCGGCCAGCCAGCCGGTGGCGGTGAGCGCCGACGATTTCAGCGATGAGGATTGAGCGTCTGGCCTCCAAGCCGGACCGGGCGGGCCGGTATCTGGTCCAATTTGAGGGCGGCCAGACCATGCGGCTCTACCGGCAGACGGTGGAGGACTTTGCCCTGTGCCCCGGTGAGGAGCTGGACGAGGAGCGGATGGGGCAGCTGCGGGAGGCCGCCGGGCAGATGTCTGCCAAGATGCGGGCGGTGCGGATCGTCACCGCCTCCAGCGTCACCAAGGACGATCTGCGCCAGCGCCTGATCCAAAAGGGGGAGGCCCCCCGCCAGGCGGAGGAGGCGGTGGCCTGGATGGCAGAGCTTTCTCTGGTGGACGACCGGCAGACCGCCCGGCAGATCGTGGACCGCTGTGCCGCCAGGGGCTACGGCCTGGCCCGGGCCAAACAGGCCCTGTATGAAAAGCAGGTGCCGAAAGCGCTTTGGGCGGAGGTCCTGGCGGACTACCCGGACCAAAGCCCGGCGATCGAAGCGTTCCTGGCCCAGCGGCTGGGGCCGGATGCCGGGGAAAAAGACCGGAAGCGGGCGGTGGACGCTCTGCTGCGCCGGGGCCACAGCTACGGCCAGATCCGCCAGGCCCTGGAAAAGATAGACCTACAAGGATATCCGGAGGGATATGATGGCTAAAATTGGTTTTATTTCTCTTGGCTGCGCCAAGAACCAGGTGGACTGCGAGCGGATGATGTATCGGGTCGGCGAGGCGGGCCATGAGGTCAGCGGCGGCATCGATGGATGCGACGTGGTGGTGATCAACACCTGCGGCTTCATCGACGCGGCCAAGTCTGAGGCGATCGACCACATCTTGATGACCGCCCAATTGAAGGAAGCGGGGCGTGTGGGAAAGATCCTGGTCACCGGGTGCCTGTCCCAGCGCTACCAGGACCAGATCTTCCAGGAGCTGCCGGAGGTGGACGGGGTGCTTGGCACCGGCAGCTATACCCAGATCGTGCCCGCGATCGAGGCGCTGCTGGCGGACCATGGGGTGTCCGACTTCGGCTCGATCGACGCACCGGAGGAGGAAACAGGCCGGATCGTCACCACCCCCGAGCATTACGCCTATTTGAAGATCGCGGAAGGCTGCGACAATCGGTGCGCCTACTGCGTGATCCCCTCCCTGCGGGGCCGGTTCCGCAGCCGCCAGATGGACGATGTGCTCTACGAAGCCCGGCTCCTGGCGGACAGCGGGGTAAAGGAGCTGATCGTGGTGGCCCAGGATACCAGCCGCTACGGCACGGACCTGCCAGGCCATAAGCGGCTGCTGGCACCTCTGCTCCGGGCGCTGTGCCAGATCCAGGGCATCGAGTGGATACGGGTCCATTACCTGTACCCTGACGAGATCGACGACGAGCTGATCCGTACCATCGCCGAAGAGCCGAAGATCGTGAAGTATCTGGATATCCCGATCCAGCACTGCGACAGCAAGATCTTGAAGCGGATGAACCGGCGGGGGGACGGGGACTACTTAAAAGCCCTTTTCGCCAAGCTCCGGGCCCAGATCCCCGGTCTGGTGCTGCGGACCAGCATCATCACCGGCCTGCCTGGGGAAGGGGCGGAGGAGTTCGAGGCGCTGTGCCGCTTCCTCCGGGAGCTGAAACTGGAGCGGGTGGGGGCGTTCCCCTTCTCCCCGGAGGAAGGCACCCCGGCGGCGGAAATGGACCATGTGGACAGCCAGACCGCCCAGGAGCGGGCGGCGGTGATCGAGCAGCTCCAGTCCCGGATCATGGACGAATACAACGAGGCCATGATCGGCCGGGACCTGCGGGTGCTGGTGGATGGCTACGATGAAGAGTATGAGCAGTATTTTGGCAGGACCTGGGCCGACTCCCCGGAGATCGACGGCCGGGTGTGGATCGCCGGAAGCGAGCCGCTGTCCGAGGGCAGCTTCGTTACCGTGCGGATCGACAGCTTGGCGGATGGGGACCTGTCCGGGCATCTGGTGGAGGTAGCGCCGTGACGTTAGCAACGAAGATCACGTTTATACGGGTGGCCCTGATCCCGGTGTATATGGTGGCCATGTACCTCAGCGGCGGCGAGAGCGGCCTTTGGATGTGGGTCGCCCTGGGGGTGTTCATCCTGGCCAGCGTCACCGATTTTGTGGATGGGAATATCGCCCGGAAATATCATCAGGTCAGCGACCTGGGCAAGTTTTTGGATCCGCTGGCGGATAAGCTGCTGACCATCGCCGCCATGGTGATGTTCTGCCGGTGGGGCCGGTTCCCCGGCTGGGCGCTGATGATCGTGCTGACCCGGGAGTTCGGCGTCACCGGCTTGCGGCTGGTGGCGGCGGGCAAGGGCAAGGTGATCGCCGCCGGCTGGAGCGGTAAGGTCAAGACCGCCAGCACCATGGTGGCCCTGTGCGTCCAGATGGCCTTCCCCACGGTGGAGTGGGTGGCCTGGGCCGTCACCGCGGTGATCACCGTGACCACCGTATGGTCCGGGGCGGAGTATTTCATCCAGAACCGAAACTGTCTGAAAGACTGAAACTGTGGGGCCGTCCAGGCCCCACAAAAAATTTATGTGGCGGCAGGCCCCGGGGTGTGGTATAATGGCCCGGCGGCCAGGCCGCGATCCTTTTTGAAAGACGAGGAAGAAGCATGAACAATAAGGAGATCGGCGAGATCCGGCGGCGGGTCCGCCGGGATCGGAGCAATATGACGGCCATCTACGGCTGCTATGTCAACGACAACAAGGAGATCATCACCCAGTTCCAGCGCAGCACCGGCATCATGCCGGAGAACGAGGCGGAGAAGTATTTCGGCCTGCTCAAGCGGAGCCTGTCCGGCACCATCGGCAAGAACCTGATCGACATCACCTTCCGCACCGCCCAGGTGGCAAGCTCCGCCGAGCACAAGCTGCTCATGGACCTGCGCCAGACCCGGCTGAAGGAAGAGCAGCTGCGGATGGAATTTTACAAAAAGGTGATCGACACCGTGGACCTGCAAGGCAGCTACCTGATCTTGATCGGCTGCGACAGCTACGACGTGCCGTTCAAGTCCAAGGACGACCAGACCCAGGCCGACGCTTCCGGGGAGGTGTATCAGTATCTGCTGTGCGCCATCTGCCCGGTGAAGCAGACCAAGCCCGCCCTCCACTACATCCCGGAGAGCAAGGAGTTCTGCGACGGCGGCATGATGAACGTGGTGTCCGCCCCGGAGCTGGGCTTCCTGTTCCCGGCCTTCGACGACCGGGCCACCAATATCTACAACGCGCTGTACTACACCCGCAGCCCCAAGGAGAACCATGACCCCTTTGTGGAGGCGGTGTTCAACGTGCCGATCCCCAAGCCGGCGGAGGAGCAGAAGAAGACCTTCCAGGCCCTGCTCACCACCACCTTGGAGGACGATTGCAGCATGGACCTGGTCCAGACCGTCCACGACCGGATCTGCCAGCGGATCGAGCTGCACAAGGAGAGCCGGGTGCCGGAACCGCTGCTGGTGGGCAAGGAGGATGTGAAGGAGGCGCTGGCCGAGTGCGGCGTGTCCGAGGAGCATCTGGCCAAGTTCAGCGTGGACTACGACAGCGCCTTCGGCTTCGAGGCCCAGCTCCATCCCAAGAACATCATCGACGAGAAGAAGTTCCAGATCCAGACCCCGGATGTGTCGATCAAGGTGGCCCCGAATCGGACAGACTTGATCGAAACAAGGGTGATCGGCGGGGTCAAGTACATCATGATCTGCGCCGAGGAGGACGTGGAGGTCAACGGCGTGAGCATCCACATCGCCGAGAAAGACACGGCGGCCGTATAAAGACCTTGCGCCCGGCAGGAAAATAGAGTATAATGTCCCAAAAGACAAGGGGAGGAACGGCCATGAAACTGGGCAGTAAACGTTATCGTACAGATCTGGAGGGCAGAGGGACCGGCCTTTGTGCCTGCTTCATGGGCATGGCCTTTTTCCTGCGGTGTGCGTACTACTTCGGCTTTACCAGGACGGAAGAGGTGGGGGCGCTGGAGCTGATCTTCATGCTGGTGCTGCCCATGGCCCTGGAGGGGGCGTTCATGGTGCTGCTCAAGGGCGTCAGGATGGATGCCCCCGGGCTTTACGGCATCCTGGCCGTAGGCGGCTGTCTGCTGCTGATCTTCCAGTGCTTCCTGTATGAGAGCATCCTGCGGATGGTGGTGGAGATCTTGATCTACCTGGTGTGCGGCGGACTGATGCTGGGGGTCAGCGCCGGGTATCTGAGCAAGGAGCTTGCCATGACCGCCTTTTTCACCACCGCGGCGGTGCGCTTCCTGATGATCCTCAAGCCCTACATCCTGTCACTGCGGCTGGTGGCCCTTCTGCCGGAGGCGGCGGGGCTTTGCGTGGTGCTGGGCCTGGGCTGTCTTGCCTGGGGCTTCCAGCTTCAAAAGAAGAAAGCATGACAAATGCTCCTGTGGATCTTCCACAGGAGCATTTCACAACAGGGACTTTATTCCGGGCGGGTGGCGGCGGCAACGATCAGGTCCACGCAGGTCTCCAGGCCCAGCTTGGCGCTGTTCAGACACAGGTGGTAGTTGAGGGCGTTGCCCCAGGTCCGGCCGGTGTAGTGCTGATAGTTCACCTTCCGGCGCTTATCCTTCTCCTGGAGCCGGGTCTCCGGGCTTTTCTCCGACTCGCCGTAGAGCCGAACGATCCGGTCCGCCCGGAAGTCCAGGTCCGCGTGGATGAACACATCCAGCACATCGCTGCGGTCTTTGAGGATGTAGTCGGCGTTCCGGCCCACGATCACACAGGGGCCTTCCTCTGCCAGCTGCATGATCACCGAGCACTGGATCGACCACAGAAAGTCGGCGGTGGACATACCGTTCATCACGCCGGGCACCGCCTGGTGGGCGAAGGCGTAGGCAAATCGGCTGGCGGAAGGGGAGTGCTCGCCGTTCTCCTCCACGAAGGTGGGGGCAAAGCCGGTCTTCAAGGCGATCTGGTCCACCAGCTCCTTGTCGTAAAAGGGGATGCCCAGACGCTGGGCCACCTCCCGGCCGATGGTCCGGCCGCCGCTGCCGAATTCCCGGCTGATGGTGATGATCTTTGTAGCCATAGCGGATCCTCCCTTACATTTGGTCTAAAATCATTATAGCTTTTTGAAGCCGGATCGTCAATAATGTACAAAAGAACTTTTTTTACAGCTTCCCCTGGAACACCAGCAGCAGCAAAACGCAGCTGATCAGCAGCGCCCCGGCGAAGAGGTAGACCCCCGCCTTGCCGGAGCCGGCGCGCTTGGCGGCCCCTTCCACCAGGCCGGTGCGCCGCAGGGCCGTGACCAGGGGTTTGTACAGGGCCAGGATGAAGGCGCTGTTCAGGCCCGCTTTCAGCGCGTTGAAGGGCAGGAACACCGGCACCAGCATGGCCGCCACCTGCCCCCGGTCCACCCCCATGTACAAGGGCGTGATCAGATAGTTCCACAGCAGCATGGTGCCGATCATGGCCGCGGAACCCAGGGCCAGACCGGCGATGGCGCCGCCCATGGTGTGGCGGCGCTTGTAGACGGCGGCCGCCACGCAGGCGAAGGCACAGCTCGACAGCAGGTTCATCACCGCCCCGATCCAGCCGGTGTCGCTGATCGTGACCATCTCCAGCAGGGAGACTACCAGGGAGATCAAAAAGGACGCCATTGGCCCGATCAGGAACCCGGCGATGGTGATCACCACGTCCTTCGGCTCATATTTCAGGAACATGACCACCGGGATCCGGATGGCATAGACCAGCACATAGGATACCGCCGCCAGCATGGCCAGCAGTACCATTCGCTTTACATTGGTGTTTTTCATGGTGTCCTCCTAAAAAAACGCCCTGAGCATAGACTCAGGGCGCAAAAATGACGTACAAACACAGATCTTCTTCCATCCAGACTGTAACTGTCGGTCCCGGAGTCGCACCGGGTCGGCGCCTTTCGGCGTTCGCGGACTATACCGCCGGTGGGGAATCTCGCCCCGCCCTGAAGAGTTCTTCACTTGTTCAACACCATATCAGATAAGGGCCGGGTTGTCAAGGGGGTTCTTTTGTGGTACACTCAAGAGGAGGACTGGGGCATCTTGAAGCCCCGGATCGCCCCCTTGGCGGAGGTGTCGGTGATATCTCCGCCGATCACCTGGTTCCGGCTGATCAGCAAGGTGGCGTATACCGGCTCGGTGGCGCCGGGATAGTTGTTGACCTGATAGACATAGCGCATCACCGTCTGTCCGGCGTATTCGCTCAGGTCGTAGCCCTGGGCCTTTTGAAGCGCGTTGTAGCGCTCAAAGATCTCGGTGCTCTCCGCCGGGATCCGCACCTGACTGGACTCCACCGGGGAGGTGGTCACCTGCCAGCCGAAGCTGGCCAGAAAATTCACCCGGTCATCGTTGTTCACCACGCTGGTGTCCGTAGACGTGGGAACGGTGTCGTCGCCGCCCAGCAGCCAGATCAGCCCGGCCACCACCGCGACCACTGCCGCCAGGATGATGGCGATCTTCTTCTTATCGACCTTTGCGGTCATTACCAGCATATCGATCCCTCCAACGCTTTGATCGTTGTACAGCCTATGTTCGGCCATCGGGGGATAGAACGGAGGGACTATGGAACGATTGGATAAATTTTTGTGCGACAGCGGCGCGGGGACCCGCTCCCAGGTCAAGCCCCTGGTGAAGGCAGGCCGGGTGACGGTGGACGGGGCCGTGGTGAAGGACCCGGCGGCCAAGGTCTGCCCGGAGAACCAAAGGATCTGTTTGGAGGGCCAGCCGCTGGGGGGCTGGCGGCGGCTGGTGGTGATGCTCAACAAGCCTGCCGGATACGTCACCGCCACCCGGGACGACCAGGACCCAACGGTGATGGACCTGCTTCCTCCGGCGCTGAAAGGGCTGGACCTGAAGCCTGTGGGCCGGCTGGACAAGGCTACCGAGGGCCTGCTCCTGCTGACCAACGACGGCGATCTGCTCCACAGCCTGATCAGCCCGAAAAAGCAGGTGCCCAAGGTCTACTATGCCCGCCATGAGGGCACCGCCACCGAAGAGGACGCGGCGGCCTTCCGTCAGGGACTGGTACTGCGGGACGGCACGGTGTGTCTGCCGGCCCGGCTGGAGCCTTTGGGACCGGGGGAGAGCCAGATCACCGTGTGCGAAGGGAAATACCACCAGGTCCGGCGGATGATGGCCGCCCGGGGGATGCGGGTGACCTATCTGGAGCGGCGGCAGGAGGGGTCGCTGGCGCTGGGAGATCTGCTCCGGGGAGAGGCCCGATGCCTTTGTGTGGAGGAGATCCGATCGCTGGAGGAAGACACTGGCAAATTGTCAGGATCTGCGCCGCCTATTTTGGCAGGATGTGAACAGACATTGGGATATTAGATAAAAAATCGACCCCGATCTGCAGTAATTTGTCAAAAGGCACTTGCAAAGTGTGCAAAAGTAATGTATACTAAAAAGGTAATTTGTGAAGTTTGCATTTGTGCAGATCTGCGAACAACCGCCAAGAATGCTTTTTACTTTTCAAGGAGGTCCAGGAAATGTCTAACAGTGTTTTTCAAAGCGTGATCGTCCAGCTTCGGGACGTGACCGACCGGGTCTTCGGCGTGATCGATTCCGATGGGACCGTGGTCTCCTGCACCGATATGTCCGTCCTGGGCGAACGGTGGACGGACGCGGCGCTGAAGATCGCCAACTCCGGCGAGAGCATGGTCACCTTCGCGCATAAGACGTTCAAGCCCATCGTCAATGTGTCCAACATCATCGAGTACAGCGTCTTCTGCTCCGGCGACGACGAGATCGCCAAGGGCTACTGCGCCATGGCCTATGTGGCGCTGAACGACGCCAAGGTCTTCTACGAGGAGAAGCACGACCGGGGGACCTTCGTCAAGAACATCATCATGGACAACATCCTTCCCGGCGACATCTACATCCGGGCCAAGGAGCTCCACTTCTCCACCGACGCGCCCCGGGCGGTGTTCCTGGTGCGGCAGGTGGGCCATGCCGATGTTGCCACGGTGGATGTGCTGTCCGGCATGTTCCCGGACAAGCTCCAGGACTTCGTTCTGAGCATCAATGAAACGGATATCGCCGTGGTCAAGCAGATCGGCCCCAATACCACCGGCGAGGATCTGGAGAAGCTGGCCCAGACCATGGAAGAGACCCTGCGTAACGAGCTGTTCGTCAAGACCGTGATCGGCATCGGCACCGTGGCGGAGCACCTTCGGTCCCTGGCCGACTCCTACAAGGAGGCTCAGACCTCCATCGACGTGGGCAAGGTCTTCGACACGGAAAAGAGCATCATCAACTATGAGAACCTGGGCATCGGCCGGCTGATCTACCAGCTTCCTACCACGCTGTGTGAGATCTTCCTCAGTGAGGTGTTCAAGAAGAACTCCATCGACTCCCTGGACCAGGAGACCTTGTTCACCATCAATAAATTCTTTGAGAACAACCTGAACGTTTCCGAGACCTCCCGGAAGCTCTTCGTCCACCGCAACACCCTGGTGTACCGGCTGGAGAAGATCAAGAAGCTCACCGGCCTGGACCTGCGGCAGTTCGACCACGCCATCGTCTTCAAGGTGGCCCTGATGGTCCGCAAGTACCTGTCCAGCCGGGAGAACCGCTGAAACTGAAAAAACTGCCCCGGCCCCCGGGGCAGTGATACGCTCCCTCCATGACCGACCGCGTTTTACGCGCTGTCGGTCATGGAGGGAGCGTTGCTATATCAAAACGTTGGGCAGGACAGGGCCTGGGTCACACCGGGAAGGTGGCGGTGATGGTGAAGGTCTTGCCGTCCCTGGTGGTGGCGGCGATCTTGCCGCCGTGGGCGGTGACGATCGCCTGGGCCACGGACAAGCCGATGCCGTGGCCGCCAGTGGCGGAGTTGCGGGAGGCGTCGGCGCGGTAGAATCGGTCGAACACATGACCAAGCTGCTCCTGGGTCACCGGCTCTTTGGTGGGGTTGGACACCACCAGGCATACGCTTTTGCCTGTCTTTTTCAGGACCAGGGCGATCCGCGCCTGGGCGGGGGCGTATTTCAGGGCGTTGTCCAGCAGGATCGACACCAGCTGGCGGATGGACTTGCCGCTGCCCACCAGGGTCAGCCGAGGCTCCACCTGCAGATCAAGGACCTTTTCCTGGCTGGCGGCCAGGGTCCGAAACCCGGCGGCGGTCTCGGTGACCACGTCGCTTACCGGGAAGGGCAGTTTGGGCAGGCTGTGGGTCCCTTCCTCCATCCGGGCCAGCAGCACCAGGTCCTCCGTCAGATGGCGAAGCTGGGCCACCTGGTCTTTGATGTCGGACAGGCTTTCGCTGGGCTCCTCCAGCTCCATCTCCAACAGGTCCGCGTTGGCGCTGATGATCGTCAGAGGGGTCTTGATCTCGTGGCTGGCGTCGGTGATGAAGCGCTTTTGCTTGTCGTAGCTGTCGGCGATGGGCCGGATGATCCTGCCGGACAAAACGGCGAAGATCACGAACACCACCGCGAAGCCCAGCAGGGAGATCCAGATGCTGGTCCACAGGAAGCGGCGGAACTGGTCCACCCGCCGGCCGCAGTCCAGGAAGGTGACCTGGGAGCCGCCGCTTTCCTGGCTGATCTGGTAGCGGTACTGGTCCAGAAAGCCCCGGGCCTTGGAGCCTTCCAGGGCCTGGGCACCGTAGTTCAGGGCATCGTTGATGTCCACCGATACCACGTTGCTCAGGTCCACCCTGGTGGCCTGGCCCTCATCGTTGTAGAAGATGGTGAAATACCGGGATTCATAAGGGGTCTCCGGGGACAGCTCCGGGGGGAAGCGGTCCCAGGGGCGGCTGCCCAGGCTGGGAAATCTGCCCTGGTTCTGGGACAGAAGGGACAGCACCGTGTCCGCCTCCTCCACGATCGTGCCGTAGTTGACCAGGTTCATCCCTGCCACGATCACCACCAGCAGCACCAGCAGGGCGGACATGGCCAGGACCACCAGCTTTATCCGCATCCGGCGGATCATGACACTTCCTCCAGACTGTAGCCCAGGTTCCGGGAGGAACGGATGGTGACGTTGGCTTTCAGGGCGGTGAGCTTTTTCCGCAGATAGGAGATATAGGCCCACACCACGCTGGTCTCCGCCTCGGTGTCGAAGCCCCAGATCTTCTCCATGAACCGCTCGGTGGGGATCACATGGTGGGGACTGCTCATGAGCAGCTCCATCATCTGAAATTCCTTGTTGGCCAGCCGGTAGCTGCCGGTGGGGGTGGAGAGGGTGAAGGTGGACCGATCCAGGGCCACGTTGCCGAAGGTCAGTTTGGTGTCCACCTGGGTCTGGGGCCGGGTGATCGCCCGGAGGGCCGCCAGCAGCTCCTTGGTATCGAAGGGCTTGGTCAGATAATAGTTGGCGCCGCTGTCCAGGCCCAGGACCCGGTCGTCGATCTCGGCCTTGGCGGTGAGCAGCAGTACAGGCACCGTGCTCCCGGCGGCCCGAAGCTGCTTCAAGGCGGTGATGCCGTCCATCACCGGCATCATCACATCCATCACCACCACATCATAATTCCCGGCCTCCAGGTATTCCAGGGCCTCCCGGCCGTTGCTCACCGCGTCGGCGGAGCAGTGGTTCTTTTCAAAGATCTTTACCAAGGCTCTGGCCAGAGGGGCCTCGTCTTCCGCCAATAAGATCCTCATGGCGCAACGCTCCTTTCTCTTTACTATTATACTATATCATATCACATCTTGGGGGAAAATGGGATCGGCTATCACAAAAATATCCTATCCCCTCAAACTAAAACAGAGCCAAAAAACAGGCTTTTGGCCTGATCTAAGGTGGATGCTGTATACTCCCCATCGAAAGGGGGGCTTTTTATGGCGGTCCAAACGGTATTCCAGCGCTACGAACTGAAATACATCATGACCCAGGCCCAGCAGCGGCGGCTGCTTCAAACGATGGAAGGGTATATGGCCCCGGACCAATACGGCGATACCACCATCCGCGATCTGCATTTCGATACGCCTACCTACCGGCTGATCCGGCAGTCGATCGACAAACCGGTGTATAAAGAGAAGCTTCGGGTCCGCTGTTACAGCCAGGCAGGGCCGGATACCACGGTGTTCGTGGAACTGAAAAAGAAGTATCGGTCGGTGGTCTACAAGCGCCGGATCGCCCTGCCGGAGCGGCAGGCCCCGGACCACCACGGTGACAGATACAGAGAGCACCAGCATGAAGGGCATCAAATCCGCCGCCGGTGTGCAGATCCTGGGGGGCAGCTTTACTATAGACGCGGCGGATGACGCCCTCCACAGCGATGTGTCCATGACCATCTGCGGCGGCAGTTTCCGGACCGCCTCCGGCGACGACGCCCTCCACGCGGAGGATACCCTGACGATCAGCGCCGGGACGCTGGACATCAGCCACTGCTACGAAGGGCTGGAGGCCCTGCACGTGGTCTTCTCCGGCGGAGAGGCCACCCTGGCGGCCACCGACGATGGGGTCAATGCCGCAGGGGGCATGGATCAAAGCGGTGCCGGCGGCCGGGACCAGATGTTCGGCGGCCGGGGCGGCATGAGCGGCAGCTCCGGCGGCAGCATCACCATCTCCGGCGGCGTGCTCACCATCCAGGCCGACGGCGACGGCCTGGACGCCAACGGCACGATCGAGATCACCGGCGGCACCACCACGGTGGCCGGTCCCACCCAGGGAGATACCGCCACGCTGGACTATGATACCACCGCCACGATCGGCGGCGGCGTGTTCATCGGCACCGGCGCGCAGAACATGGCCCAGACCTTCAGCGATCCCCAGCAGGGGACGCTGGCGGTGCGGGTGGGCAGCCAGAGCGCCGGGACCCAGGTGCTGATCGCCGACGGGGACCAGGAGCTGATCTGCTTTACACCCTCCATGGACTTCCAGGTGGTGATCGTCAGTATGCCGGAGCTGGTATCCGGGAAGAGCTACACCCTGACCGTGGGAAGCCAGAGCGCCCAGATCGAAGCCATGTAGCCTTATAAAGCGTGCCGCCCCCGGGCCGGTCCGGCCTGGGGGCGGTCTGCGTCCGCAGATCAGGATTTGGGGATGGTGATCGTGAGCACGATCTCCCGCTCCGTTTCCCGGCGTTCGGACACCGCGCCGATGCCGCCGAGCTGGATCTTGGCCAGGTGCCGGTCCAGCTCTTTCAGCAAGGTGCTCACATTGGGCCGTGGAAGGGCGGGCCGGTCGCCTGAGAGGAGCTGGTCGATATAGTGCTCGGTCCGGGCCACGCTCATATGGCCCTGGACCACCACCGAGATCACCGCCAGCTTGTCCTCCTCCCGGGGCAGCTTCAGCAGCGCCCGGGCGTGGCGCTCGGTCAGTCCTCCGGCCCGGATCGCGTCCAGCACCGGGCCGCTGTGGCGCAGGAGCCGGAGCTTGTTGGCTACGGCGCTTTGGCTCTTGCCCAAGATCTTAGCCACCTGCTCCTGGCTCATGAGCCACTTTTCCATAAGATTGGAGATCCCCCGGGCCTCCTCGATAAAGTCCAGGTCCTGGCGCTGGAGATTTTCGATCATGGCGGCCATGCCCGATTCCTTCTCGTCCATGGTCATGACGATGCAGGGGATCTCCGTCAGCCCGGCCATGGCGGCGGCCCGGAGCCGCCGTTCTCCCGCGATCAGCTCATAACTGCCTCCTACCCGCCGCACCGACAGGGGCTGGAGGATGCCGTGGAGCCGGATCGAGTCCGCCAGCTCCTCCAGGGCCTCCTGCCGGAAGATCTTCCGGGGCTGGGCGGGGTTGGGCCGGATCGACCGCAGGGGGATGAACACCACCCGGCCGGTCTCCATATAGGTCTTGAGTTTTTGACATTGCATACCGTTTCCTCCTTGTGGTACCGTTCCCCACCATTTTACCCGGCGGGAAATGGGAAGACCCTCGGATCCGGGCGGAACTGCCGGTGATCGTTCGATATGATCGGGCAAGATCCGGTGTATTATTGGAAAAAGGTGCCAATGGACCGGATCTTCCAAAAAAAATGAGCCGATCTGATTGACATAATTTTTGATACGTGTTACAATTTGATTACATTGTACCTTGGGAGCTATGCGATGATCGAGTTTAAGAAAGTCAAAAAATCCTACAGCGAGGGGAACCACGCTTTGCGGGGCATCTCCATGCAGATCGAGGATGGGGAGTTTTGCTTCCTGGTAGGCCCCTCCGGGTCCGGGAAGTCCACCATCATCAAGCTGATCACCGGCGAGATCCGGCCCACCTCCGGCTCGGTCCATGTCAACGGCTACTCCCTGGAGCGCATCCGCAAGCGGGAGATCCCCTATCTGCGCCGGACTGTGGGCGTGGTGTTCCAGGATTTCCGGCTGATCGAAAATATGACGGTGTATGACAACGTGGCCTTCGCCATGCGGGTGGTAGGCGCCCAGAGCCGGGAGATCCGGGAGCGGGTGCCTTATGTGCTGGACCTGGTGGGCCTGGAGAACAAGGGCCGCCGTCACCCCGGAGAGCTGTCCGGCGGTGAGCAGCAGCGTCTGGCCATCGCCCGGGCCTTGGTGAACAACCCCTCCACCATCATCGCCGACGAGCCTACCGGCAACCTCGATCCTGCCCGGTCTATGGAGATCATGACCTTGCTCCAGGAGATCAACAACCTGGGCACCACCATGCTGGTGGTCACCCATGCCAAGGATCTGGTGGAGCACTTCGTCAACCGGGTCATCACCATCGAAGAGGGCCTGATCACCAGCGACAGAACGGACGGACATTATGAAGATCAATAATATTGGCTATTTGCTCAAAGCGGGCATCCGGGAGATCTTTCTCCACGGGTTCATGTCCTTTGCCGCCGTGGTGGTCACGGTGGCCTGCCTGCTGATCGTAGGCAGCTTTTCCATCCTGCTCTACAATGTGAATATCCTGGTGGAGCGGCTGAACCAGACCAACGAAGTGATCGCCTATATCGACGATTCCTTCTCCGAGGCCGAGGCCCAGCAGGTCCAGACCAAGATCAACCTGCTGGACAACGTGCATAAAGCGGAATTCATGACCAGGGAAGAGGCTCTGGATCGGTTCGTGGCGGAACACGGCGGCGACCCGGCCTTCAGCGGCCTGGAGCCGGAGGATCTGCGCCACCGGGTGATCATCACACTGGAGGACAACGCGCTGATCGAACAGACCGTGTCCCAGGTGGAGAGCATCCAGGGCGTGGTGAAGATCACCGCTGCCTATGAGCTGGCGGAGGGCTTCTCCACGCTGCAAAGCGTACTGCAGGTCGGCTCTCTGGCGATCATCGGCGTGCTGCTGCTGGTGTCGCTGCTGATCATCTCCAACACCGTCAAGCTGGCCATGTACGACCGGCGGGAGGAGATCGCCATCATGAAGATGGTAGGCGCCACCAACGGATTCATCCGGGTGCCGTTCGTGGTCCAGGGCTTCATCCTGGGCATGGTAGGCGCCGGTACGGCCTTTGGGCTGGAGTGGCTGCTCTACGACTTCGTGGTGAAGAAGATCGCCCAGCTGGATACGCTGATGATGTTCTCCCTGGTGCCTTTCCAGCAGGTGCTCGTGCCGATGATCTGTACCTTCGGCGCCGCCGGATTGTTCGTAGGCGTTGTGGGGAGCTGGACTTCCATCCGTAAATTCATGAACGCGCCTGCCCATTAAAGGAGGACCAAGTTATATGGACAAAAAGAAATTACTGATCTCCATCGTCGCCGGCGGCCTGGCCCTGGTGATGCTGCTGACCCTGGTGGTGAGCATCCTGCCGGCCAGCGCCGGCGCGGTGACCTCCGACGAGCTGAAAGATCAGCTCGATGAGCTGCAGGCCAAGAAGGACCAGATCTCTCAGCAGATCGCCGACCTGGAAGGCCAGCAGTCGGAGAACCTGGACTCCATCCAGAACATCCTGAACCAGAAGGCGGTGCTGGACCAGCAGATCGCCTTGCTGTATGCGGAAGTGGACAATGTCAACCAGCAGATCGCCGCTTACGATCTGATGATCGCGGACAAGCAGGCCGACTTGGAGGCCGCTCAGGCCCGGCTGGCGGAGCTGAACGAGAAGAACAAGGAACGGATCCGGGCCATGGAGGAGGAAGGGGAACTTTCCTACTGGTCCGTGCTGTTCCAGGCCAGTGATTTTTCCGATCTCCTGGACCGGCTGAACATGATCCAGGAGATCGCCGCCGCGGACCGCCGCCGTCTGGATGAGATGTCCGCCGTGGCCCAGGAGGTGCTGGACGCCCAGCAGGTGCTGGAGGAGGAGAAGGCGGCCCTGGAGACCATGAAGGCGGAGCTGGTAGCTTCTCAGGCCGTGCTGGACGAGAAGAGCGTTGAGGCGGAGGCCCTGCTGCTGGAGCTGGTGGCGGTATCCGAGGATCTGGACGCCCTCCATGAGCAGTTCGAGAGCGAAGAGGATGATTTCCTGAACCAGCTGCTGGACACCGAGAAGCAGTACTACGACAAGCTGGAGGAGGAGTCCTCCATCGCCGCGTCGGTCCAGGCATCCATCGAGGCATCGATCCAGGAATCCATCCAGGAGTCCATTTGGCTGGAGGAGTCGATCCAGGCATCGATCCAGGCTTCCATCGACGCGTCCATCGCCGCCAGCGAAGGTGAAGAGGGCGACGGTGGGGACGGCGAGGACGGCGATGACCAGGACTCCAACATCGACGCCGACGGTATCCGCTGGATCGTGCCTACCAACTACAGCCGGATCTCCAGCCCCTTTGGTTACCGCTGGCACCCGGTCAGCGGGGAATGGAAGATGCACAATGGCGTGGACATGGCCGCCCCGGAGGGCACGCCGATCTATGCCACCCGCAGCGGCTATGTGACCATCGCCTCCTACGACTGGGCCGCCGGCAACTATGTGAAGATCAACCATCAGGACGGCTTCTCCAGCGTGTATATGCACATGACCCACTATGTGGTGGAGCGGGGCGAGTATGTAAAGGCCGGTCAGGTGATCGGCTATGTGGGCACCACCGGGTTGTCCACCGGCAACCATCTCCACTTCGGCATCTCCTATAAGGGAGAGTACGTCAACCCCATGGATTACTTAGACTAAAATGATCTACATACGATCGGGGAAGTAAGGGATGAAGAGCAAACGATCGTGGCTGTCCGCAGACGCCGGGATCCTGGCGCTGGTCATGGTGATCACCATGCTGGCGGGGATCGGGCCTGCCGACGCCGCCACTTCCGACGAGCTGAAAAACCAGCTGGATGACCTGCAGGAGCGGAAAGATCAGATCGCCCAGCAGATCCAGGATCTGGAGAGCCAGCAGTCGGAGAATCTAAGCAGCATCCAGCAGATCCTGGAGCAGAAGTACATCCTGGACCAGCAGATCGCGTTGCTGTATGCCCAGGTGGACAATGTCAACCAGCAGATCGCCGCTTACGATCGGATGATCGCGGACAAGCAGGCCGACTTGGAGGCCGCTCAGGCCCGGCTGGCGGAGCTGAACGAGAAGAACAAGGAACGGATCCGGGCCATGGAGGAGGAAGGGGAACTTTCCTACTGGTCCGTGCTGTTCCAGGCCAGTGATTTTTCCGATCTCCTGGACCGGCTGAACATGATCCAGGAGATCGCCGCCGCGGACCGCCGCCGTCTGGATGAGATGTCCGCCGTGGCCCAGGAGGTGCTGGACGCTCAGCAGGAGCTGGCCCGGGACAAGGAAGCGCTGGAACAGGTGAAGCTGGAACTGGAAGACGCCCAGGCGGTGCTGGATGACAAGCAGGCCCAGGTGGAGCGGGTGCTGGCGGAGCTGGTGAACGTGGCCGAGGACCTGGACGCCCTCTACGAGCAGTTTGAAGCGGAACAGGACGCGTTCCTGGAGGAGATCCTGAAGACCGAGCAGGCGTATTACGACAAGCTGGAGGAAGAGTCCTCCATCGCCGCTTCGATCCAGGCCTCCATCGAGGCGTCGATCCAGGAGTCGATCCAGGCCTCCATCGCCGAGGAAGAGGCTGGCGGGAGCGGGAGCGGCGGTACCGGATCGAACGTGGATGAGGACGGTATCCGCTGGATCATCCCTACCACCTACAGCCGGATCAGCAGTCCCTTCGGCTATCGCTGGCATCCGATTACCGGGGAATGGAAGATGCACAACGGCGTGGACATGGCCGCCCCGGAAGGCACCCCGATCTATGCCACCCGCAGCGGCTATGTGACGATCGCCGCCGTGGACTGGGCCGCCGGCAACTATGTGAAGATCGACCATCAGGACGGCTACTCCAGCATATATATGCATATGACCCACTATGTGGTGGCGCGAGGCGAGTATGTGAAGGCCGGCCAGCTGATCGGCTATGTGGGCAACACCGGCCTTTCCAAGGGCGCCCACCTTCATTTCGGCATATCCTATAAGGGTCAGTACGTCAACCCCATGGACCATCTGGGGTAAAATATCAGGAGCTGCTGCTGTGACGCGGCGGCTCCTTTTTTCAAGAGGTGCGCTATGAAGAAAAAAGTATTATCCGTTCTTTCCTATGTGCTGGTGGCCCTGGTGGCCTCCGGCACCACGCTGGCCTGCGCCCTGTTCTTCTTCCGGGAGGGTACAGGCAAGCTCCAGCAAGTCCAGGACCTGCTCCAGGAGCGGTTCATCGAAGAGGTGGACCAGGATGCCCTGGAGGACGCGGCGGCCCAGGCCATGGTGGAGGCCCTGGGCGACCGATGGAGCTACTATATGACCGCGGAGGAGTACCTGTCCTATCAGGACACCATGTCCAACTCCTATGTGGGCGTGGGGATCACGGTACAGCTCCGGGAGGACCGGCAGGGCTTCGATATCCTGAAGGTGGAGCCGAAAGGCCCGGCGAATGAGGCCGGGGTCCAGGCGGGAGACCGGCTGGTGGCGGTGAACGGCACGTCTGTGCTGGACGCCCAGGACACCTCTGTCCTTGACCCGATCAAAGGCGAGGAGGGGACCACCGTGGAGCTGACCCTGGTCCGGGGAGAGGAGGAGCTGACCCTGACCGTGGAGCGCCGCCGGTTCGATACCCAGGTGGCCACCTACCAGATGCTGGAGGAGCAGATCGGCCTGGTCACCATCCTCAACTTCGACGAACGGTGCGCCCAGGAGACCATCGCCGCGGTGGAGGAACTGCTGGACCAGGGGGCGCAGGCGCTGATCTTCGACGTGCGCTACAACCCTGGCGGCTACAAGCGGGAGCTGGTGGAGATCCTGGACTACCTTCTGCCGGAGGGCCCCCTGTTCCGCACCGTAGACTACCAGGGCCGGGAGGAAGTGGATGAGTCTGACGAGAACTTCGTGGATGTGCCTATGGCGGTGGTGATGAACCTCCATTCCTATTCGGCGGCGGAGTTCTTCGCCGCGGCCCTCAGCGAATACGAGGCCGCCTTTACCGTGGGGGAGAAGACCTACGGCAAGGGCTACTTCCAGAACACCTTCCAGCTCTCCGACGGCTCGGCGGTGAACCTGTCCGTGGGCAAATATTACACCCCCAAGGGCGTGTCCCTGGCGGGGGTGGGCCTGACCCCGGACGTGCCGGTGGAGGTGGACGAGCAGACCGCCGCCAAGATCCAGGCCGGCACGCTGGACCCTGCGGAGGATCCTCAGATCCAGGCGGCTGTAAATAGGCTGAAAGACGGAAAATGACTTGACTTCCATAACTTCCTGGTCTATAATAGAAAAACCTGTGAAGATAATCCCATTTCAGAAAGGAAACTGATCATGGCAAAGGAATTTAAGATCACAAGTCTGCGCCTGGCGGATCTGGAAAAGGAACTGAACTATCTGAAGACCACCCGGGAGCGGGAGATCGCGGCGATGATCGCCGAGGCCCGGTCCTACGGTGACTTGTCCGAAAACTCGGAATACGATGCGGCGAAAAACGAGCAGGCCAAGCTGTACGGCCGGATCGCGGAGATCGAGGACATCCTTTCTCACGCGGTGATCATCGAGGACGAGAACGAGGCTACCGGCCGGGTGGGCCTGGGCTGTACCGTGGTGGTGGAGGATGCCCACGGCGTCCAGACCGCCTACCGGATCACCGGCTCTCAGGAGGCCGACCCCATGGAGCGCAAGCTCTCCGACGACTCCCCCTTCGGCCGGGCCGTGGTGGGCAAGTCCGCCGGGGAGAGCTTTACCGTCAACGCCCCCAACGGCGCTTACACCATGAAGGTGATCAGCGTATCCAGAGAGGGCTGAGCCATGGCAAAGTTTACCCCCCAAGCTGAACTGCCCCTTTCCGAGCAGGCGCAGATCCGCCGGGACAAGCTGGCGGACCTCCAGGCGGAGGGGAGAGATCCCTTCCTCCATACCAAGTACGACTTCAACGCCTATGCCACCCAGGTCAAGGAGAACTTCCAGACCATGGAAGGCACCGTGGTCCGGCTGGCGGGCCGCCTGATGAGCAAGCGGGGCATGGGCAAGGTGTCTTTCTGCGACCTGCAGGACACCACCGGCCGGATCCAGCTCTTCGTGAAGATCGACGAGCTGGGGGAGGAGGAGTTCGCCCGGTTCAAGAAGTATGACATCGGTGACATCGTAGGCGTGGAAGGGGAGGTCTTCAAGACCAAGACCGAAGAGATCTCCATCCGGGCCAAGCAGGTGGTCCTGCTGAGCAAGAGCCTGCTGCCCCTGCCGGAGAAGTTCCATGGCCTGACCGATAAGGAGATCCGGTTCCGTCAGCGGTATGTAGATCTGATGGTCAACCCCGAAGTCAAGCGCAACTTTATCATTCGGTCCCAGTTCATCAAGTTCATGCGCGACTATTTGGACAGCCGGGGCTATATCGAGGTGGAGACCCCGGTGCTCAACACCATCGCCGGCGGCGCTTCCGCCCGCCCCTTCGTCACCCATCACAACACCCTGGACATCGATATGTATATGCGGATCGCCACCGAGCTGCCGCTGAAGCGGCTGATCATCGGCGGCATGGACCGGGTGTATGAGATCGGCCGGATCTTCCGAAACGAAGGCATGGACCCCAAGCACAACCCGGAGTTCACCAGCGTGGAGCTGTACCAGGCCTACGCCGACTTCCATGATATGATGGACATTTGCGAGGGCATCATCTCCGGGGCGGCCCAGCAGATCCTGGGCACCTACCAGGTGGAGTGGCTGGGAGAGAAGATCGACCTGACCCCCGGCTGGCGGCGCATGACCATGGTGGAGGCGGTGAAGGAGTACGCGGGCATCGACTTTGGCGCCATCACCGACGATGCCAAGGCGCTAGCCGCCGCCCAGGCCATCGGTGTGGAGCTGGCCGACGCCGCGGAAAAGACCTGGGGCAACGCCTTGTACGCCTGCTTCGACCAGCGGGTGGAAGAGCACCTGGTCCAGCCCACCTTCATCACCATGTACCCGGTGGAAGTCAGCCCTCTGACCAAGCGCAGTCCGGAAGACCCCCGGCTCACCGAGCGGTTCGAGGCTTTCATCTGCCGCAGCGAGATGGGCAACGCCTACTCCGAGCTGAACGATCCGATCGACCAGAGAGCCCGGTTCATGAAGCAGGTGGAGCAGCGGGAACGGGGCGACGACGAAGCGGAGATGCTGGACGAGGACTTCCTCAACGCCATGGAATACGGTATGCCCCCCACCGGCGGCATGGGCATCGGCGTAGACCGCTGTGTCATGCTCCTGACCGGCACCGACACCATCCGGGAAGTCATCTTGTTCCCCACAATGAAGCCGTTGGCTGAAGGTTAAACGAAAAAAGCCTAGAGCCGCAATGACTTTTCTGATTGCACGGTTACTTCAAATTACATCTTTACATCAAACTTACATCAAATGATGCAAAGACGCAAACAGAATAGGACAGTGCTCAAAATGACATCAATCCCCGGTTCGCAAGAACCGGGGATTTTTCATGCCCTGCGGAGGTAAAACTATTTCAAGGGTCAATAATACCACCATATATTGAGGCTCTGCAAAGGTGGAAACCGCAACATATGGTGGCTGATTTTTGAGATTCAGCTTTGTAGCCGTTTTTGGAGCGAAGAATGAGGTAGGCATCGATGAAAATATTACTGTTGGCTACAAATACGAATTATCGTCATGAGCTCGGTCGGCATAATTCCAAAATCCACTTACTGCAAACTTGTTTGTAAAGTTTTATATAAACAAGTTTTTCTATGGTAGAAGAAGCGCACTGGAACACGAATCTGCCATAGTTGACGGAAGAATTAAAATGCCGTAAAATATAGAAAACGGAGGTGAGCATATGCCCTTTGAGATCGTCAGAAATGATATTACCCAAATGACCGTGGATGCCATTGTGAACACAGCAAATCCTAAGCCGATAGTCGGCTCCGGCACCGACACGATGATTCACAAAAAGGCTGGCCCAGAGCTGTTAGCCGCGCGGCAAAAAATCGGCAGCATTGATGTGGGCTGTGCTGCTATCACACCTGCATTCGATTTGCAGGCAAAGTATGTGATCCACACGGTCGGCCCAGTTTGGGATGGTGGTAACTATAACGAAGAAGCTCTGCTTAGAAATTGCTACGACAACTCTCTGAAGCTGGCAATGGAGCATCGCTGTAAGTCCATTGCTTTCCCGCTGATCTCCACCGGCAATTACGTTTTTCCTAAAGACAAGGCTTTGCAGATCGCAATCTCTGCGTTCAGTACCTTCCTGCTGGAGCATGAGATGCAGATCTATCTGGTGGTGTTTGACCGAACCTCGTTCACACTTTCGGAAAAGCTGTTCCAAAGTGTTGCCAGTTACATCGATGAACACTACGTGGATGACTGCGAGATTGCCGCCTATGGCGCAGCCCCGGAGAATCGCCGTCGCATCCGTCGCCGCCGGGACTGGGAATTGGAAGAACGGATGGTAATAGAGGAATGCGCCCCATGCTATTCCATGCCCATGGCATCCTCCAAGGCAATGTCGCTGGAGGATATGCTGAAACAGGCCGACGCAGGATTTACGGAAACCCTGCTGAAGCTGATCGATGACTCTGGCAAGAAAGATTCGGAGATTTACAAGAAGGCTCTGCTCTCCAAGCAGCACTTTTCCAAGATCCGCAATAACCCAAATTACAAGCCTACTAAGCCAACTGCAATCGCCCTGGCGCTTGCGCTGGAGTTGGACTTGGATGCTACAAAAGATCTGATCGGCAGGGCAGGATATGCGCTGACCAACAGCAGCAAATTTGATCTGATCATCCGTTACTTTATCGAACAGGGTAACTATAATGTGGTAGAGATTAATATTGCACTATATGAATTTGATCAAGCGTTGCTAGGCTCATAATAGAACAATTCCGTTATTAGAAAAGTTAGATAGAGAAGGTAAGTAGTAATGAGAAGGTTTCTGTACAAACCCAAATGCAAGGGGCTGTTTGGCGTGATAAAAACGGAGGTAAGAACTGTATGCACTATGTAAATGGTCACGACTATTAGGGTTTCGTTTTTGGAATATATGAAAGAGAAGGATTATTTGCACAGTAAAGTATATTAGCTAAATGCATATCTGAAGATAAATATCAAACATCTCTGTTGATCTTTGCGATGAGATAATGTATAGTGTTCATGAATCAACTATATGGAAGGAGCTATACAAGATGAAAGCGAGAATTATTGCAAAACCATTTGGGCGGAATATTCAGTTTTTTGGCAGCAACATGAGGTGCAAGGTCTGCAAGGGTTGGGGCGGAGAATTCGGTGATGCTCGTGGAGTGGGTGCTATGTGTAGTTCCTGCTATTTTAAAAAGTACGGAACATATGAATAACAATAATTAGGAGCACTTTATTATGGAGTGCTCCTAATTTGTTAATATGGTGGGTGTGTTAAAAGTCCCCTCTCAGTTGACCAAATGAAGATCGAAACCTCCTATAATGTGGGTGTAAGTTAAAACACACGACATTGTAGGAGGTTTAATTATGAAGAAGAATTTGACGGAGATCGTATTCATCCTGGACCGCAGCGGTTCCATGGCTGGCCTGGAAGATGACACGATCGGCGGTTTCAATGCTATGATCGAGAAGCAGAAGCGAGAGCAAGGCGAAGCTTTGGTCAGCACGGTGTTGTTCGATAATGATTGCGAAGTGATCCATGACCGGGTGGACATTCAAAGAATCAAACCAATGACCCACAAGGAGTATTATGTCCGTGGCTGCACGGCTCTGCTGGATGCGGTAGGTGGTGCCATCCATCACATCGGCAATGTCCATAAGTATGCCCGTGAGGAGGACCGCCCGGAGAAAACCTTATTTGTCATTACCACCGACGGCATGGAGAATTCCAGCCACCAATATTCCTATGACCGGCTGAAAGCAATGATTGAGCGGCAAAAAGAAAAATACGGTTGGGAGTTTCTGTTCCTGGGGGCCAACATTGATGCAGCCAGGGAAGCCGCCCGGTTTGGTATCGGTGCAGACCGTGCTGCCAATTACCATGCCGACAGCGAAGGTACCAATGTGATCTATGAAACCGTCAGCGAAGCGATTACCCAAGTTCGCTGCTGTGCCGCACCCTTGTCTGCTGATTGGAAGCAGCGGGTGGACGAGGACTACAAGAAAAGAGGTAAGTAATATGCACGGCGCAATTTGATATGCTTGTTGGCAACTGATTATCCAGCCCTGGGAGCGTACTGCTCTCAGGGCAAGAACATATCATTTCAAAAATATCCGCTCCAATGATAAAAATAATTAAAAATTGTATTGACCAACGAGCGATATGGGAATATAATAAAGCAGTACAATTTCATCCGCTCGAAATAATGAATGGGGATATTTTTGAAAGGATATGGCACTATGTACGATGTCCAGTATTACAAGGAAATATTTGACCGCTATGGTGGCATGATGCGCACTACGCAGCTTGCAGAGGAAAAGGTGTTCTATCCTCAACGGGAAAAATTGATTGCCGATGGATATGTGGAAAAAGTCCGCAGAGGTTACTATCAATGGGTCAATCCTGATGATTTTAGTGAGGTATGCACCGTGACCCGGCTGTTCCCTGATGCAATCCTCTGTATGGATACGGCTCTTCGCTATTACGAATATAGCGACCGTACTCCTGGCGACTGGCATCTTGCGGTTAGCAAGGACTCCGGGAAATCTAGGTTCAATATTGACTATCCCTTTGTGAAACCCTACTATGTGGAGCCTACTGTTCTGGAACTGGGGCTGACCAAGGGCAGTATCGATGGGCATGAGGTTCGGATTTACGATAAAGACCGTGTAATCTGTGATTGCCTGCGGTATCGTAATAAAATGGATAAAGAGATATTCAACAAGGCGATTCAGAGTTATATAGCGGACCCGGAAAAGAGCATTCCGAAGCTAATGGGATATGCCGGTCCTCTGCGTGTAAAAAAACTTGCAAAAGATTTGATAGGAGTGTGGCTGTGATGGCAGATATTGCTGCTTCTGTTCTTGCAAAACTGAAAAACAAGGCCAAGGCTTCCGGCATCAGCTATCAACAGTGCCTACAGCTCTTCTTTCAGGAAGAATTTCTGCGGCGGCTGGCGGGCTCCAAGTATGCTGAGAGTTTTGTTCTTAAGGGCGGCTTGTTTATCTATACGCTGACCAATTTTGAAAGCCGTGCCACCGTGGATGTGGATTTCCTTATGCGTGGCCTGAATAATAACCTTGCCCGGATGGATGAGATCATAGCCGAGATCTTGGCGGTGGATACCGGTAATGATTTTGTTGCATTCAAGGCTGGCAAGACCGAGCCGATTGCTGTACAGCGGAAATACCACGGTGTCAGCACGCAGATCACCGGCTATATCAAAAATGTCCGGGTGCCATTCAATGTGGATATTGGTGTGGGAGATGTCATCGTACCCAATGCCCAGCGGCGGAATATCCAGACCCAGCTGGACGGTTACGAAAAGCCGGAGATTCTTACATATTCTCTGGAAAGCACCATCGCAGAGAAGTTCGACGCCATCCTGCAGCGCTTTGAACTGACCGGGCGTATGAAGGATTTTTACGATATTTACTACCTGTCCCGTACTTTTGACTTTGACGGTCTGAAGCTGCAAACTGCCATTCAGGAGACCCTTCAAAATCGTGGTACTGCTTACGAAAAGGCCAGTTTTGATCGCGTCCTGGCTCTTGCAGATGATCCGGATATGCAAACTAAATGGCGGTATTTCCTTAGAACCTTAGGTAATTCCGCAGCATCTTTTAACGAGGTAATAGATCAACTAAGAGTGTTTTTAGAGCCTGTGTGGATTGCAATTATCCACGAGCAAGAACACCACGTACAATGGTTTGCGAAGCAAAACGGATGGAATTGAGGTAGACAAATATGATTCAGGAATATCTGTTTATTAATGATACTCACCGTGAGGAAATTGAAAAGTATGCACCTGATAAGGTCGTGCGTGAGATTCATGATATTGACAATTCTACGTGCTGGATTGTTACATATTCGCTCCCTAAAGAAAATGAGGATTGTGCCAAAGTACTTTCCCAGATAAATAACTATGTTGTAGATAATTTTAAGCCAACGGTTCTAACCAACGAAAGTTCTGCCTACTATAACAGGAAATTATACCCGCACATTAATGAGTTTGAACGCAAACTCAGAAAGCTTCTGTATCTGAAAAGCGCAATTTACCATGGCGAAAAGAAGATTGATAACATTCGTGATCTTGAAGCAAAAGATCTGGGTGTCATTTTTGAACTACTATTTACTGATGCGGAATTTGTGAAAGCCGTCCGGACGAAAGTAAACGAAAAAACTTGGCAGTTTACTAAAAAAGAAATCATTGCATCCATTCAGAAAATAACCGAAGATACAGTTTGGAATAATCTTCTCGGCGCAGAGTCTGTGACATCGCTTAGTGAAAACTTCCTTGCTGTTAAGGACTATCGAAACGATGTTATGCACGCACATAACATCGATACTGAAACATTTCGCGAAGCAAAGAAACTGTTCACAAGTATTAACGAACAGCTTGATGCTGAAATTGGCCTAATCATTAAAAAAGCAGAGGAGGCTCCAGAAGAAACTACGGACTCGGCATTTAATGAAGCTTTGAATACAGCGCTAGCGGCTCAAAATGCCTCTAACTTGCTGAAACATGCGCGAGACTCAATTATTGAGTTCTCTAGCGTTCGACCCGACGGTATGCGTGAACTTCTCCGTCAATTGCAGGAATATTACGCATTGCCTGTTGACTATGCGCAATTACAAACAGCTATGAAACCAATTCTAGGGCAACACCGCATAAATGCCAAAAACCGCATTATGCAGTGGGTGCCAAATAAAAACTGTGGATAACCTCTGAAT
>CALXFQ010000002.1 GCA_944387625.1 uncultured Oscillospiraceae bacterium
GAACAGCTTGTTAAGTCTACCACAATCAAGCCCCTTTGTCAAGAACTTTTTTCATTTCTTTTCGGGCTTTTTTGTGGCCTGTCGCCGCCAGCGGCGTTGACTTTGTGTATTATATTCCCCGGCCTTCCAAATGTCAAGCTTTTTTTACAAATTCGCAAAAATTTCGGGGCCTCTTTCAAGGCCCCGAAAAAGCAGTTGCATCAGGTATCGGCGTCCACGATCAGGCCGTAGTCACCGTCGCCCCGGCGGTATACCACCGCGAAGGCGCCATCGCTGTCCTCATCCCGGAAAGCGAAGAAGCTGTGGCCCAGCAGGTTCATCTGCAGCACGGCCTCTTCCCGGCGCATGGGGCTCATACGGAACTGCTTGACCCGGACGATCCGCAGATCGTCCTCCGCCTCCTCCGGGGCGAAGGAGGTCTCCTCTACCGTGCGGGAAAAGGCATCCTGGCGGAGCCGACGGGCCAGACGGGTCTTGTTCTTCCGGATCTGGCCTTCGATGGTGCCCACCGCCGCATCGATGGAGGCGAACATATCCGAGGTGCTCTCACTAGCCCGGAACCAGGTGCCGGCGCCACGGACGGTCAGCTCCACATTGTTCCGATTTTTCTCTACAGAAAAGACTACCAGCGCCTGCGCGTCCTCCTCAAAGAAACGGGCCAGCTTCATCACCTTTTTCTCGGCGTAAGCATGGACGTTTTCAGGCAGCTTCACTTTCTTCTCACTATACTGGAATTTCATGTGCGGCAGCTCCTTTCTTGTTTGCCGGCTGTTCCGGCTCGGTGATATTATACCATATCTATGCTCGTAAAGCAAGGATCAGACTTCATCTTCTTCTTCCAAAAGCACCGTCATCACCATGTCATACACATCTTCGGCCTTGTTCTCAAAGAGCTTGCTCAGCCGCAGGGCCTGACGCTGGTCCGGGGCTACCAGCTCCAGCTTCATCAGGCTGCCCATGGTGTCGTAAAGCTCCATGACCACCGTCTGGTCGCCCCCCTCCCGGGGCTGGATATGGGTCTTGACGAAGCTGCTGCGGCGGATCTGGCGGTTGAACCGGGCCACCGCATTCTCCGCCCGCTGCTTGACGGTGTAGGCGATGGAGTCGGCAGTCAGTTCCCCATCATGACGGCCCTTTTCCGTGATCTCATATTTCTGGCCCTCCAGCTCCCGCAGATGGCCGGACTTGACCAGCTCGGGGATGGCGGTACAAACATCGAAATAACTGAGGCAATCGTCCTGGAAACTGACCTCGTAGATCTCCTGCACCGTCATGGGGTATTGGGAACGGGCAGTTACATATAAGATCAGGACCTTCACATCCATCATATCGTGGATAAAACCAAGTCTTTGCATATGCTTCACCTCTTGATAATATCATACAATAAACGCCTCAAAATATCAAGCACTCCCAGGAGCGGCGCTTCATATTCTGGCCTGAAAGGATGATGACCATGGATCAATGGATCTTTTACGCCGCAGGCGCCTCCCCTGCCCTTCCCTGGGCGGTGACGGCGCTGGAGGAGCGGGGCATCCGATTTGCCCAGTCCCCGGACAGGACCGTGACCCATCTGCTGGTCCCGGCGCCCTGCCGGGAGGATCTGCGCCAGGTGATGAAGGAGCTGTCCCTGGATGTGGCGGTGGTAGGAGGCGCCCTGGATCAGCCGGCCTTTGGGGGCTACCCATGCTATGACCTGCTGAAAGACCCGTTCTACTTAGCGAAAAACGCCCAGATCACCGCCCACTGCGCCGTGCAGCTGGCCATGGAGCAGCTGCCGGTGACCTTGGATGGCTGCCCGGTGCTCCTGCTGGGCTGGGGCCGGATCGGTAAATGCCTGTCAAGGCTCCTTCGGGATCTGGGAGCGGAGGTAACGGTAGCCGCCCGGAAAGCGGAAGACCGCGCTCTGGCGGCGGCGTTGGGCTTTGAAACGGCGGACATCCATGACTTGGATGCCGTTCTTGGAAAGCCCCGGCTGATCTGCAACACGGTACCGGCAGCGGTGCTGGACCGGCGGCACGCAGCGCTGTGCGCCCAGGGATGTTTGAAGCTGGACCTGGCCTCCAGGCCGGGGATCGACGCCCCGGATGTGGTGGATGCCCGGGGCCTGCCGGGGCTGTATGCCCCGGAGAGCGCCGGTACGCTGATCGCCGAGACCGTGCTGCGGCTTTTGGGCGGAAAGGAGGAAGGACGTTGAGGATCGGTTTTGCGATGTGCGGCTCTTTTTGTACCTTTGAAAAAGCCTTCCAGGCCATGGAGGAAGTGTCCAGCATCCATACGCTGACCCCCATCTTCTCCCAATGCGCCTACACCACCGACAGCCGGTTTGGCTCTGCCCAGGAGCACGTCCGACGGGCCACCCAGATCTGTGGGAAGGAACCCCTTCACACCATCGACCAGGTGGAGCCGATCGGGCCGAAAAAGCTGTTCGATGCCCTGGTGATCGCGCCGTGTACCGGCAACACCTTGGCAAAGCTGGCCCATTCGATCGCTGACGGGCCGGTGACCATGGCCGCCAAGAGCCATCTGCGGAATGGGCGGCCGGTGCTGATCGCCATATCCACCAACGACGCCCTGGCGGGAGCGGCGGAGAACATCGGCCGCCTGCTTGCCCGGAAGCACTATTTCTTCGTCCCCTTCTGCCAGGACGACCCCAAGGGAAAGCCCACCTCGGTGGTCGCCGACTTTGAAAAACTCCTTCCGGCGCTGGAAGCGGCCCTGGAGGGGCGGCAGCTCCAGCCGCTCCTTCTCTAAAATAATTATTGAAGCGGCGGCGGATATATCCGCCGCCGCCCTTTTAGGGAATGGGAATGAAGATCACTGGATGGTCTTCTTGTTCAGCAGGGCCTTGCCCAGGACCAGGGCCGCCAGCATGACCACGCTGATCCAGAAGATCTGGGTGATGCCGTCGTCCACAGGGCCGGTGGGCGGGACCACGCTGCCGCCGGTGGGATCGGTGAAGCTGTCCACATAGCTGTGGCCACAGTTCTTACAGGTATGGGTGGTGTAGCCGCCTTCCGTAGCGGTGGGCGGGGTGACCACGGAGTCATACTCGTGACCGGTGGCCGGGATCTGCTCCTCCTTGGTCTGACCACACGCACAGGTGTAGGTCATCACGCCGGACTGCTCACAGGTGGGCTCCTTGGTCACCTTGCCCTCGTCCCAGGTGTGGCCGTTGGCAGGGATGATCCAGGAATCCTTCTCGATCTCGGTAGTACCGGCCTCGTCGGAGAAGTACTTGCCGCAGACGGAGCAGGTGTAGTAGATGCTGTTGCCGGTCTCAGTGCAGGTAGGATCGGTGGCCTCGGTCTTCACCAGGGTGTGGCCCTTGGCCTGGATGATCCAGGAGTCCTTCTCGATCTCGGTAGTACCCTCCGCATCAGAGAAGTACTTGCCGCAGACGGAACAGGTGTAGTAGGCGCTGTTGCCGTCCTCGGTGCAGGTGGCTTCCACCGCCTCGGTCTTCACCAGGGTGTGGCCCTTGGCCTGGATGATCCAGGAGTCCTTCTCGATCTCGGTAGTACCCTCCGCATCAGAGAAGTACTTGCCGCAGGCGGAACAGGTGTAGTAAGCGCTGTTGCCGTCCTCGGTGCAGGTGGCATCGGTAGCCTGGGTCTTCACCAGGGTGTGGCCGTTGGCCTGGATGATTCAGGAGTCCTTCTCGATCTCGGTAGTACCGGCCTCGTCGGAGAAGTACTTGCCGCAGGCGGAACAAGTGTAGTAAGCGCTGTTGCCGTCCTCGGTGCAGGTAGCATCGATAGCCTCGGTCTTCACCAGGGTGTGGCCGGCAGGATCGGTGTAGGAATCGATGTAGTTGTCACCGCAGCGGCTGCAGGTATAGGTGGTGTAGCCCTGCTCGGTGCAGGTGGGATCGGTGACGGTGGCAACGTAGTCATGGCCCAGAGGATCCAGATCCACGGTCACTTGATGGGAGCCGTCTTCGCAGGTGGCCACATAGATCGCTTGGCCGCCCTCGGTACAGGTAGGCTCGGTGAGGGTGACCTGGACATCACAAGCCACAGTACGGACCTCATCGCAGCCGCAGGTGTAAACGGCGTTGCAGGAGGACATATCCTGGCTCCAGACGAACACAGGCTCACCATAGGAGTGGATGTGGACGAAGGCCAGGCCGCTGAACAGGTCCGAACTGCCCCATCCATCCGCAGCGCCGATGCTGCCCAGCACGGTGAACAGGCCGGTGGAAGGATCAAGGGACATCATCCGATAACTCTCCCCATTGCTGGTCACGCACAGGTAGATCAGGCCCGTCAGATCGTCATAGTACATGGACTGATGGATCCCGAAACTGCCCACGCAGTAGACCGACTGGGACCGGAGAGAAGCGATCTGGGAGGCCAGGCCGGTGGCCAGATCGTAGCGGTAGATGGCGTCGTCGAAGGTGGACAGCAGGTAGACGGTGCCGTCGCCGCCCACCGCCAGGCCACGGAAGCAGCCAGGTTCAGGCAGAGCGCCCAAATTGGTGATGGCGCCGGTCTGAAGATCGACCTCCAGCAGGAAGTCGCCGCCGATCAGTGCCGCGATCCACTCGTTCTCCTCGGCCCAGACGGAGCCAATGGCCAGCATCCGATCGTTGGCCGGATCGTACTCCATGTCCGCGATCTCGAAGAGCAGCTGTCCCTCCACCTGGCTGAAGATCGACTGGTAGTCGAACTGCAGCTCCTGGGAGATGATCTGCCGCTGCATGGTATCCGTATCCAGGAGGAAGAAGGAATTGTCCTTGCTAAAGCCATAGACCGTATCGCCCACATTGGCGATGGCGGTGACGCCCAGCTCCTCGCCCTGGGTCAGATCGTAACCGTTGGTCTGGTCCATGCGGTTGATTATAGACCAACCCATATTGGTGGCGTTCCAGGTCAGGAAGCTGGCATCAGGATCGATCACCGTGACCTGGACCGTGGCGGTCAGCGTCTTATCTCCATAGGTGGCGGAAGCGGTGATCTGGACCTTGCCCTGGGACACGCCGGTGACCACACCGTTCTCATCCACAGTGGCGATGGTGTCATCGCTGGAGGACCACTCCACCTGCGCGTCCAGGTGCATGGGCACGGTGGTCAGGGACAGGGCCACGGTCTGGCCGGTGGCTACCACGCTCTTGGCAGGCTCCAGGAACAGGTGGCTCAGTTCCACCTCGCCCATCTCCGGGTGATCCTGGCACAGGATGTACATCCCGCAGACCTGGGCGCCGCTGCCGCCGATCTTGCCCAGATCGTGGGCGATGCCGGTATCCGGCTCCACGATCGCCAGGCAGCTGGGGGTGCCGGAGCCGGCCCGGAACGCGGGGGTCCAGTACAGCAGGCCGTTGTCGTAGTCATAGGCAAGAGAGGCCACCAAATTGCACTTCATGCCGGTGCTGCCCACTTCCTCCACCGCCAGAGTCTTGGTGTCGATGGTATACAGCACCGCGTCGGAGAACTCGGGGATGATGCCCAGCCAGGGATTGTAGGGGCCGTCGGCAATGCTGTTCTTCATGGCATACAGCACGCCGCTGTCGGAGGCGGTGACGCTCATGAAGCCCTCCTCCAGCTGGAGGATCGGGAGGATCCGGCCATCGCTCATGTCCACCACATACAGGTCGTTGTCGTTGCTTTCGCCGCCGGAGCCTGCGATGGCGTACATGGTGCCGGTGGTGTAGTCATAGGTCATGTCATAGACGAAGGGGAAGCTCTCGCCCATGTCGTACTGCTCTATGATCTCAAAGGTATCCGCGTCCACGATCATGAACTGCCAGTTGGAGTCCCAGTCATTGGGATCGTAGCCGTAGGTATACAGCTTGCCGTCCACATACTCGCCGCCGTAGAGCTGGTAGTCCGTCAGGCCCAGCAGGTCGGGGCTTTCCGGATCGTAGGCAGAGAAGCCGATCCAGTACTGGCCGCCGTAGGTGGCCAGGTCCGCCATCACATGGCCCACGATATCGTAAGCGCCCTGGACCACGGTGATGGTGAAGCGGAAGTCGAGCATCTCGTTGTCATCCCACAGCATGCCGACCACTTCGGTCTGGCCCACACCGGTGGCGGTGATGGTGCCGTCCTGATTGACCACGGCCACGTTCTTATCCAGGGCGATCATGGTCAGCTCCTGGTTGGTGGCGTTGAAGGGCAGAACGGTCACGTCAGGGTACACCGTCTCACCGTTCAGGATGAACATATTGTTGGCGATCACTTCGGTGACATCCACCTTCGCCAAAGCGGGCATCTCCTCTTCGGGCATATCGGTGTACATGCCCACGAACTCGAACAGCCCGGAATCGGTGGGATCGCCCAGATCCACCATCACGCCGTACTCCACATCGATCCAGCGGATGGAGGTGCCGTCGCACCAGGCCCACAGGAGCACATCGTTGGTGTGATCCCAGCACATGGACTGGACGTAGTTCAGGACGCCCAGCTCTTCCATCAGGATGATCTGATCGAACGCGCCGTCCTCATTAATCAGCTGGATCAGGTTCCCGGCGTAGTCCAGGGCATACAGGATGCCGTTATCATCACATGCCAGGGTCATCAGGCCCAAATAGCCCTCGGCCACGGCCATGGTCTGGCCATTGCGCATATTGATGATGCAGATCTGGGACTCCTTGGTGTTGGCATCGGTAAATACGCCGTACATCAGGCCCGTGGTATAGTCATAGGCCATGTCCATGGGGGCCGTATCCACGCCCTGCAGTTCGGTGACTTCCCCGGTGGTCCGATCCCAGCGGTAGAAGCCGCCGTAGGAATCGTAGCCGTAGAAGCAGCCGTCGTGGCCGTTGTAGTCACCGGCCAGGAAGTCCACAGGGGCCAGATCGTCCAGATAGTAGTCCATGGTCTGCATGTCCACATCGATCATGTAGCCATAGTAGCCATCCATGGAGAAGTAGTTATAGGCGTTGAAGTTGCCTTCCACCAGGATCGAGGTGACGGTGATGGTCTTCTCCACCCCGTCGGCATTGACGGTGACGGTGGTCTGACCCGGGCCGACGGCCAGGATGGTGCCGTCCTCCACGATCGCCACAGACTCGTCCGCGGAGGTCCAGGTCCAGTTCTGCACCTCATAGTTCCAGGGGATGGCCGCGGCGCGTACGCTGGCGGACTGGCCCACTCTCAGCAGTACATCCTCTGCAGAGATGTACAGGTCGGAGATGGACTCGGCCGCGGGGAAGGTGTAGGCGGTGTCCTCCAGGGTCAGCAGGCCCACCAGTTCGGTGGAAGCCTCATACTCCACCAGCTGGCCTTCGCTATCGTAGCCCTGGGCCAAGAAGGTGCTGGCGAAGCTGCTCCAGTCGGCGGTATCCACCACGATCATCTCGGAGGTGGTGCCGGACCAGGAGCTGCGGAAGTAGGCCCAGTAGAGCTTGCCCTGGGAGTAGGTCAGGGACTGAGCATAGTTGGAGGGCTTGACGGCCTCGCCGGCGCTGTCGTACATGACGACCGGCACTTCCTCCGTGATCTGACTGCCGTCCTCGCCGGTGGTGGTCTGCTCATACGTGACCTGGGTCAGCGCGTAGTCGTTCTCCACATCCAGGTAATACAGCTCGCTCTTGTTGTAGCGGATGGCGTAGATGGTGCCCTCTCCATCGTCGGCGATGGCCCAGGGGGCGTTGCCATAGTAGCCGTAGTACTTGACCGGGGTAAGGTCGCCGGTGAGCATATCCATGGTGTACAAGGTCACATAGGACCCATCCTTCGCCACCAGGTACATGGTCTGGGCAGCGTCATCGAAGGTCATATCCAGCACGTTGATGCCCAGGTTGGTGACCACGGTCCGATTGAACAGGCCGGGATCGAGGATGATGTAGTTGCCCAAGGAATCCACGGCCAGGATCTTCCCGCCCACATACTCGGCGGCGTTGATGGAAGTCTGCTCCAGATAGTCGTCGGTCCACACGGAGATGTTGGTGGTCTCCTCGGCGGAGCCGGGCTTGTTCATGGAGATCCAGCCGTACACATGGTCCGAAGCGACCGCTTCGTCATAGATCCGGTAGGCATAGATCTGGGACTTGTCCATTTCCGGCAGATTGTCGCCGGCGGACTCATACTCGACCTTATAGTAGCTCTCGTTGGCGCCGTAGTCGGTCAGCGCCACGGTGAACTCGGTGCCAAGGCCGGTGATATTGAAGGCGACCATATAGGTGCCGTTATCGGTGGCCTGGAACACATCATCGAAGGCCTTGCCGTACAGGCGGGTCCCGCTGGGATTGAACAGGTAGATGCCCGCCAGTGCGGTGACATCGGAAGCCTCCACCACCATGTAATAGGTGGTCTGGTCGGTCGTTTCGTCGGTCATCGGCAGCTCGTACACGTTCACAAGCTCCGGACCGTGGGTATCCACATAAATGGGGATCTGCATGGTATGCTCCCCACCGTCGCCATAGTCCACCTTGGCGGAGATGGTCAGCATGACCTGAGTGCCGTCGGCCAGGACCTGGCCGTTGTCATCCAGGTAGTCATACATCCCTTCGCCGTACCCGCTGTACACCCAAGGCACCACCTGACCATATCCGCTTCCGTACATGGTCTTGGAGTTGTTGATGTAGACTTCCTCATGGACCACAGTATCACCGATGGTATAGGTGAAGGTCATCTCCTTGGCGTTACGCAGGAGGGACAGGTACATATCATCGATACCGTCGATGTAGCCGTCCCCGTTGGGAGAGACCACGTTGTGGGTATCGCTGTAGGCCACGTTACCGTCCGCGTCCAGGGACGCCCCGGAATAGGGGTTGACGCCCAGCACCCAGTCGCTGCCGCCGAAGTCCGTCCACATCACATGGTAGTACTGGTGTCCTTCAGGCAGTCCGTCGGCAGGCGACACGTTCCAGAAGCTGTTGTCGTACCAGTAAGCAGAGTCGAACACCGGCGCTTCGGTCCAGTCGCCGTAGAAGCCCAGGTAGGGCATGCTCATCTCCACTTTGCCTTCGGCGTTGGTCAGGTAGATGTAGCCTTCCACATAGCCGCCGTTGGGCCAGTAGGTGGTAAAGTAGGCGATGTCTTCCTCAGACAAGGTGATGGTCGCGGTCACCTGGGCGGTGCCGCCCGCGGCCACGGTAACGCTCTCCTGGTCGAAGGTCACAGCGCCGCTGAGAGCGGTCTCGTACTCGGCCATGAAGTACAGGCCCATCTGCGCGTAGTCCGGATCGACCGCCTCGGACAGGATGCTGCCGTCCAGGGTGTAGGTCTTCTCTTCATCGGAGAAGTTGTGGATCTGGAAGCTGAAGCTCCAGGTGCCGGTGGTACCGTCGCCCAGCTCGGCCTTGGGCCGGCCGCCGTCCACGGTCAGGTATGCCTGGTTGGTCACCGCGTCATAGGCGTCCACCAAGCCAGCGCCCTGCTGACGGGGAGAAGCTTCCAGGCCGGTGACGCTGCTGACCACGGGAACGGCGGTGCTCATGAGCAGCGCCTCCGTCATATCCCGCAGCTCGCCGGTGCCGGCGTCCGGGAACTTGCCCTTCAGGTACTCCATCACCAGAGCGGTAACGCCCGCCACCTGGGGAGAGGACATGGAGGTGCCGGACATGACGCCATAGCCGCCGCCGTCATAGCACGAATACACATAGCCGCCCACGCCGGTGATGTCCGGCACCAGCCCCAGGTCCGGGGACACGCCCCAGGAGGAGAAGCTGCTCATCTGGCCGCCATCCATATTGTCGGCAAAACCCATCTCCTCGGAGATGACCAGGGTCTTGGTCTGGGCCGCTTCAAGGGTATGGCCGCTGCTCAGGCTGATCAGGCCCGCGGGGATCTGGGGGAACTGCCCGGCATCGTTGTGGATCTGCATACCGAAGTTGAAGATGTTCTCTTCCACATTGTCCCAGATCAGACAGGCAATAGCGCCGGCCGCCTGGGCGTTGAAGATCTTGGTGCCGAAATTGAGCGATCCACGAATGACGATGGCCACCTTGCCTTCCACCAGGCTGTTGCCGTCATCATCGTAGAAGTCCGCTTCCTCACCGAAGCCGTCGATCATCACATATTCCAGCTCCTGACCGCTCAGGGTCCCCAGGGCCACCTCGTACTCATACGGATCCTGGTAGAAGATCTGGGTGCCGTCAGCCAGGGTGAAGAACTTGGCAGGCATCTTCTGGTTGTCCACGGACGCCACGGACATCACGTTATCGTATGTAGAGGGAGAACCCACCGTGGCGTTGTCCGGGTTGGAAGTGGTGTTGGTGTTGGTGCCCCACAAATTGCCGTAGGAGCTGGTGCCCTCGTTGCCGGCAGAGAAGTTCACCACGATATCCTGATCGGCGATCCGGTCATAGATCCGATCGATCTCCTGGTAGCCGCTGACGCTGAAGCCGGCGGGGCTGCCCACGGAGGCGTTGACCACATCACAGCCCAAGGTCATCGCGTCCTCCAGGGCGGCGGCGATATCATCCAGGTACGCGCCGCCGGAGGCGCCGAAGACCTTCATGATCACCAGCTGGGCATCGGGAGCCATGCCCGCCACGTTGGTGCCTTCCACCTTATTGGCAGCGGCGATACCGGCCACGTGGGTGCCGTGGTCGCCCTGGGTATCGGCGCTGTGGTCCGCGGTCAGGTTGGCATCCACATAGTTGAAGGCATAGGGGACCTTAGCGCTGCGGTACAGATCCTGGGCGCTCAGCCCGTCCAACAGATCGTAAGCGTTGAGCTTGGTCAGGACCTTCTCAATAGACGCCTCGGTCATGGAGCTGGAAGCCAGCTCGGGATCGGCGGCGAAGGAGGGATGGTCCAGGTCCAGGCCGGTATCGATCACCGCGATCTTCATGCCGGTGCCGGTATAGCCCAGGTCCTGCCACACATTGGCCACGCCGGTCATCTCGCCGGAGGACACGGTGTTGGGAGATACGGTCACATCTTCCACTTCCACCGCCTGGAAGACCGGCATGACGAACACGCTCTTGACGCCATCGAGCATGGCGATCTGCTCCAGCCGCTCAAACTCGACCTGCACGGAGAAGCCGTTGAGCAGGTAAGTGAACTGGTAGCGGATCTGCAGCTCCTGGCCGTCCAGCACGTCTCGCTGGATCTGGTCGATCAGCTGGTCCTGTGCCGCCAGGAGGCTGTTCTTCTGGGAGGGCTTGACGCTGTTGATGGAGCTGTAGGTCGCCGCAAGGGGCTCTTCCTCCAGCACCACGAAAGCCGTCACCATCTGGTCGGCCTCATATTGTTCGGCCATGCCCCGCAGGTCCTGAACGGACTGAGGGAGCTTGGCCTGGACCAGGTCGAAGTCCCGGTCCACCTGTGTAGCGTTCCAGGTGCCGCCGCCGGTGACGGTCTGCCGGAACGGCATCAGCTTTCCAGCTTCATCCCGCCGTGTGGGAAAGCTGCTGGATGAGCCGGTGACTTTGCCGGAGTCGCTGATCAGCGACTCACCGTCCAGGCTCCAGCCGGGTCCCGCCGCCGACACGGCGGAAGCCGCCGGGGCGCACAGGGAGACCAGCATGGCCAGGACGACGACAAGGGTCAGCCATCTGTTTCTTCTCATATGATTACCTCCATCTCTTCCCTCCCCGCCGCCTGGCAGGAACGGATCATCTGCGCCGAAGCGCAACTAAGCATCCTATTATACGCACATTTGTCCCTATGTCAAATACAATTTTAAAAAACTGTGAGAAATTTTTGAAGGAATTGTTTCAGAAACGGCAAAGTCGTTTCAAAAGTTCCGAAAACGACCGTTTTGGAGCAAAAACCAAGGTCTTCTCCACCGGCGCACATCTGTCCGCGCCAGCAGATCCGCGCATTTTCAGGCGGATGCCGGGCGGCCGCAGTCCGGCGGAAAGGTCCGGCTCCAGGGCGGTGGCCGGTTTTCCGGGAAACCATGGTTGCATATCCAGGCAAAAGCTGTTAGAATAGGGATCAGGATGACATACTATAAAAAAAGGACGAATGGAAATGGACGCTAACAACATCACCTTCGCGGACCTGGGGCTTAGCCCGGCCATGCTGAAGGCTTTGGAGAAGAAGGGATATGGCTGGCCCACCACCATCCAGGCCCAGGCCATCCCCCACTTCATGCAGTGGAAGGACGTGATCGCCAAGGCCCCCACCGGCACAGGCAAGACCTTTGCCTTCGGCATCCCTATGATCGAGCACATCGACCCGGCCCAGGAGGCGGTCCAGGGGCTGATCCTGGCCCCCACCCGGGAGCTGGCCCTCCAGATCGGGGACGAGCTGCGGGGACTGCTGACCTACTACGAGGGCATCCGGGTGGCGGTGCTCTACGGCGGCGCCGGTATCGGCGGCCAGATCAAACAGCTGGAGCGCAAGCCCCAGATCGTGGTAGCCACCCCCGGCCGGCTGATGGACCACTACGACCGCAAGACCATCCGGCTGGACAAGGTCCAGACCGTGGTGCTGGACGAGGCGGATCGGATGCTGGACATGGGCTTTTTCAAGGACGTGACCCGGATCATCGAAAAGGTGAAGAACCGCCGGAACCTGGGACTGTTCTCCGCCACCATCTCCCAGGAGGTGATGACGGTGAGCTGGATGTACCAGCGGGACGAGGTGGAGATCACCGTAGAGCCCAAGCAGGAGGACCGGCCGGACATCGACCAGTTCTGCATGACCGTTTCCCCTCTGCAGAAGGCGGAGACCACCCTGCGGCTGATCCGCACCCAGGGCTATGAGCGGGTGATGATCTTCTGCAATACCAAGCATATGTGCCAGCGGCTGTCGGACGACCTGCACCGGGCGGGTCTGGACTGCGAGTGCATCCACGGCGACATCCGCCAGAGCCAGCGGGAGAAGACCATGCAGCGCTACCGGGATGGGAAGCTCCCGGTGCTGATCGCCACAGACGTGGCCTCCCGGGGCATCGATGTGGACGATGTGGACTGCGTGATCAACTTTGACGTGCCGGACGAGAACGAGTACTACGTCCACCGGATCGGCCGGACCGGCCGGGCCAAGCGCAAGGGCATCGCCTGGAGCATCATCGGCAATTTCCCGGAGAAGGCCAAGCTGGATGAGATCGCCAAATACTCCAATTACAAGATCACCCCCATGGTACTGCACGACGACGGGACGCTGACCGAGGAAGCGGTCAAGGCCCCCACGCCCCCCAAGAGGCGGTTCCGTTGACAGCCAAGGAGCAGGGCTTCCTGCTGATGACCAGTCCCCTGGGGGACCCGGACCGAAAGGTGCTGTCCCCTGCCCAGTTCCGCGTATTGGCCCGGCGGGTCCGGGAGGGCCTGCGTCCCCGGGAGGATCGTTCTCTGACGGAGGCGGACCTGATCGGTCTGGGCTACGCCCCGGAGCAGGCCCGGCAGATCTTAGATCTGCTTTCCGGGCAGGACCTTTTGGAGCATTATCTCCGCCGGGGCCACCGCCAGGGCTGTGTCCCTCTGACACGGATCAGTGAAGACTATCCCATGGCCGTCCACAACCGGCTCCGGGACGACGCCCCCGGCTCTGTATGGGCCAAAGGGGATCTGGCGCTTTTGCGGCTTCCTGCCATCTCCCTGGCCGGGAGCCGGGACATCCGGCCGAGCAACCGGGCCTTTGCCTGGGAGGTGGGCCGGCAGGCCGCTTTGCAGGGACTGGTGCTGGTCTCCGGCAACGCCCGGGGCGCGGACCAGGCCGCCCAGCAGGGATGCCTGGATGCCGGCGGACAGGTGATCGCGGTAGTGGCGGACCGGCTGGATCAGCAGAAGCCGGGCAGGAACATCCTCTACCTCAGCGAGGACGGGTTCGACCTGCCCTTCAGCGCCCAGCGGGCATTGAGCCGGAACCGGCTGATCCACTGTATGGGCCTGAGGACCTTCATCGCCCAGTGCGACTACCAGCACGGCGGCACCTGGGACGGCACCGCCAAAAACCTGCGCCACGGCTGGAGCCCGGTGTACTGCTATGACGACGGCTCTCCGGCAGTCCAGGTCCTGACGGACATGGGCGCGTCCCCGGTGGACCTTCAGGCCCTGGCAGACTTCTCCTCCCTGCCCCTCCCCTTCCGGGGGCTGTTCGATACATAAAAAGCAGACGCCGGGGGCGTCTGCTTTAGACTGTCGAAAACCCCCTTCGGGGCTTTCCGACAATGGCGATGCAGTCTGCCGCGCGCATAATTTGTACGCCTTTGGCGTACAAATTTCACACTTGCAGACTGTAATGTATTTTCCGCCAGGTACACGCCCTGGCAGAAAATGACCCAGAACTCTTTGCCGTCTGCGGACGGCAAACTCTGCGAGGCTTTTTGACACGATGAAAGCAGACGCCGGGGGCGTCTGCTTTTCTTGGGCGTTCATTATTGGATGTGGACGTGGTCGTTGATGTGGTCCTGGCAGTAGCAGTAGTAGCCGTTGCACCGGGAGCAGTAGCGGAACTCCAGCTCCGGGCTGTCCACATCGGTCCGGCCGCAGACGGTGCATTTGTGCATATAGTCCGCTTTGGGCCGGGCGGTGGTGGCGGTGTAGGACCCGGCGGAGGGGAACGGGATGGTCTTGGAGGCGGCCTTCTTAGGCTTGCGCCGGAAGAGCCGGGCCGCGTTGGCCCGCCAGGACACGGGGATCACGTTCAGCACGTCCTTGCCGAAGAACAGGAAGTAGTTGGCCAGGGAGATCACCGAAAACAGGTTCGCCGGGAAGGTATAGGCCACCAGGCCGTAGATCACCAGCACCAGGTCCAGCAGGGCAAAGACCCATGCCTTCACCGGGATGATGAACATGAACAGGAACTGAGCGTCCGGGTACATGGTGGCGTAGCCCAAAAACAGGCTCAGGTTCAGGTAGCTGGCATCCGCCACGCCGCCGAAGATCATGCAGTAGATGTCCATCATCACGACCCCGGACAGGTAGTACAGATTGAACCGAAAGGTCCCCCACACATTCTCCATGGCCCGGCCAAGGGAGTAGTAGCACAAGAGCATGATCGCCATCATCAGCAATCCGTTGCCGAACCCGGCCACCAGCGGATAGGTAAACAGCCGCCACACCTGTCCCCGGAGGATCGACGCTTTGTCGAAGCGCAGCAGGTAGTACAGGTCATAGCTCCCGGCAAACATAGACACCAGGTACACCACGGCGATGCCCAGGCTGATGTAGAGCATGAGATTGGGGATGCCTTTGTTGCGGTGGCGGTAGCAGAACCGCTCAAAGCCCCGGCGAAGGTTTTTCAAATAGTTCATCTCCTAAAAATGATCTTATGCCATTCTACCAGCAAACAGGGCAAATGTCTATACCATAATTGTGAACATTTTTGTATCAAAAAAGTCGAAAACAGTCTTGACTTTTCCGGGAAGACCGCTACAATATACATGAAAACTGCATACAGCCTTATCAAGAGTGGTGGAGGGAACGGCCCGATGAAACCCGGCAACCTGTTCAGTCAAGGTGCCAAATCCGGCGGCAGACGAAAGATGAGGATCCAATATCACGCACATCGGATCTTCGGTGTGCGCGCTTTTTTTGTCCTCTGCCCACGAATTTCAAAGAAAGGACACGCAAAAACATGGAAAAGAAACTTTTTACCTCTGAATGTGTTACCAACGGCCACCCGGACAAGGTCGCCGACTCCATCTCTGACGCGATCTTGGACGCTTGCCTGGCCCAGGATCCCAACGCCCGAGTGGCCTGCGAGACCATGGTCACCACCAACTTCTGCCTGATCTGCGGCGAGATCACCACCCACGCGGTGGTGGACTACCAGGCGGTGGCCCGGGAGGCCATCCGCAAGATCGGCTACACCCGTGAAGAAGACGGCTTCAACGCCGACACCGTACAGATCCAGTGCCGGATCCATACCCAGTCCGCCGACATCGCCCTGGGCACCAACGACCAGGTAGGCGGCGCCGGGGATCAGGGCATGATGTTCGGCGGCGCCTGCACCCAGACCCCGGAGCTGATGCCTCTGCCTGTGGCCCTGGCCCGCGCCCTTTCCAACCGGCTCACCGAATGTATCCAGTCTAACGACCTGCTCCGGCCTGACGGAAAGACCCAGGTCACCGTGGAGTACGGTGAAGACGGCTCCGTTGTGGGGGTGGACACGGTGGTGGTGTCGGTGATGCACGCCCCCGCCTTTCAGATCGACGATCTGCGCCGGTATATCCGAAAGGATGTGATCGCCCCGGTGCTGGAGCGCTACGACTTTGACATCGCCAATGTGCCGCACATCCACATCAACCCCACCGGCAACTTCGTGATCGGCGGCCCCAACGGCGACACAGGGCTTACCGGCCGGAAGATCATCGTGGACACCTACGGCGGCTACTTCTCCCACGGCGGCGGCGCTTTCTCCGGCAAGGACCCCACCAAGGTGGACCGTTCCGCCGCCTACATGGCCCGGTACATGGCCAAGAACCTGGTGGCCGCCGGTCTGGCTACCCAGGTCCAGGTCCAGCTGGCCTACGCCATCGGCGTGGCGGAGCCGGTATCCGTCCGGGTGGACAGCCGCGGCACCGGCAAGATCTCCGACGAGGCCATGACTCAGCTCCTGCGCCGGACCTGTGACCTGACCCCCGCCGGGATCATCCGCAAGCTGGACCTGCGCCGCCCGATCTACGCCCCCACCGCCGCCGTAGGTCACTTCGGCGTGGAGGACCGGCCCTGGGAGCGGACGGATCTGGCCCAGACCCTGAAAGAGCTGGCCGGGATCTGACCTGCCATAAAATATGCCCCCTGCCTTCCCGGCAGGGGGCTTATTTTTATCAGATCTCCGGTTTATAGGCGGGCATGAGCTGGAGCTTGAACAGGTTGGCCCGGTGCTTCTGGTCGATCAGGGCCTTCTTCTGCTGGTCCTGGATATAGCCGGTGCGGATATATACATCCAGCTCGGCGTAGGTAAAGCCCAGGTTCTCCTCGTCGGTCTTGCCGCACAGCCCGTCGGAGGGGACCTTGTCCACCAGCACGTCCGGCAGTCCCAGCAGACGACCGATCTGCTTCACCTCCGTCACCGTCAGGTGGGCCAGCGGCGAAAAATCCCCGGCGGCGTCGCCGTATCGGGTGGAATACCCTACCCAATCCTCGGACAGGTTGCAGGTGTTCACCACCCGGCCGTTGACACATTGGCCGATCGCGTACAACGTGGTCATCCGGATCCGGGGGGGCATATTGATCTGGGCCTGGCGGGTAAGCTCCAGACCGGCAGGCATCGCCGCGGTCAGGGCGTCCACCGCCCCGGCGATGTTCACCTCATAATGCCGGATCTGCAGATGGTCCACCAGCAGGCGGGCCATGTCGATGTCCGGCTGGACCCCTCTGGGCATGAGCACACCGATCACCCGGTCCCTGCCCAGAGCCTCCACGCAAAGCGCCGCCGCCACCGAGCTGTCCTTGCCGCCGGAGATGCCGATCACCGCGTTGCAGTCCGGGCCGTTCTTCTCAAAAAACGCCCGGATCCACTGAACACAGCCGTCTTTTACCTTTTGCGCGTCAAACATTTCTCTTCCTCCTTCAGATCACATCGATCTGGCACATCTTCATGGTATCCAGCGCCGCCTGATGGGTGGCCGGGGTCACACCGGCACAGCAGGAAGCGTCCACCGTGACCGCCGCCGCCGGACACTGGGCCTTGATGATCAGGGCGTTGGACACCACGCAAATGTCGGTGCAAAGGCCAATGATCTCCACCTGCTCCAGCGCCTCTTGGTCCCAGTGGGGCCAGCCGAAATTGGGTTTGTCGATGATCTTACTGCCTTCCGCATACAGCCCGTCGGCGATCTGCCAGCCCTTGGTGTCCCGGATGCAGTGGACCACCGGCAGTTTCCGGCCTTCAGGGGTGTCCAGATAGTTTTCCTCATGGGTGTCCCGGGTATAAATGATCCGGTCGCCCCGGTCCCGGTAAGACAGGATCTTCTCCCGGACCTTGGGCACGATCGCCACCGCCTCCGGGGTCCCCAGGGCCATATCGATGAAATCGTTCTGCATATCCACCACGATCAGCGTCTTTTTCATGGCCGCCTCCTTAGCCCCGCATGGCCCGTCTGCGGGCGATGTTGATCGGACCTTCCGACATCCGATTGATCCAGGCCAAGCTCTTGCCGCAGCCGTAGGCCACACAGGAGCTGGGGTCGTCCGCCAGGGTGCATTGGATGCCGGTCCGCTCGGTAAGGAGCTTGTCCATGCCCCAAAGCTGACTGCCGCCGCCGGTGAGGGTGATGCCGTTCTCCGAAATGTCACTGACCAGCTCGGGAGAGGAATTCTCCAGCACGGAGAGCACCTCGTCGGCGATCTGCCGGGCCGGCCGGCGCAGGACCTCCGCGATCTCCGAGGAAGTCAGTTCCAGCTCCCGGGGCATACCGGTCTTCACGTCCCGGCCCTTGACCACCATGGCGGCCTCCTCCGGCCGTTCATGGACACAGCCGATCTTGATCTTGATGTCCTCCGCCGTGGCCTGGCCGATCACCACGCCGTGACGGCGGCGGACATGGCGGCCGATCGCCTCGTCGAAGCTGTCCCCCGCCACCTTGATAGAGGAAGACGCCGCCACGCCGTTAAGAGTCAGCACCGCCACGTCGGTGGTGCCGCCGCCGATGTCCACGATCATATGGCCATTGGGGCCGCTGATATCCAGCCCAGCCCCCAGCGCCGCCGCCAGCGGCTCCTCGATCAGATACACCCGGCGTGCGCCGGCCTCGATGGCGGCGTTGATCACCGTCCGCTCCTCCACCTCGGTCACACCGCTGGGGACGCAGATCACCACCCGGGGCTTGGGGGTGAACAGGCTGGACCGCCCGGCCTCCCGGAACAGCTCCTGGAGCATCCGTACGGTCATCTCGTGGTCCGAGATCACGCCGCCTTTCAGCGGACACATGGCCACCACGTTCCCCGGGGTCCGGCCCAGCATATTCCGGGCCGCCGCGCCCACCTCTAAGATCTTGCCGGTGTTCTTGTCCAGGGCCACCACGGAAGGCTCCCGGACCACCACACCCTGGCCGTCCACATAGATCAGCACGTTGGCCGTGCCCAGATCTACACCCAGATCATTGGAAAAAAACTTCATACTCTTCACCTACTGATGGATTTTTTATTGTTGGCCGCCGCCACCGATCCGCCGTGGACCTCCCCGGCCCCGGCGATCTTCAACACCTTGGCGCACTCGCTGATCGTAGCGCCGGTGGTGATCACGTCATCTAAAAGCAATACCCGCTTCCCTGCGAAACGCGCGGGCTCCACCGCCCGGTAGGCCCCCAGCACATTGGCCCGGCGCTGGGCATCTCCCTGGATGCCGGATTGGGGCCGGTTGTGCCGGACCTTTTTCAGACAGCGCGCCACGGGTATCTGAAGCTCCTGTCCCACCGCCCGGGCCAGCAGCTGTCCCTGGTCATAGCCCCGGCAGAGCCGCCGCCGGAAGCTGATCGGCACCCAGGTCACCAGGTCGTAGGTCCGCTCCTGCCGGGTCAGGGCCATCGCCAGCAGACGGGCGAAGCTGTGGGCATAGTGGCGCTTATTGTGGAACTTGAATCGGAGGATGCTTCCCCGGGCCGCCCCTTCATAATGCCACACCGAAGTCCGGCTGTCAAGAAACGGGAGCTTCTCCCGACGATCCTGCCACGCCGGACCGTTGACCCGGCACGAGCGGCACAGGTCCACCTCCCCTGCCTCCAGCAATTGCCCGCACAGCACGCATTTCGGCGGAAAGACCAGTTCCGCCAGCCCCCTCATTGGGCGTTCCCCTGGAGCCGGAGCTTCAAGCCGGTGTACCGGCGGCCCACCTTGTCGTTGGCCACCATGGCCTGGATGATCTCCTCCCGGCCCACCACGATCAGCAGCTCCCTGGCCCGGGTGATGGCGGTATACAGCACGCTGCGGTTCATGAGATAAGCCGAGCCGTTCCAGGCGGCCAGGATCACCGCCCGGTACTCACTGCCCTGGCTTTTATGTACGGTCATGGCGTAGGCCGGCTCCAGCTCCTGGAGCTGTTGGAAGTCGTAGTCCACCTTTTTGTCGTCGAAGACCACGGTGAGCTGCTCCATGCTCTGGTCGATCGATGTCACCGTGCCCACGTCCCCATTGAATACCCCGGCGCCGATGGCGGTGCCGTCGCATTTTTGCCAGGTCAGGTCATAATCGTTCCGGATCTGCATCACCCGGTCCCCTTCCCGGAAGGAGAACTCCCCCAACTGCCGCTCCTTTTTATCCGGGGAGGCCGGGTTCAGCCGGGCCTGAAGGAGCTTGTTCAAAGCCCAGGTGCCTACGCCGCCCTTCCGGGTGGGGGTCAGGACCTGGATCTGGTCCGGGGGGATCTTCATATTCTCCGGCAGACGCCGGGCGCAAAGGTCCGCGATGGTCTGGCTCACCTCCTGCTCCGACCGGCAGGGCAGGAAGAAGAAGTCGCTCTTCCGCTGGCGCAGATCCGGCAGTTGGCCCTTGTTCACCCGGTGGGCGTTCATCACGATCAGGCTTTCCTGGGCCTGGCGGAAGATCTCCGTCAGCCGCACCGCGTCCAGCATCCCACTGCGGAGCATATCTCCAAAAGGCGATCCAGGCCCCACCGGGGGGAGCTGGTCCGGGTCCCCCACGAAGATCAGCCGCTTCCCCGGGGCGATGGCCTTCATCAGGCTGTGCAGGAGCAAAATGTCCACCATGGACATTTCATCCACGATCACCGCGTCCGCGTCCAGAGGATCTTCCTCATCCTTCAAAAACACCATCCGGCCGGTATTCTGGTCGATCGACGCCTCCAGGAGCCGGTGGATCGTGGAGGCCTCCCGGCCGGTCACCTCGGTGAGCCGCTTGGCCGCCCGGCCGGTAGGCGCGGCCAGCACGCATTTGATCCCCATCTGGTCATACAGCGACAGCACGCCTTTTAAAATGGTGGTCTTGCCGGTGCCGGGGCCGCCGGTGATCAGCAGCAGCGCCCGGTCCGCCGCGCTTTGGATCGCTTCTTTTTGCTGTTGGGAATAGGCCACCCCCGCGTCCAGGGCCGCCTGGGCGATCTTCTCCTCCAGCCCGATCGGCTGTGGGAAGCTCTCCAAAGCCATCTCCAGCAGTCGCCGGGCGCAATACACCTCCGCGTGATACAGGGCGGGCAGATAGGCGACATCGATCCCGGCAAGCCTGGAGCCGGTGATCCGCTGGTCCCGGATCAGCCGCTGGGTGCCGGCCTGGATGATCTCCGGCTCCAGCCCCAGCAGCTGGGCGGTGGCCATCACCAGCTTGTCCACCGGCATGAAGCTGTGGCCCACCGTCAGATTATACCGCAGCTCGAAAAGGATCCCGGCCTCCACCCGCCGCCGGTCATCTCCCGAAACGCCCAGGTCGATGGCGAACCGGTCCACCGCGGTGAAGGGCGCGTCCAGCTCCTCGTCCATGAGCAGATACGGGTCGTCGTACAGCAGGTCCATGGTCTGTTCCCCATAGACCTTGTAGGCCCGCACCGCCAGCTCCGCCGGGAGCTGGTGGAGGGCAAAAAACTCCATCAGCTGACGCAGTCCCACCCGCAGGCGGAACTCCTCACCGATGGCCTGGGCCTTGGCGGCGGAGATCCCTGACACTTCGCTCAGGCGGGCAGGCTCCTGCTCTAAGATCTGCAGGGTCCGCTCCCCGAAATGCTCCACGATCCTGGCGGCGGTCTTCGGTCCGATGCCCTTGACGATCCGGCTGGACAGATAGCTGACGATCTCCGCCCGGGTCTGGGGCATGAGCCGCTCCAAAAACTCCGCCTCGAACTGCTTGCCGTAATTCTGGTGACTGCTCCACCGGCCGGTGACCATCAGCCGCTCTCCCACCGCCGCCATGGGGATCGTACCCACCACCGTCACCGTGTCCCCGGTGTCGCACCGCAGACGCAGGACCGCGTAGCCGTTCTCATAATTTTGAAAGATGACGGCGCTGACCGCGCCGTTCAAGATCTCAAGTTCGTTCAAAGCTCCTCCCGCTCCTGTTCCAGCCGGACCGCCAGCTCCTCCATGGTACACACCCGGACCCCCTGGGCTTCCAGCCATATCAAGTCTTCTTCCGAAAGCCCCTGGTCCACCAGCACCAGCGGACAGGCAAGCAGACCCAAGCCCCACAGCCACCGATACCGGGCGATCGCGCACCCGGCGTCATGGCTGTCCCGGCACAGGCACACCAGCGCCCCGGCCCGCCGTCCCGGCAGTAAAAAACCAAACACGGCCCAGGCCACACACAGCGCGCCAAAAGCCGATAACACCGTCCAAAGGAACCACATCCATGCCCCACCTCACCACAGCTTATGACGGCGGCAGGGCGGCTGTGCATGGATCTGATCGTTCTACCCCCTAGTTTACTATATTTTCTTTGGATCGAAAAGCCCTTTTCAGAAAAAACTTCCCTGTGCAGGGTCCTTCGCCCCTTCCGGCCGGGCGAAAGCCCCATCGTTCACAAAAATGCCACCGATTTCCCGGGGTCCGGGCTTGAATCCTGGCCCGGCTTCGGTTATAATATACAGAAATTCGCTTGGCGGATGGAGGGGAGCGTCCCATGAAAGACCTGTCGTTGCTGGTTTGGCTGGGCCAATTGGGCCTGTCGGTGGCCATTCCCCTGGCCGGGTGTATTTTTCTGGCCCGGTGGCTCCAGGACCGTTTTGGCCTGGGGACCTGGGTCCTGGTGGTGGGCCTGATCTTGGGGCTGGCGCTGGCGGTCGACGGCCTTCGCCACTCCCTGAAGGCCATGGCCCGGCTGTCCCGGGACAAGAAGAAGGATCAGGCCCCGCCGCCTGTTTCCTTCAACGACCACGACTGAACACGGAGGTGGACCATATCCTTGGATACTCGAAAGATCGTTTTTAAACAGACCGGCATCATCGCCGCAGGGGTCTGCGTAGGCGTGGCCGCCATGCTGGGCATCTTCGCCCTGCTGGGGGCGTTCGACCGGACCGTCCTGTTCGGCGGTCTGCTGGGCGGCGTCATGACCATCCTGAATTTCTTTTTCATGGCCATGACCACCAGCCTGGCGGCGGACCGGGCCGAGGCCCAGAACGTCAAGGGCGGCCAGATGCTCCTGAGCGGTTCCCAGCTGGTGCGGTATATCGTGCTGTTTTTGGTGCTCTTCGCCGGGGCCAAAAGCGGCTACTGCCACCCGTTCGCCCTGGTGGCGCCTCTGTTGTTCGTCCGCCCCACCCTGATGGTGGCGGAGTTCTTCCGAAAGGATGGTGAAGCGGCTCGATGAACGTTAGTGTTGAAGGCGCGTTCGTCTATTTTGTGATCCCGATCTTCGGCGGGATCCCCATCACCCAGACCACCGTGTCTTCCCTGGTGGTCACGATCGTGCTGTGTACCGCCGGGATCTTGCTGGGCCGGAGGCTCACCAAGCGGCCCGGCGGCGTCCAGGTGCTGGTGGAGAAGGCCGTAGGGATGCTCTACAACTTGGTCAGCGAGACCATGGGTCCCCACAACACCTATTGGGCGCCCTATATCGGCACGGTGTTCCTGTCCTCGATCTGCGGGACCCTGATCGGCATGACCGGCTTTCTGCGCTCCACCACCGCCGACCTGTCCACCACGCTGACCTGGGCGGTGATGACCAGCGTGATCATCTGGTATAACTCGATCAAGCGCAACGGCTTTATCGGCTGGCTCAAGGGCTTTACCGAGCCGGTGGCGGTGATGACCCCCATGAACATCGTTTCCGAGATCGCCCAGCCTGTATCCATGGCCTTCCGTCTTTTCGGCAACGTCATGGGCGGCGGCGTGATCACCTCGGTGCTGTATGCCGCCTTGTCCACCGCCTCGGCGGCGGTGCTGAACCTGATCGCCGGCAACGGCCTGCTGGTGTGCCTGATCGTTACCGGCATGGGCATCGCGGGACTGGCGGTATCCCTGAAAAAAAAGAAGAAACTCATCTGGAAGCTCCTGAGCCTGGTCCTGGCCGTGGTAGGCGCTTTGGCCCTGCTCCAATATTTTGGCGTGGCTTCCAACATCCCCATTTTGCAGATCGGCCTCCCGGCGGTACTGTCGCTGTACTTCGACCTGTTCTCCGGGCTCATCCAGGCCTTTGTTTTCTGCCTGCTGAGTATGGTATACATCAGCAGCGCCTGCCCTGCCCCGGAAGAAGCGGAGCAGTGACCACAGGTATCCAAATTTGTCAACAACTTTTTTAGGAGGAACATCATTATGGAAGAAGCTATCGTGAAAGCCGCCTGCGCCATCGGCGCCGGGCTGTGTATGGGTATCGGCGCCATCGGTCCCGCTCTGGGCGAAGGCAACGCTGTCAGCCACGCTCTGGACGGCATGGCCCGCCAGCCGGAGGCATCCAGCACCCTGCGGACCAATATGATCATCGGCTGTGCCATCACGGAGACCACCGGCATCTACTCTCTGATCATCGCCTTCCTTTTGGCCCTGAATGTGTTTTAAGCCCTTGCTGGCTTTCGGCAAGCTTAAGAAAAGGAGGGATACACCTTGGGGGAATTTGAGAGCCTGGTAGGCGTGAATTTCTGGACGGCCCTGTTCACCCTGATCAATATGATCCTCACCTTCGCCATCCTGGCCAAATTTCTTTTCAAGCCGGTGAAGAAGATGATCGACGACCGCCAGCGGGAGATCGACGACCAGTACGCCCAGGCCGACGCCGCCCAGCGGGAGGCCCAGCGGCTCCAGGCGGAGTACACGGACAAGCTCTCCACTGCCCGCCAGACCGGCGAGCAGATCGTGAAGGAGGCCACCGTCCGCGCCCAGGATCGTACCGACCAGATCCTTCGCCAGGCCAACCAGGAGGCGGAAGCCATCCTGGAGAAGGCCCAGGCGGATATCGCCCTGGAGAAGAAAAAGGCGGTCAACGACGCCAAAAATGAGATCTCCGGCCTGGCCATGGCCATCGCCGGAAAGGTGGTGGGCCGGGAGCTGACCGCCCAGGACCAGACGGACCTGGTGGACCGGTTCATCGAAGGATTGGGTGACGCCCTATGACCCAGACCGGCAGCGTTTACGCGGAAGCATTGTATGACCTGGCTCTGGAAGAGGGCCTGTGTGACCAGGCCCTGGAGGAGCTGGAAGCGCTGGACCAGGGCTTTGCCACGGAGCCGGACTTTCTTCGGCTGCTGGCCAGCCCCGCCCTTTCCAAGCAGGAGCGGTGCCAGATCCTGGACGAGAGCTTCCGGGGCCGTGTCCAGCCTTATATCCTGAACACCTTAAAGCTCCTGACCCAGAAGGGCCACATCCGCCGGTTCCACGGCTGTGTGGCTTCTTTCCGGGCGCGGTACTATCGGGAGCATGGGATCGTGCCGGTGGAGGCGGTCACCGCCGTGCCTCTTACGGACGATCAGAAACAGCGGCTCACGGAGAAGCTGGCCGCCATCACCGGCAAGCAGATCTTGCTCCGGGACCGGGTGGACCCCAGCTGTCTGGGGGGCGTCCGGCTGAACTTCGATGGAAAACAGCTCGATGACACCGTCGCCCACCGGCTGGAAGCGATCCGGGCCAAGCTGACCAATACCGTACTCTGACAGAAAGCAGGTACACTATGGATCTAACACCTTCCCAGATCACGAAGATCATTCGTGAACAGATAAAAAATTACGAAAACAAGATCGAGATGAGCCAGACCGGCGTGGTGATCGCCGTAGGCGATGGCATCGCCAGGGCCTCCGGTCTTGATCAGTGCGTGGCCGGAGAGCTGCTGGAACTGTCCAACGGCTCGTACGGCATGGCCCAGAACCTGGAAGAGGACACCGTGTCCATCGTCATCCTTGGCACCGACAGCGGCATCAAAGAGGGCGACACGGTAAAGCGTACCGGCCGGGTGGTGTCCGTGCCTGTGGGCCAGGGGCTGATCGGCCGGGTGGTCAACGCCCTGGGCCAGCCGGTGGACGGCAAAGGCCCGATCGCGGCGGAGGACCAACGCCCCATCGAGTGTCCCGCCCCGGGGATCCTCCAGCGCCAGCACGTTTCCCGGCCCCTCCAGACCGGCATCAAGGCCATCGACTCCATGATCCCGATCGGCCGGGGCCAGCGGGAGCTGATCATCGGCGACCGCCAGACCGGCAAGACCACCATCGCCACGGACACGATCCTGAACCAGAAGGGCAAGGACGTGATCTGCATCTATGTGGCCATCGGCCAGAAGCGGTCCACCGTGGCCCAGATCGTGGAGGATCTGCAAAAGGGCGGCGCCATGGACTACACCATCGTGGTCTCCGCCACCGCTTCGGAGCTGGCGCCGATGCTCTACATCGCCCCCTACACCGGCTGTACCATGGGCGAGCATTTCATGTACCAGGGCAAGGACGTGCTGGTGATCTACGACGACCTGAGCAAGCACGCCGTGGCTTACCGGGCGATCAGCCTGCTGATCCGCCGTCCTCCCGGACGGGAGGCCTACCCCGGCGACGTGTTCTACCTCCACTCCCGGCTCCTGGAGCGGGCGGCCCAGCTGTCCGACGAGCTGGGCGGCGGCAGTCTGACGGCCCTGCCGATCATCGAGACCCAGGCAGGCGACGTTTCCGCCTATATCCCCACCAACGTGATCTCCATCACCGACGGGCAGATCTTCCTGGAGACCGAGCTGTTCAACTCCGGCATCATGCCGGCGGTGAACCCGGGCATCTCCGTGTCCCGTGTAGGCGGCGACGCCCAGATCAAGGCCATGAAAAAGGTGGCCGGTTCTCTGAAGCTGCTCTACTCCCAGTACCGGGAGCTGCAGAGCTTCGCCCAGTTCGGCTCGGATCTGGACGCGGACACCAAAGCCCGGCTGGCCCTGGGCCAGCGGATCGTGGCGGTGCTGAAGCAGAAGAACGAGGCCCCGGTGGACGTGGCGCACCAGGTGTGCGTCATCTACGCCGTCACCAAAGGCTACCTGAACAGCCTGGAGCCGGATGAGGTGCCGGGATTCGAACAGCGGCTCTACCAGCTCATGGATCTGCACTACAGCCATGTGCTCCAGCAGATCCGTACCACCGGCCGTCTGGAGCCGTCCGCCGAGGACGAGCTGAAGACCGCCCTGGACCGGCTGCTGGCCGAGCTGGGCAAGACCGCCTGAGAAAGGAGGCACTGCAATGGCCGGTGTTTCCACCAAGGAGATCAAGGCCCGGATCCGGAGCATGCGCTCCACCCGGCAGATCACCAAGGCCATGGAGATGGTGGCAGCCTCCAAGCTCCGCCAGGCCCAGGCCCAGATCTTAAAAGCCCGCCCCTATTACCAGGCCCTTCGGTCTGTTATCGATGACCTTGCCGCCGGCAGCGACGCTTCCTCCCCCTACCTGTACCGGGCAGAGGACGACAAGGTGCTCTATATCGTGATCGCCGGTGACCGGGGCCTGGCGGGAGGCTACAACAGCAATATCCTCAAGCTGGTCACCGCCGAGAGCCAGGGCAAACAGCCCGCTGTGCTGCCCATCGGCAAGAAGGCGGTGGAATATTTCCGCAGTCGGAACGTGCCGATGCTCACCACCATCTATGCCCAGGCAGCGGATGTATCCGTGGGCGACTGCTTCTCCATCGCCAAGCTGGTGAGCCGGGCGTATCTGGCCGGGGACTACCACCGGATCTGTCTGGCCTATACGGTCTTCGGGTCCGTGCTGTCCCAGACCCCCGCCACCTTGCCCCTGCTGCCTCTGCAGACCGACCCTTCGGAAGGCACCGGCCGCCAGATCATCTACGAGCCCAGCGCCGGCGAAGTATTCAGCGCGATCATCCCCGAGTATCTGGGAGGCGTGATCTACGGGGCGTTGTGCGAGAGCAGGGCCTCGGAACAGGCCGCCCGCCGCACCGCCATGGACGCGGCAACCCAGAACGCCGACGATATGATCGCCGGCCTGAGCCTGAAATACAACCAGGCCCGTCAGGCCGCCATCACCCAGGAGATCACCGAGATCGTAGCCGGTTCCTAAGACCGCCGGTGATCGCCTGCTCACAAGGAGTGATACCAATGACCAACAACAAGGGGACCGTGATCCAGGTCATGGGTCCTGTCCTGGATATCCGCTTTGGGGAGGACGCCCTTCCCGAGCTGCTCAGCGCCATCCAGATCCCCCAGGGGGATCGGACCATCGTGGCCGAGGTCGCCCAGCACGTCGGCGACAATGTGGTCCGGTGCATCGCCATGAACTCCACCGACGGCCTTTGCCGGGGGGTGGAGGCGGTGGACACCGGCGCGCCGATCAGCGTCCCCGTAGGGGACGAGTGCCTTGGCCGGGTCTTCGACCTGCTGGGCCAGCCCATCGACGAAAAGCCCCCGGTGCAGGGGGCGGACCGCTGGTCCATCCACCGCCCTGCCCCGGCCTATGATGAACAGCAGCCGGCCACCGAGATCCTGGAAACAGGCATCAAGGTGATCGATCTGATCTGTCCGTATGCCAAGGGCGGCAAGATCGGCCTGTTCGGCGGCGCCGGTGTGGGCAAGACCGTGCTGATCCAGGAGCTGATCTACAACATCGCCACCGCCCACAACGGCTACTCCGTGTTCACCGGCGTAGGCGAACGGACCCGGGAGGGCAACGACCTGTACAATGAGATGACCGAGTCCGGCGTCATCAACAAGACCGCCATGGTCTTCGGTCAGATGAACGAGCCGCCTGGAGCCCGTATGCGGGTGGGTCTGTCCGGCCTGACCATGGCCGAATACTTCCGGGACGTGAAGCACCAGGATGTACTGCTGTTCATCGACAACATCTTCCGCTTCACCCAGGCCGGTTCTGAGGTGTCCGCCCTGCTGGGCCGGATGCCCTCCGCCGTGGGCTACCAGCCCACCCTGGCCACCGAGATGGGCGCCCTCCAGGAGCGGATCACCTCCACCCGGAACGGCTCGATCACCTCGGTCCAGGCGGTGTATGTGCCTGCCGACGACCTGACGGACCCGGCCCCTGCCACCACCTTCGCCCATCTGGACGCCACCACCGTGCTGGACCGTGGCATCGCCAGCCTGGGCATCTATCCGGCGGTGGATCCCCTGGACTCCACCTCCCGGATCTTGACCCCGGACGTGGTGGGCCAGGAGCATTACGACACCGCCCGGGCGGTGCAGAACATCCTCCAGCGGTACAAGGAGCTTCAGGACATCATCGCGATCATGGGCATGGACGAGCTGTCCGAAGAGGACAAGGTGATCGTGAACCGGGCCAGAAAGGTCCAGCGGTTCCTGAGCCAGCCCTTCCATGTAGCGGAGCAGTTCACCGGCTTCCAGGGCAAATATGTGCCTCTCAAGGAAACGATCCGCTCCTTCCGGGAGATCATCGAAGGCAAGCACGACCAGATCCCGGAGTCGTACTTCCTGTTCGCCGGCACCATCGACGAGGTGGTGGAGAAATTCAAGGGCGGTGAGGGCCAATGACCCCCTTCCCCCTGAAGATCGTCACCCCGGACGGGGTGTGCTATGACGGCATGGCGCAGATGCTCACCGTCCGCACCATCGGCGGCGATCTTGGCATCATGGCCGGTCACGCGGATCTGGTGGCCCCCCTGGGCATGGGCCGGGCCACAGTGGTGATCGACGGCCAGAAGCGCTACGCCGCCTGTATGGGCGGGATCTTGTCGGTGACCGGCGGCCGGGTGGACCTGGTGCCTACCACCTTCGAGTGGGCGGACCAGATCGATGCCCAGCGGGCGGATGCCTCTTATCAGAAGGCCCAGCAGATCTTGTCCGCCAAGGACGCCTCCGACACGGACCTGGCTCTGGCGGAGGCACGGCTGAAACGGGCCTTGGTCCGCAAGAACGTGGCTTCCATGAAATGAACATATCCCCTCCGAGCTTTCGGAGGGGATATGTGTTTTCTGTTCGTTTTTAGTCGGCGTCGAAGATCTCCAGCAGGATCTTCCGATTTTCCACGAAGTCGATGTTGTACTGGAACCAGTCCTTCAGGCCCGGCCGGACCTGCACATTCCCGCCGTCGAACGTGCCTGCCGCCGGGATCTGGGCTTCGCCAAAATCAGCGCCGGAGAGCATGGGATACAGCTCTGTAGCCAGGGACACGATCTGCCGTTTCTCCATGTTGGTGGATACCAGGCTCAGCACATCGTCCAGCACCGAGAGCATATCCACCAGGGACAGGCTCTTATACCGGTCGAGCAGGGACATGAGCAGTTCCCGCTGGCGGCTGGCCCGGTGGTAGTCGTCATCCAGCTTCCGGATCCGGGCATAGGCCAGGGCGTGTTCGCCGTTGAGCCGCTGGGTGCCGGGGCTCAGCACCACCCCGAACTGCCGGTTGATCTCGTCGCACTCAGCCTGGGTCAGCGTCAGATCCACACCGCCCAGCAGATCGATCACCTGCTCGAACTGGCTGAAGTTCACGGCTACCGAGCCGTCCACCTCTACGCCGTAATTGTATTTCAGCGTTTCCTCCAGCAGAGCCATGCCGCCCCACTGGTAAGCGGCGTTGATCTTGTTGTCCAGATACCCCGGGATGTGGACGTAGGAGTCCCGCATGAACGAGGTCATGGTGATCTCCGCGGTGGTCTTATTGAACGTCACCAAGATCATGGAGTCGGAACGGGCGCGGCTCTCCCCCTCCCGCCGGTCTTCACCGATCAGCAGGATGTTGACGATATCGCCCATCACCACGCTGGGATCGTCTGTGCCATAGGGATGGGACACGGTAGGCAGGTCGGTGATATCCGGCAGGCTCTCGTCAGGGTCCATGCTTTCAAGGCCGTCGGTCATGGAGTCCTCGATATCCTGGGAGGACATGGTATCCTCCTTGCCCACATAGTGGATATGCCCCAGCAAATGCTCGGCATACCACCACAGGCCGCAGATGGCTACCAAGATCACAGACAAAAACACGCAAAGTCCGATCAGAAGCCTGCGTACCAGCTTCTGTTTCTTCCGGGGACTGCCCTCGTTTTTTATCTCTTGTTCATCGTTCATACGGTATCACCCTCAATGGAAGATCTAAATTCACAGTTTCATTATTTTACCATGATCCGTTTTACAGTCAATAGCAGATTGTGACCATATCAAAAATAATTTGTAAATTTCCGGCGCAAGCTGTAACAGAAATTTTCCTTTTACCGCCCTGCCCCATAGTGGACAAACCCGGCCGATCGTGGTATATTTTATGTTAGTATATCAGGCCCGGCGATCAAACATACCGGGCGTGGAGGCATGATGTCATGGGAAAACTGATCGTATTGGAAGGCACCGATGGTTCCGGGAAGTCCACCCAGTTCCAGCGGCTGCGCCAGAGGCTGACGGACCGGGGCACCCCATTTAAAGACCTGGTCTTCCCCCGGTACAGCCAGCCCAGCTCCGCCCTGATCCGGATGTACCTGGACGGTCAGTTCGGCACCCACCCTTCCGATGTGAATGGTTACGCCGCCTCCGCCTTTTTCGCGGTGGACCGCTACGCCTCCTATAAACAGGACTGGGGCCGGTGGTATGACGACGGAGGACTGGTGCTCTCCGACCGCTACACCACCTCCAACGCCGTCCACCAAGCCTCCAAGATGCCGCCGGAGGACCGGCCCGGCTTCCTGGAATGGCTGTATGACTTTGAGTACTGCCGCCTGGGCCTGCCCAGACCGGATCTGGTGGTGTACCTGGATGTGCCTACCGGCCATACCGCCCAGCTCATGCAGCGCCGGGAGCGGGACACCAACACGTCCGCCGACATCCATGAGCAGGACTTAAGCTATCTGTCCGTCTGCCGGGAGACCGGCCGTGCCGCCGCCCGGTTTTACGGCTGGACGGTGATCGATTGCGTTCGGGATGGAGCCATGCGCTCCATCGAAGATATCCACGAAGAGATCTTCGCCAAAGTGGCGAAGGAGCTGGAGGAATAAATCATGGTATATGTATTACTTGGAACAGGCTTTGAAGAGACCGAAGCCGTCGCCCCGATCGACCTTCTGCGCCGGGCCGGGATCGAGACCCTCACCGTAGGCGTGGACGGCAAGACCGTCACCGGCAGCCACCGCATCCCCATCGAGGCGGACATCACCATCCAGGAGATGGACCTGACCACCCTGGAGATGATCGTCCTGCCCGGAGGTCTGGGCGGCGTTGCCACCGCCCGGAAGAGCCAACCGGCCCTGGACGCCCTGCGTTTCGCCTGGGAGAACGGCCGGTTCGTGGCCGCGATCTGCGCCGGTCCCACGGTGCTGGCGGACCTACACATCACCGACGGCCTTCAGGCCACCTGCTATCCCGGCTGTGAGAGCGGCATGGGCAGCGCCAGGATGGTGCCTGACGCCGCGGTGGTCCGGGACGGCAAGCTGATCACCGGCACCTCTGCCGGGTGCGCCATCCCCTTCGGCCTGGCGCTGGTGGAAGCGCTGAAAGGGCCGGAAGAGGCCCGGCGGGTCGCCGAACAGATCCAGATCCGCTGACAGGAGGTATCGGGTATGGAAGACAAAAGATCGCCGCTGTCCTCTGACGAGGATCGGTGGCTGGAACAGCTGCTCTCCGGCACGGACCTGACCCCCTCCGGCGAGGAGCCGACGGTGGAGCTGGACCTGGAGAAGATCATCCAGGACACCCTGCACGAAGATCCTGCCGGTGTCCAGGCTCAGCCCATGGATGCCACCCGGCCGATCGGTGGGGAGCTGACCAGCCTTGCCAATGAGCCGGCCGAAGACGAGGCCCCCCCTTCCCAGATCGCCCCGCTGGACCTTTCTGCGTCCGATCCCGCTGGGAAGGACCTGGGCGACGACGAGCTGGATCTGGAGAAGATCATCCGGGACACCCTTCGGGGAGACCCTGCCGGATCGGCCCCGGCGGAACCGGCGGTGTCCATGGACGCCACCCAGGTGGTGCCCTCTGCCGGTGACACGCCAGATCTCCCCCAGCCCCAGGCGCAAACGCCCCCTGCCGAGTTCCGGGACGATGAGTTCCGGGACACCTTTGGAGAGGGGGAGGTCCTGGAGCGGATCTTCAGCGACCAGCCGGTGGAAGAGCCGGAACAAACAGAAAAAGGACCTTCTCAGGAGGAAGCGCCTGAGGAGGAAACGGAGGAAGAAACCATGGAAAAAGGCCGTCCCAAGCGGCGCTCCGGAAGCGGTCTGCTGGGTCTGCCCCATCTGGCGGCCACAGTGGTCTGGCTGCTGATCATCGTGGCCGTCGGCGCGGCCATTGGCCGGATGGTCTGGCTGTGCGCCGCCGATGTACTGGCATTCGGCCGGGAGGCCAAGACCGTGACCATCACCATCGAAGAGGGGGACACCCTGGACGATGTGGCCCAGAAGCTGAAAGACGCGGAGCTGATCAGCTATCCCGGCCTGTTCAAGCTCTACGCCAACATCTCTGACGCCATGGACAAGATCAAGCCCGGCACCTATGTGCTCAACGACCAGTCCGGCGACGCAGCGGAGGAGATGGTGGTCTACGACTATATGGCCCTGGTATCGGCCATGTCCCCCTACTCCTCCGGGCTGACGGTGGTAGAGGACCTGCGGATCCCGGAGGGCTATACCTGCGCCCAGATCTTCAAACTGCTGGAGGAAAATGGCGTGTGTACCGCCGCGGAACTGGAGGAATATGCCGCCAGTGGCGAGCTGGACGAGTACTGGTTCCTGGAAGGGGTGGAGCGTGGAGATAAATACTGCCTGGAAGGCTACCTCTTCCCCAACACCTACGACTTCTATGAAAACGATGACCCGGAACGGGTGCTGGAGAAGATGCTCGACGCCTTTGACGCCAGCTTTACCGATGTTATGAAGCAGAAGCTCCAGACCCTTCAGGAGGAAAAGGGCTACACCATTCGGGAAGTGGTGATCATCGCCTCCATGATCGAGAAGGAGTCCGCCAGCGATCTGGAGAGCTACACCGTTTCCTCGGTGATCTACAACCGTCTGGCTGATCCCTCGGAGTATCCCTATCTGAACATCGACGCCACCATCGTCTACGCCCTGGGCGGCAAGGCGGATCTGACGGAGGAAGACCTGAAAGTCGACAGCCCCTACAACACCTACACCAACAAGGGCCTGCCCCCCGGACCGATCTCCAGCCCCAGCCAGAACAGTCTGGCCGCCGCTCTCGGCCCGGAGGATACGGATTACTACTACTACGCCTTCGACCCCTCCACCGGCGCGCACCACTTCTCCAGGACCTATGAAGAGCACATGGCGTTCCTGGCAACCTTGAAGGATGACGAATGAGGAAGCTGGAGCTGCTAAGTCCTGCCGGGGATATGGAGCGTCTGCGGATGGCGGTGCTCTACGGCGCCGACGCGGTGTATCTTGCCGGGACCTCCTTTGGTATGCGCTCCTTCGCCGGGAACTTCACGGCGGAGGAGCTGCCCCAGGCGGTGGCCTTTGCCCACAGTCATGGGGTGAAGGTCCATGTCACCGTGAACACCATGCCCCGCAACGACGAGGTGGCCCGGCTGCCAGAGTATCTGGAGCGGCTGGATGAGGCGGGGGTGGACGCTTTGATCGTGGCAGATCTGGGGGCCTTCACCCTGGCCGGGCGGTACGCCCCCCGGTGCCAGCGGCACATCTCCACCCAGCAGTCCGTATCCAACTATGTCAGCGCCACCGCCTGGTATGACTTAGGCGCCCAGCGGGTGGTGCTGGCCCGGGAGCTGAGCCTGGAGGAGATCGTCACGATCCGGCAAAAATGCCCCCCGGCGCTGGAGATCGAAACTTTTGGCCACGGGGCCATGTGCGTAAGCTGGTCCGGCCGGTGTCTGCTGAGCAACTATATGACCGGCCGGGACGCCAACCGGGGCGCCTGCGCCCAGCCCTGTCGGTATGAATACGCCCTGGTGGAGCAAAAGCGGCCGGGCGAGTACTTCCCGGTATTTGAAGATGAGAAAGGCACTTACATCCTCAACTCCCGGGATATGTGTACCATCGACCACCTGAAGGACCTGATGGACGCTGGGATCGACTGCATCAAGATCGAAGGCCGGGCCAAATCCGCCTACTACGCGGCGGTGGTCACCGGCGCTTACCGCCACTGCATCGATGATGTGGCCGCCGGAAGGCCGGTGGACCCGGTCTGGCGGGACGAGGTGGAGCATGTGTCCCACCGGATCTACTCCACCGGCTTCTACTACGGCCCGCCTGGTCAGTATGTCCACAGCGCCCGCTACATCCGGGACTGGCAGATCTGCGCCCTGGTGGAGCAGTGCGACGAGCGGGGCCTGGCCCTGTGTTCCCTGCGGAACAAATTCCCCGCCGGGGCGGAACTGGAAGTGGTCGGCCCGGATATGCGGCCCTTTACATTCGCCGCCCAGGACATGACGGATCTGGACGGGGCCCCTCTGGACGAGCCCAAGACCCCCCAGATGAAGTTTTACCTTCCCCTGCCCCGGCAGGTGCCGGCCTGGTCCATGATCCGCCGTGGGGTAGATCTGTCCGCGAAATGATGCCCTCCGGCTGCCCCGGCAGCCGGAGATCTTATGAGAAAGGAACGCGCCATGGAAGTTTTCAACGGACCGCCGGAAGATCTGCGGCGGCGGCTCCCCAAGGAGCAACGGGCCTACGAACTGCTGGACCGGCTGGAGATCGGCTACCGCCGGGCGGACCACGACCCGGCCATGACCATGGAGGCCTGTGCCGCTGTGGACCAGGCCCTGGATGTGGTGCTGTGCAAAAATCTGCTGCTGTGCGACCGGCAGTGTACCCGGTTTTACCTGCTGCTCATGCCGGCGGACAAGCCCTTCAAGACCAGCGTGCTGTCCAAGCAGATCGGCTCGAGCCGCCTGTCCTTCGCCGCCGGAGAATACATGGAGCGGCTGCTGGACATCTGCCCCGGGTCCCTGAGCGTGCTGGGGCTGATGAACGACCGGGAAAAGAAGGTCCGGTTGCTGATGGACCGGGACTTGCTGGATCAGGAATGGTTCGGCTGTCACCCCTGCGTCAACACCTCCAGCCTGCGCTTTTCCACCGGGGACCTGCTGGACAAGCTGATCCCGGCCCTGGGCCATGAACTGACCCTGGTGGACCTGTAAAGGAGGGACCATGGCTCAGATCAAACAGATCACCGACTTTTCAGACCCGGCCCTGGATGTGTACGCCCGGCTCACGGAAGCCCAGCTCATGAACCGGGCCGACCCTGGCAATTCCCTGTTCATCGCCGAAAGCCCCAAAGTGATCGGCCGGGCGCTGGATGCCGGGTATACGCCGGTGTCGCTGCTGATGGAGGGCAAGGACATCCAAGGCTCTGCCCGGCAGATCGTTGCCCGCTGCGGGGACATCCCCCTGTTCACCGGGGAACGGGCGGTACTGGCCCAGCTCACCGGGTATCATTTGACCAGAGGCGTGCTGTGCGCCATGCGCCGTCCCCCTCTGCCGGACCCTAAGACCCTTTTGCAAAACGCCCGCCGGGTGGCGGTGCTGGAAAACGTGCAAAACCCCACCAATGTAGGGGCGGTCTTCCGTTCCGCCGCCGCGCTGGGGATGGACGCGGTGCTCCTTACCCCTGGATGCAGCGACCCTCTGTACCGCCGGAGCGCCCGGGTGAGCATGGGCACCGTGTTCCAGATCCCCTGGACCTTTCTGGGCAGTTCCATATCTGAATGGCCCGAGCCGGGGCTCGGGGTCTTGCAGGCCCTGGGCTTTCGGACCGCTGCCCTGGCGCTCAGCGACAGCGCCATCTCCATCGACGACCCAAGGCTTGCCGGGGAGGAAAAGCTGGCGCTGATCCTGGGCAGTGAGGGCGACGGCCTGACGCAGGCGTGCCTTGCCCGGTGCGATCACACGGTGAAGATCCCCATGTACCACGGGGTGGACAGCCTGAACGTAGCCGCCGCCAGCGCCGTGGCCTTCTGGGTCCTGGGAAAGCGATGAAAATACATCTTGTTTTTTGACAAAAAAGAGGTTATAATACCACAAGTAATTAAGATCAGGAGGTCATCTCAATGGCTGTTAAAATCGAAAAGACCACCATCATCGGCGACGTGCTGGACATCGCGCCTCAGTCCGCTCCCTTGTTCTTCGCCATCGGTATGCACTGTCTGGGCTGTCCCTCTTCCCGGGGCGAAACGGTGGAAGAGGCATGCATGGTCCACGGGATCGACTGCGACGCTTTCCTGGCCCAGCTGAACCACTTCCTGGAGGCCTACGAGGCCGATCAGGCTGAGAAGAACGCTTGATGAAACTGCCGTCCCGCGTCCCCGGGGCGGCGTTTTTTCTACACGGAGGAACGAATATGAAGATCCCCCTTTCCAACCGGCTCAGGGCCTGCTGCGATCTTATCCGCCCGGATGATGTGGTGGCGGATATCGGCTGTGACCACGGCTACCTGGGCATCCATCTGCTCACCACCGGCGGGGCCAGACGCGTATTGGCCGGGGACGTAAATCCCCAGCCATTGGAGAGCGCCATCGCCAACGCGGAAAAATTCGGTGTCCGGGACAAGATGCGCTTCTACCTGTCCGACGGTCTGAAAAACATCCCCCGGGATCTTACCGTGGCGGTGCTGGCCGGGATGGGCGCGGACACCATGATCGCCATATTGGACGCCGCCCCCTGGATCCGGGACGGCAAGTACCGGCTGGTGCTCCAATGCCAGTCCCACAGGCCCCAGCTCCGGCGGTATCTGTATGAGCAGGGCTTCCAGATCCGCCGGGAGACCCTGGCCCAGGACGGAAAATTCATCTACCCGGTGATGGAGGTGGTCTGGGGACCGACTACGGCCCTGACTTCCGGGGGATACTACATCAGTCCCGCCCTGATCCAAAGCCGCTCTCCCCTGCTGCCGGCGTTCTATCAGCGGATCTTGGACAGCATCGGGACCACGGTGGAAGGTCTGCGGCTCAGCGGCAGCCCCAAACTTTCCGAATTTGAAGCTCTGTTGCAGGAGCTGAAAGAAATGGAGGAACAGATCCATGGCCAAGGTATGTGATGTTTTAGCGTTTTTGGATACCATCGCCCCCACCGATCTGAAGATGGACTGGGACAATGTGGGCCTGCTGTGCGGCCGCCGGGAGGCCCAGATCCACAAGATCCTGGTGGCCCTGGACCCCTTTGAGGACGTGTGCCGGGAGGCGGCCCAGGTGGGGGCGGACCTGATCGTCACCCACCATCCCCTGATCTTCTCCCCTTTGAAAGCCGTCACCGCCGACGATGCCGTTGGCCGGTCGATCCTGTTCCTGGCGGCCAGGGGCATCAGCGCCGTCAACGCCCACACCAATCTGGACCGGGCGCCTGGCGGCGTCAACGACCGGCTGGCCCAGGCGCTGGGGCTGGAGGATGTCCAGACCCTGGACCCGGCGGGCGCGGCGCTGATCCGCACCGGCAAAGTCTATCCCCAGCCTCTGGACACCTTCCTGGCCACGGTAAAGGACAAGCTTGGCTGTAAGGGCCTTCGGTTCGCCGACGGCAGCCGGCCGGTCCACCAGGTGGCGGTAGGCGGCGGGGCCTGCGCCTCGGCCCTGGCGGAAGTGGCGGCGGCCGGGTGCGACACCTTCGTCACCGCCGATGTCAAATACAACCAGTTCCAGGATGCCCGGGATCTGCATTTGAACCTGATCGATGCCGGTCACTTCCCTACGGAAGCGCCGATCGTGGCGGTACTGGCGCAGAAGCTGGCCGAGGCCTTCCCCTCCGTGGCGGTGCAGGCCTCCCAGACCAACCGGGACTGTATCCATTTCTTCTGAATTTACAGAAATATATTGATTTTTTCCCCATGTGATGCTAGAATAAGTCGGATATATTTTTAGAACAACGAAGGGAAGATACTTATGTCCGGACATTCCAAATGGCATAACATCCAAAAGACCAAGGGCGCTCAGGATGCCAAGCGGGCAGCGGCCTTCACCAAGATCTCCAAGGAGCTGATCGTGGCGGTGAAGGAGGGCGGCGGGATCACCGACCCTGCCAACAACTCCCGCCTGGCCACGGTGATCACCAAGGCCAAGGCCGCCAATATGCCCAACGACAACATCAAGCGCTGCCTGGAAAAGGCCGCCGGTGCCGGCGGCGGGGACAACTATGAGACCATCACCTACGAAGGATACGGTCCCGGCGGCGTGGCGGTGATCGTGGAAACGATGACCGACAATCGGAACCGAACCGCCGGCTCCATGCGCCACCACTTTGACAAGTACGGCGGCAATCTGGGCGCTTCCGGCTGCGTCAGCTGGTCCTTCGACAAGAAGGGCGTGCTGGTGATCGATAACGAGGACGGCGACTACGAAGAAGACACGGTAATGATGGACGCCATGGACTGCGGTGCCGACGACTTCGAAGCCGAAGAGGACTGCTTCACCATCTACACCGCCCCGGACGATTTCAACGCCGTGGCCGAGGGCCTTACCGCCAAGGGCTATGCCTTTGCCTCCGCCCAGATCGAGATGGTCCCCCAGAACTATCAGAAGCTGGAAAGCGAAGAGCAGATCAAGCTCATGGAGAAACTGATCGACGTGATGGAAGACGACGACGACGTGCAGAACGTCTGGCACAACTGGGATCAGGAATAAACCATTCAAGCCCCCATCCGTACCCGGATGGGGGCGAAGTGCATAAAACGGCACACAGCTGCCTGCTGTGTGCCGTTATTTTGGGGCTTAAAAGATCTTAGAAGCCGTAGTCGTCACCATAGTAGTCTTCGTAGGCGTCGCCTTCCATGCCTCCCAGCTGGGCAAAGATCGCCAGAAACTGCTGAAGCTCCTCCTCGTCCATGGTCAGCACATTTTCATACGACGGCACCTGAGGCAGTTCGCTGGCGCTCACGGCCTCCAGGCACACCCGTACATCCACCACCATCTCCTGACCGTCAACGCACACCCGCTCCAGCCAAAGGTCAAAGACCTGCCCGGTGCTCTCCAGCGTGCCTTGGATCTCCAGGGAGCCGCCATCCGCCTGGATGTCCAGGTCGAACGCATGGGAGTCGTTGTCATAGCTCACCTCGGCGGTGAACGGCTCGTAAGTATCATCGCCCTTGGAGATCTGGGTGGTCAGCGTATACACATCCTGACTGCCGCTGGTCTGCTTTTCCGCGACTACATCCACCCGCACTCCTTCATAGTCCCCTGCGGAGACCATGGAAAGGGTGTACTTGCCGCTGTTGATGGGATCGGAGCCCAGGATCAGATCCATGGACACGTTGCCTTCCTCATCGTCAACGATGCCGTAGAGGTCCACATCCACGCTCATCACATACTCGGTCTCAGGATCGATGTTCGCCTTCAACTCCAGGGTCAGATCCACGCCCTCAAAGGCCTCGGCGATCTCCTGGCGCATATCCGCGAACTCGGTGCGAAGCTCCTCTTCAAGATCTCCGATCTCGGTGGTATCCATGGCCGCGGCGGCGATCATCTGCTCGGACAGATCCAGAGCGATCTCCTCCAGCTCGTCGATCAGCGCCAGAACGATCTTCTCCATGTCCTCATGGGTAGCGGTGACGGTGATGGTCCGGGCGTCCACTTCCTCATCGTAGATCGTGACCTTGCCGGTGGCATCGCTCACCTGCACATCCGCGGCGGCGTTCTCCAGGGCCTCCTGGATGCCGCCCAGGTAGTCCAGGCTCACCACGGCAGACTCCATCAGGCTCCCGATATCCATGCCGCTCTGGTCCAGGAACTCCTGGTAGGTGATGCCCATCAGCGCCCAGATGGCGGAGTTTTCCAGATCCTCCTCCAGGGTGTCCAGATCCACACCATAGGCCTGTTCTCCCAGAATGGCCGGGATCGCGATGGCCAGGGCCTCGTCCGTAACGAACATCTGGGCGTCCAGGATCTGCCCTTCGCCCATGTTCATCTCCAGGAAGCTGGAAAGATAGGACTTATCCAGGCTGATATAGGTCACGCTCTCCAACTGACCGCCGGCGTTGATGGTGAGTTTCCCGGCGGACAGCGCCTCTTCTACCAGGTCCACTATCTCCCAGGCCCCGGTCATCTCCGACAGGGTCTTTTCTACGGAGTAGGAGAACTGCTCCTTGGGGGAGCGGACGGAGGGCTTGTCGCCATTGTCGCCCTTATCGTCGTCATCGCCGTCGTTCCCGTCCTGTCCGCCGGCACAGCCGGCCAGGGCCAGCGCCAAGCACAGCATCACAGCCAACAGCCTGAGGATCGCTCGCTTTGTCATCTTCATGGTCTTTCCTCCTTAATAATATAATGGTTTGATGGATCTTCGTCCAATAAACCTTACATCAACGCAAAGGTCAGCCCCCGCTCCCGGATCTGGTCGATCACATCCCCCAACACCGCGGTATTGGTGGCGGACACGGCGTGGAGCAGGCAGATCTCCCCGCTGTGGGCGGTGGATACGATCTTCTCCAGGGCAGTATCCGGATCGGGCTGGGCGTTCACATCATAATCTTTATATGCAAAGCTCCACAGAACGCTCTTGTAACCCAGGTCCTGCAGCACCGCCAGGGACTGCTGGGAGAATTCTCCCATAGGCGGCCGGAACAGGTCCATCTCATAGTTGAAGTTTTCCAGCATATAGTTATGCAGGTCCATGACCTCGGAGATCATCTCGTCGATGGACAAGGTGGGCATGGACTTGTGGCGCACCGAGTGGTTGCCTACCACATGGCCCTCGTCGATCATCCGCTGGACCAGCTCCGGCTCTTCCTTCACATACTGCATGGTGACGAAGAACACCGCTTTCACGTTCTTCTCCTTCAGCACATCCAGGATCTGGGGTGTGTAGCCGTTCTCGTAGCCCTCGTCAAAGGTCAGGTAGAAGTTCCCGTCGTCGGGATATATGTAATAGGCCTCGTACTGGCCGTACTGCTCCTGGGCTCTCGTGGCGTCCACCGGGCGGCCTTTGTCATCGGTGTAGGGGCCAAGGCCCCAGCCGTTCTTTGTGGTATCCATCGCCTCCAGCTCCGCCCGGGTGTAGCCGGTTGCGGGCTGGCTGGGTTCGGTAGGCGGATCGGTCTGCTGGGAGCCGGTGGTATCGCCGGTCTGCTCGCTTTGACTGGGGCCGCTGGGATCGGTCACATCCACAGGATCGGTGGGCATGGGTTTGGTCTGGTCAGGACTGGTAGACTCCCCGGTGGACTCTTCGGGCTGCTGGACCGGCGGCCAGGTGACCTCGATCTTCAAAATAGGAGCCTCTGGATTGCAGGCAGCCAGGGACCACATCAGGCAAAGCACCAACACCAGGGCAAGGGTCTTTTTCATGGATACTCCTCTCTATTCAGGCAGGGAACAAATTGGTCACATAGATCAGCACCGGCAGCACCAGGGAAAACAAACTGATCAGCCAGGGGAAGGTGACTTTCTTGGACATCAGCATCAGCAAAACGCAAAGCGCCGTCACCGCCAGGGGGGCGATCACCGCCAGGTTCCGAGGCACCAGCATCAGGAAGCTGCCGTCGGTCTGGATCCAAATGCCCACGGTCTTGGGCAGCCGTGCCGTATTCAGCAGCGCCAGATAGATGGCCGCCACCGCCACCGGGATGGACAGCAGCGCCGCCCGCATCCGATACAGATAAGAGCCAATGGTCTTCAATACTTCGCCCACCTGGCCCAGGATACGGCCGGCGGACTGGAGCGCAGGCCGTGCCTTCTCGCAAAACCTGGTCCATTTTTCCTCGATCACAGAAAAAACGTTCATTCACAGCCTCCGTTCTCACTTTTCAACATCATATCACAGCCGCTGTCAGAATTCAAGATGGAAAGATCGTATCACCCGTCCGTTATCTGTCCAGTTTATTGGACCGCCCCGCTTGTATACTATTGCCATAACAACACAAAGGAGGACTTGGACATGAAAACAGCCATCATTTCCCGCAAGAACGCCCGAAATCATCCCATCCCCCGCTACCCCGGCGCCGCCGACCGCCGCTACTTCCTTCGGAAGCTCCTGGACGGCGCGTTGGCTGTAGCCACCGGGGTGGGCGCCTTCGTGGCCTTCGCCTTCCTGTTCCTGCAGTAAGGACTTAAAGATCTGCCTGTCGGATGATCCGGCAGGCGCAGATCGTTCCGTTCTCGATCCAGAGCATGGCCCCGGAAGCGCCATAGCCGCAGCTGCCGGGATTGACCACCCACAGCGCTCCGTCTTTTCTGCACAGGGCCTGGTGGGTATGGCCGAAGAGCACCGCCTGGACGCCGGAGCGCCGGGCGTCGGCGATGAGGGGCTGGAGGGTGGACTTGACCATGTGCCGGTGGCCGTGGGTCATCATGATCTTCACCCCGCCGATGATCTCCACCAGCACCTCCGGGGCATCCACCGGGGCGCGGTAGCGGTCACAGTTGCCTGGGACCTGATAAAAGCGCACGTTGGGAAATTCCGCCGCCATGGCGGCGCCGTCGTCAAAATAGTCCCCCAGATGCACCGCCACGTCCGGCTGCAGCCGCTGGAGCAGCTGGCGCATCGGGCTCAGGGCGCTGTGGGAGTCGGATAACACTAAGATCTTCATGGTTCACCTTCCGCTTCTGATCGCATATCATGGTATCGTATCATCATTATATCAAACTTGGGAACAGGAGGCAATGGAATGCGTAAAAATTCCGACGAGATATCCGCCGCCTTACGTCTGGCCCAAAGCCCGGAGGGGCAGCGTCTGCTGTCCGCCTTAAAGGCAGAAAACGGTGAAGCCCTGGATCTGGCCATGGCCCAGGCCGCCGCCGGTGATACGGCAGCGGCGCAAAAGACCCTGTCCGCCCTGCTCCGTTCGCCGGAGCTTCAGGCCATGATCCAGGACCTGGGGAGGCAGAGCCATGGATGACCTTTCCCAGAAGCTCAGCGCCATGCTCTCGGACCCCCAGACCATGGAAAAGGTGATGGCCATGGCCCAGTCCCTGGGCAATCAGGCACCGGCCCCGGCCAGTCCGCCGAAAAACGATCCGCCCCCGGATATCGATCTGGGGATGCTGCAAAAGATCTCGGGCCTTGCCCGGCAAAGCACCATCGACAACGACCAGCGGCAGCTCCTCCGGGCCTTAGGCCCATACCTTAGCCGGGAGCGGATCGGCAAGCTGGAGAGGGCCATGCGGGCGGCCAAAATGGCCCGGATGGCCTCCGGCTTCCTCAATGCCGGAGGATCCTTTCAAGGCAGGTGAGATCTGTGTATAACCGTTACATCCCCCAGCCCGACGGCTCCTTCCGCCGGGACCGGCGGCCGGACGGCCGGCCCCTGGAGCCGCCCAGGCAGGAGAACCGGCCTTCCCAGCCATCGTCGCCTCAGTCCTGTCCAGATCCGCCCAGGCAGGACCGGTCCGGCCAGGCCCAGTCCCGCCGGAACTGCCAAAACAGCCGCACTCGTCAGTCCCCCCAGCGTCCGGCCCCGCCTGCCGACCACAGCGTAGGCGGCTTTCTCCAGCGGCTGCTGCCCAGGGACTTCGACACCGGGGACCTGATGATCGTACTGCTTCTGCTGCTCATGGCCGGTGACTGCCAGGAGGAGCAAAACAACGCCCTGCTGACGCTGGCCCTGTATTATTTCATGTGACCCTTCTTCTTGACAACGGTCCCGCCCTTCGGTATGATGGACCCATCTTAAAAAGCGAGATGGTACGCCTTGAAGAAGAAGAAAAAGCTCCTTTTGATCGTGGCGGTCTGCCTGGCGGTGGTGGCGCTGGTGGTGCTGTCCGTCGCCCTTTATGCCCGGCTGGCCTCCTATGGCTTCGCCCGGGATGTTTCGGACCGGGAAGAACAGCTGCGCCTGCAGGTGGTATCCACCGCCGAAAAGTATCTGGGCTGCAACGAGGAAGACGGCAGCCATCGTCCGATCGTGGACCGATACAACAGCCACGAGCCTTTGGCCCAGGGCTATACCGTCACCTACACCGACAGTTGGTGCGCCACCTTCGTCAGCAGCGTGGCGATCGAGGCGGGGCTGACGGATATCATCCCCACGGAATGTGGCTGTCAGCGGCAGATCGGACTGTTCCAGGACCTGGGCCGTTGGGTGGAGGAGGACGGCTATGTGCCTCTGCCTGGGGACATCGTCTACTACACCATGAAAGACGCCCCTCTGACAGGGGACAACACCGGCTGGTCCGACCATGTAGGGATCGTGGTGGGGACCAACGGCCCGTTTTTGAAGGTGATCGAAGGAAACCACGATGACCAGGTGGACTATCAGTATATCTGGATCGGCCACCCCTCGATCCGGGGCTACGGTGTGCCGGACTATCCCCAGTAAAAATGCTTCCCAAGGCTGAGCCTTGGGAAGCATTTTTTTGATGTCATTTGGCTACGAAGCCCACCTTCTTGTAGACCTTCCGCAGGGTCTTCTCCGCCACATAGGCGGCCTTTTGCGCGCCGTCCCGATAGACGCTCTCCAAATAGGCTTTGTCCTTCATCAGCCGGGCGGCCTCCTCCCGGATCGGCCGCAAATGCTCCACCACCGCTTCGCCTACCACAGGCTTGAATTTGCCGTAGCCACAGCCGGCAAACTCGTCCTGGATCTGGTCGTAGGTCTTGCCGGTGACGGCGGCATAGATCGTCATCAGGTTGGCAACTCCGGGCTTGTTCTCCTTATCGTAGCGGACGCAGTTTTCCGTATCCGAGTCGGTGACCGCCCGCTTGAACTGCTTCATGATCACCTCCGGCGGGTCCATCAGCAGTACCCGGCCGCTGTCCTCGTTCTCGGACTTGGACATTTTGGCGGTGGGATCGGTCAGGCTCATGATCCTGGCCCCCACCTTAGGCACATAAGGCTCCGGGATCTTGAACACTTCCCCATAAACGTTGTTGAAGCGGCGGGCGATCACATGGGTCAGCTCCACGTGCTGCTTCTGGTCCTCCCCCACCGGCACCAGGTCCGGCTGATACAGCAAAATATCCGCCGCCATCAGGCTGGGATAGGTGAACAGGCCCGCGTTGATATTGTCCGCGTTCTTGGCGGACTTGTCCTTGAACTGGGTCATCCGGCTCAGCTCGCCGAACATGGCGTAGCAGTCCAGCACCCAGCCCAGCTCCGCGTGCTGGTGGACATGGCTCTGGATGAACAGGGTGTTCTTCTGGGGGTCCAGGCCGCAGGCGATGTACTGGGCCAACTGTTCCAGGGTCCGCCGCCGGAGGGCCGCCGGGTCCTGCCGCACGGTGATCGCGTGAAGGTCCGCCATAAAATAGAAGCAGTCAAACTCCTCCGCACGCTCTGCCCAGTTCTTCACCGCCCCCAGGTACGAGCCAAGGGTCAGGTCCCCGGAGGGCTTGATGCCCGAGAGCATCCTCTTCTTTGCAACGATCTCATCCATATGGATCCCTCTTTTCACATTTCGTCTGATCGATTATACCATACCCCTATAAAAAGCGCAATGAAAAATTGACTTTGTTTCCGGCAAATGGTATAGTATCAGAAGAATTTCAAAACACCGAGGTATTGCAATGGACTATCAAGCATTAGCCGCGCTTTTATTTCCCCATATCACCCAGACCCCTGAGCAGTTGGAGGAGCGGTTCCCGCCCCGGCAGCTGCCGGAAGGGGCGGTGGTCACCCGGATGGCCCCCTCCCCCACCGGCTTCGTCCACCTGGGCAACCTGGTCCAGGGCCTGACCGCCGAACGGATGGCCCACCAGTCCGGAGGCGTGCTCTTCCTCCGGGTGGAGGACACCGATGCCAAACGGGAGGTCCCCGGCGCTGTGGAGGTGCTGATCCAGACCCTGAAGCACTACGGCATCCACTTCGATGAGGGCGCCACCATGGACGGCGACAACGGGGATTACGGTCCCTACCGCCAGCGCCAGCGGGCCCAGATCTACCATGTCTACGCCAAGAAGCTGGTAAGCCAGGGCATGGCCTATCCCTGCTTCTGCACCGAAGAAGAACTGGCCGCCATGCGAGAACGCCAGGAGGCCAACAAGGAGACCACTGGCTACTACGGCAAGTACGCCATGTGGCGGGACAGGAGCCTGGAAGAGGTCCGGGAGAAGCTGGCCGCCGGGGCCCCCTGGGTGCTTCGGTTCCGTTCCACCGGCTCCATCGAGAACCAGTTCAAGTTCGACGATCTGGTGAAGGGCAAGCTGACGATCACGGAAAACGATGTGGACCATGTGCTCCTGAAATCCGATGGGATCCCCACCTACCACTTCGCCCACGCGGTGGACGATCATCTCATGCGGACCACCCATGTGGTCCGGGGGGACGAGTGGCTGCCCACCCTGCCCTTCCACATCCAGCTGTTCCAGGCCCTGGGCTTCAAGCTGCCCAAATACGTCCACATCGGACCGCTGATGAAGATGGACGGTGCCTCTAAGCGGAAGCTCTCCAAGCGGAAGGACCCGGAACTGGCCCTGACCTTCTACAAGGCCCAGGGCTTCCCGGTAGCGGCGGTGTATGAGTATGTCATGACCCTGCTCAACTCCAACTACGAGGACTGGCGGCGGGCAAACCCCACAGCCGACGCCACCACCTTCAAGTTCAGCCCCAAGAAGCTCAACCCTGCCGGGAACCTGTTCGACTACGCCAAGCTCACCGACGTAAGCAAGAACGAGATCGCCAAAATGGACGCGGCCCAGGTCTACACGCTCCTGACCCAGTGGGCGGAGGAGTTCGACCCGGCCTTTGCCGCCTGTCTGGAACGGGACAGCGCCTACACCACCGCCATCCTGGCCATCGGCCGGGGCGGCAAAAAGCCCAGAAAGGATCTGGCCACCTGGGCGGAGGCCAAGGGCTATATGGGCTTCTTCTTCGACGAGTATCTGGACGCCCCGGTATTTGACGAGAAGTTCAGCAAGGACACGGTGATCGACGCTCTGGAGCGGTTCCTGTCCACCTTCGATATCAGCGACGACGCCGCCACCTGGTTCGATAAGGTCAAGGCGATCACCACCGACATGGGCTTCACCACCGACATGAAAGCCTACAAGGCAGACCCTGCCGCCTACAAAGGAACAGTGGCGGATGTGTCCACCTTCCTGCGTGTGGCGGTCACCGGCAAGACCAACTCCCCGGACCTGTACACGGTGATGCAGCTGCTGGGCCGCCAGCGGACCACCGCCCGGATCCAGGCCGCGATCGATTCGCTCAAGTAAGTATACAAAATCCCGGCGCGGAGCTTTGGCTCCGCGCCGGATCTTTTAGGTTTATTCCTGGCAATAGGCCGCGGCGGTCTTGGCCGCCAGCGTGGCGTTGTTGTACACCAGCCGGATGTTGGAGGCCAGGGAGTCGCCGCCGGTAAGCTCCGCCACCCGGGCCAGCAGGAAGGGGGTGGTCTGCTTGCCGTGGATCGCCTGGGCCTTGCACTCCGCCAGGGCCTGGTCGATGGCCTGGTCGATGACCTCTTTGGGCATGGCGTACTCCTCCGGGATCGGGTCCGTCACCAGCATACCGCCCTTGAGCCCCAAGTCGTTATGGGCCTTGAAGATCCGGGCCAGTTCCTCCGGGCTGTCCACCCGGTAGTCCACACCGAAGCCGGACCGGCGGGTGTAGAAGGCGGGCAGCTCGTCGGTGCCGTAGCCGATCACCGGCACGCCTTTGGTCTCCAGGTATTCCAGGGTCAGTCCCAGGTCCAGGATCGACTTGGCCCCGGCACAGACCACCATCACCGGGGTCTGGCCCAGCTCCTCCAAGTCGGCGGAGATGTCCATGGTGGTCTCCGCCCCCCGGTGGACGCCGCCGATGCCGCCGGTGGCGAAGAACCGGATCCCGGCCATGTGGGCGATGATCATGGTGGTGGTGACGGTGGTGGCCCCGTCCATGCCCCTGGCGCACAGCACCGCCAGATCCCGGCGGCTGGCCTTGGTGATGGCCTGGCCCTTTTTGCCGAAGTACTCGATCTGCTCCGGGGACAGTCCGGCCTTCAGCCGGCCGCCGATGATGGCGATGGTGGCAGGGACTGCCCCGTTCTCCCGGACGATCCGCTCCACGTTCAGAGCGGTCTCCACGTTCTGGGGATAGGGCATCCCATGGGAGATGATGGTGGACTCCAGCGCCACCACCGGCCTGCCCTGGGCGATGGCCTGGGCCACCTCCGGGGCGATGTCCAAATACTTATGCATATCCATATCAAAGCATCCTTTCTTTCATACGTTGTTTCAGCAGTTCAGCGCTTAGCAGGCTGTTGATCGTTTCCGGGGACTCTATGGCGATCGACGCCGCCGCCAGTCCTGCCAGGGCAGCGCCTTCCAGATCCAGCCCTGCCAAATACGCCCAAACCAGCGCCGCCATGAAGGCGTCGCCGCAGCCGGTGGTGTTGACCATCCGGCCGGGGATGCAGGGGATCATTATCAGCCGGTCCCCTTCCCCGGCCCAGGCCCCCTGAGCGCCCATGGACAGGAACACCCGGCGAACGCCCCGATCTAAAAGGGCCTTCACCGCCTGGGCTCCATCCTCCGGGCAGCGGATCTGGATCCCGGTGAGCAGCTCTGCCTCGATCCGGTTGGGCTTCAGGGTGTGGATCTTAGAGAGCACCGGCCGGAGTTTCTCCGCCTTGGCGGTGGATACCGGGTCGCAGAACAAAGGGACGCGGCAGTGCTCTGCCAGATAGACAATACTCTCGGCGGGGATGTTGGCGTCCGCCACCACCACCCGGGCCTGTTCCAGCACCTTCAGGTTTTCTTCCAGATAGGCCGGGTCGATCTTCTTGCAGATCTCCATATCCGACACCGCCAGGGCCATCTCCCCGGCAGGATCGGTCAGATACACATAGGTGGAGGTGCTCTCCCCCGGCAGGTGGAGGGCCTGGGAGATGCCGATCCCCAGCTCCCGGCAGGAGCGTAAGATCTGCTGTCCCTGGGGATCGTCCCCAAAGGCGGTGAGCATCTCCACCGACAGCCCCAGCAGGGCCATATTGTGGGCAATGTTCCGGCCCACGCCTCCAACGCTCAGCCGGACCCGGCCGGGATTGGAGTCCGCCGCCACCAGCGGCCCATAGGACCGGCCGCCGATGTCCACATTCACGCCCCCGACCACCACCACGCCCCCAGGCGGCGCGGTCTGTGCCATAGCGGTCCCCCCTTTTCTTCGCATTTCCTTATCCTTCCCCAAAACCGTGGCGATATGTAAAGAAAAGCCCAAATTTCAAGGAGTTCTCCTGAAATTCGGGCTTGGCGGAGTGAGAGGGATTTGAACCCTCGCGCGGCTTTTGACCGCCTACTCCCTTAGCAGGGGAGCCCCTTCGGCCTCTTGGGTATCACTCCGAATAATACATTTGGCGGTATTGGGTTGGCTACCGGTGTATTCTAGCATACCCCTGCCGGTTTGTCAAGCACCACTTTGGGCAGATCGCACCATATTGACTTTTTCCCCGGATGATGGTATAGTTTGCCCAGATGGAGAGATGTCCGAGTGGTTTATGGAGCTGGTCTTGAAAACCAGTGACTCCGCAAGGAGCCGTGGGTTCGAATCCCACTCTCTCCGCCAAAGAAGCGGCAATTCTCATGGTGAGAACTGCCGCTTTTTGTTCCTTCCGCTCTTTCGTCTTCCCACGGAACGCCGTTTCCAGTCAAAAGACAACGAAGAAAAGCGCCTCATTGCGCGTCCGGATCTTGGAAGCGCACATAGATCTGGCCCACGCCGCCGCTGATCTGCACACGGGCAGGGCCGTTCCCCAGGTCCCCGTCATCGGAAACGCTTTCACCGTCCACACGGATGGTGCCCAGCCCCTTCTCCAGGTCCAGGGTGTAGTCCTCCCGGGTGCCAAGAAGGGTCAGCTCGGTCTCCCCCACCCCCAGGTCCAGGTCGCACCGGCCGGTGAGGGCGGCGGTAAGGGTCAGCTTGCCCACGCCCATATCCAGGTCCAGGTCGCGGATGGCGCCCTGGTCGATGGTGATCTGCCCCGCTCCGCCCTCGATCTGGGCCTGCTCAGAGACCACCAGGTCGCCGATCCGCACCGCTCCGGCCCCCAGGTCCAATTCCAGCTCCCGGGCGGACAGGGCCTCCACCGTCAGCCGTCCCGCCCCGGTATCGATCTGGACTTGTTGAAACTGGGTATCCGCAGGCACCGTGATGGTCAGCACAGCGCCGTCGTCACCGTGGAAGAGCCTTTTCGGCTCTTCGATCTTCAGCTCCCCGTCTTTTTCTTTCACCTTCAGGCCCTCGATATTGCTTTCCACCGCAAAGGTATCTCCCTGCTCGATGGTCAGCTCGGCGGCACGGACTTGGATGTCCAGACTGGTGACGGCGCCGGACAGGGGGTAGCGTTCCATCTCCCCGGTGGTCCCATCCCCGAACAGAAAGCCGCCGAATATGCCCACGGCGGCGACGATCCCGCCGATGATGCTCACCGCCAGCAAGACGGCCAGCCCCATAGCCAGATATTTGATCAGCTTCTGGAAGTCCGTCATTTGATCTCAGCACCTCCGAACATACAGGTCCCGGTGATGTAGAGCGTGGGGACGTCCTTGCGGGAGACCGTCTTGTTGGAAACGCCGCCAAAGATGGAGGTGGTGGAGATCTTGACGTTCACATTCTCCGGGACCAGGATGTCGATGCCGCCAAAGACCGCCGTTAGGTCGATGGCGCAGTCTTTTTCGATGATGGCGTTCCTCAGATCGCAGTCCACACCGCCGAATACGGCGGTGAGCTGGGCGCCCTCGAACACCTCGCCGTCATACCGAAGTTCCTGGCCGGAGAAGATGGCACAGCCCACTCTCGGCTGGCCTCCCTCGGCCTTGATCTTGGTCATGATCTGACTGGCCCGGTCCCCCCGCAGTCCTTTGATCAGCATTTTCAGGCCCAGGATGATGATGATCGCCGGGACCAATAGCTTCCACACCAGGGAAAAACTCAAAACATCCTGGGCGCACAGCAGTAAAAACACGCCAATGATCAATCCGATGATGTTGCCGGTCTTCTGGCGCTCGGTAAACAGTCCCACGCCGCAAGGCACGATGATGAACAAGGTCCACCACCCATCAAAGAACACGTCGATGTTGGTGATGTGAAGGGCGTTCAAGGCGAATATCACCCCTACAACGATCAGTACGACGCCCCAGATCACTGCACCAGATCTTTTCATGGTCATCCCTCTTTCTCGGTAAAATTAGCCAGACTCGCTGGCGATCGGTACACGCCCCTATCATACCACGATCAGGCCCGGTTGAAAAGAGCTTTTTGTCCAGACCCACGGCCTGGCGCGGGACGTTGCAAGGATCGTTGAAGCAGACCCGGTACTTACAGCGCTCCTCCCGTGGGCATTGGGGCAAAAACGCCGCCTCAGAAGCGCCAGGAGCCGGAAGCCGCCCAAAAATCGAATAAATATTCAATTTTGATCCTACTTTCTATATTGACATTATTGCATCTTGCTGATACAATAGTTTCCATCATATGTGTCAAAGGAGGATCATTCACACTATGGATGCTGGCGACAGTACCCCTGATCCTGAACGAAACAATGTGAATATCTTCTATTATTTGGAGTAGAACATGACCCGTGCATCCGTTGGAGATGTATGGGCCATGTTCTGTTGCTTTTTTTGAAGAGTTTTCTATTGTTTTACAGAAAGAGGTTATTTTACTTATGGATTCTATAGGCAGTTTATTATTGTTTCAAGTTATTCTGATCGTTCTAAACGCGATCTTTGCCAGCGCGGAGATCGCCGTGCTGTCTATCAATGAAGCGAAGCTGGAGCGCATGGCGAACGAAGGCAACAGCAAGGCAAAGCGGCTTTTCAAGCTGACCCGTGAGCCTGCCAAGTTCCTTGCGACTATCCAGGTCGCCATCACCCTGTCCGGCTTCCTTGGCTCCGCGTTTGCCGCGGATAACTTTTCCGAACCCCTGGTGGATTGGGTGCTGAGCCTGGGCGTGGACCTGCCCGCGGCTACCTTGGATGCCATCGCTGTGGTGGTGATCACCCTGGTCCTCAGCTATTTCACGCTGATCTTCGGTGAACTGGTCCCCAAGCGGCTGGCTATGAAGAAGTCCGAAAGCATCGCGATGGGCATTTCCGGCATCGTGTCCGGCATCGCTGTGGTGTTCCGCCCCATCGTTTGGTTTTTGTCCGTTTCCACCAACCTGGTACTGCGGCTTCTGGGTATCGACCCGAATGAAGCTGAAGACGAGGTCAGCGAGGAAGAGATCCGCATGATGGTGGATATGGGCAGTGAAAAGGGGACCATCGACACCCAGGAGAAGGAGTTTATCCAGAACGTCTTTGAGTTCAATGACATCACTGCCGGGGAGATCGCGATCCACCGTACCGATGTGACCATGCTTTGGTTGGAAGATCCAGTAGATACTTGGGAGAACACGATCTTTGAGCAGCGGCATACCCTGTATCCTGTCTGCGAAGGCTCTGCCGACAATGTTATCGGTGTTCTGAATGCCAAGGACTACTTCCCCTTAAAGGACAAGACAAAGGAGAACATTATCGCGACAGCCGTACATCCTGCTTTCTTTGTGCCGGAGACCATCAAAGCCGATGTACTGTTCCGCAACATGAAAAAGTCCCGCAATTCTATGGCGGTGGTGCTGGACGAATACAGCGGTATGGTCGGCATCGTAACGCTGCAGGATCTGGTAGAGGAACTGGTCGGCGATCTGAATGATGACATTCCCAACCAAGACGATCCTGAACCCTACATCGAAAAGGTGGATGACAACAACTGGAAGATCTACGGCAATGTGGCTCTGGAGCTCCTGGAGGAAGCCACCGGTCTGGAACTGGCTACTGACGATTACGATACCTTCACCGGAATGGTATTCGATGCCCTGGGCGCTGTTCCCGCGGACGGGGAACAGAAGATCACGCTGGAATTGGAGAGGATCGTTATCCGTATCCAGATGATCAAAGCGCATCAGATCGAAGAAGCCACCGTCACGGTCAAGTCAACAGTTGGCGCCGACTGATCATCTTCGATGATAAAAACACCCTGCTGTGCGGTACGAAACCGGCAACAGGGTGTTTTTTCAGTCAATGAGGCCCCGCCGGACGCCAAGTATCCGCGTTTGTGCGCTGTATGGGAAGCTGGTCCGAGAAAAAGGCTGTACCCGGGGCAGGAAACGCCGCTTCAAAAGCGCCAGGAGCTGGAAGCCGCCTGGAGAACGGACCCCTTCCCTTTTCACATCATGGACAAGCGAACAAAAACCTTCAAAAAATCAGCCGATGCTTCTTGACAAAATCGGCCCGTTATGATATTTTATTAAAGCTGTCCACAACAGCGACATATGGGCGAGTGGTGGAATTGGTAGACTCGCTAGATTCAGGTTCTAGTGTTCACTGCGGACGTGCGGGTTCAAGTCCCGCCTCGCCCACCAAGAAAAGCATCGAAAACGTCGGTTTTCGGTGCTTTTTTTCTTACTTTTTGAAAAGTAAGAACATGGCAGGGCCTTTTTCATCTACCACTTGTCTGCCGGCAGATGCGTGTTGCATCCTTTCGGAGCGTTTGCTATAATGGACAAAAAATCATGGGAGGTGTGCTATGAAGCTGATCCACCTGTCCGATCTGCACCTCGGCAAGCGGGTAAACGAGATCTCCATGCTGGAGGACCAGTCCTATATCCTGGACCAGATCTTATCCATCATCCAGGCGGAGGCTCCCCAGGCGGTGCTGATCGCGGGAGATGTGTATGACAAAACGGTCCCCTCCGCCGAGGCCGTGTCCCTGTTCGACCGGTTTTTGTTCCGGCTGTCCCGGCTGGATGCCCAGGTGATGATCGTCAGCGGCAATCACGACAGCGCCGAGCGGCTGTCCTTCGGCAGCCGCCTGATAGACAGCGCCGGGATCCACCTGTCCCCGGTGTACGACGGCCAGATCCGGCCGGTGGTCCTGACCGATGAACATGGCCCGGTGTATTTCTGGCTCCTGCCCTTCCTCCGCCCGGTCCATGTCCGGCGCTTCTTCCCGGAAGAAACGATCGGCAGCTACACCGATGCCTGCCGGGTGGCCATCGGTCAAATGGGGATCGACCCTGCCGCCCGGAACGTGCTGGTGGCCCACCAGTTCGTCACCGGCGGGGCTACCTGCGACTCGGAAGAGCTGTCCATCGGCACCGCCGACAACGTGGATGCCCAGGTGTTCCGGGACTTTGACTACGTGGCCCTGGGCCACCTTCACGGCCCGCAGAACATCGGCTCGGAACGCCTCCGCTACTGCGGCACCCCGCTGAAATACTCCTTCTCGGAATGTCATCACCGAAAAAGCGTCACCATCGTGGACTTGGGAGGCAAGGGACAGCTGAACATCCGTACCAAGCCCCTGGTCCCCCGCCGCGATCTGCGCCAGCTCCGGGGCAGTTTCGATCAGCTCACCGACCGCCGCCTTTTTGAAGGGACCGCCACCGGCGACTACCTTCAGATCATCCTCACCGATGAGGAGGAGATCCCCAACGCCATGGCCCGTCTGCGGCAAGTTTACCCCCACGCGCTGAAGCTGACCTATGACAACACCCGGACCCGGGCAGATCAGGCGATCGATGGCGCTGTGGAGGTGGAGCGCAAGGACCCGATCGAACTGTTTGAAGAGCTTTACCAACAGCAGAACAACCAGCCTATGACCCGCCTCCAGCGGGACTTTGTGCGAGATCTGTTCCGCTCCATCCAGGAGGACCATGTATGCGACCAGTAAAACTGACGATCTGCGGTTTTGGCCCCTACGCCGCCGTCCAGGAGCTGGACCTGGAGCGGCTGGGCAGCAGCGGACTGTATCTGATCACCGGGGATACCGGGGCAGGCAAGACCACGATCTTTGACGCGATCACCTTCGCCCTTTTTGGCGAGGCCAGCGGGGATGCCCGGAAGCCCGGGATGCTTCGGTCCCAATATGCCCGGCCGGAGACCCCTACCTATGTGGAGCTGACCTTCCTCTACGGCGGCAAGCGCTATACCATCCGCCGAAACCCGGAGTACGCCCGGCCCAAGGTCCGGGGCAGCGGCACCACCACCCAGGCCGCCGGGGCCTGCCTGACCTATCCTGACGGCCGGGTGGTGGAGGACCGGCGGCAGGTGGACCAGGCGATTCGGGACATCATCCACCTGGACCGGGAGCAGTTCTCCCAGATCGCCATGATCGCCCAGGGAGATTTCCGAAAGCTCCTGCAGGCGGATACCAAGGACCGGCAGAAGATCTTCCGGCAGATCTTCAAGACCGATGCCTTCCTGTCCCTGCAGGAGAAGCTGAAAGAGCAGGTATCTCAGGTCCGTGCCGCCTACGACGGCGCCGCCGGGAACATCCGCCGGGAGGTGTCCACGATCTGCTGTGACGATGCCAGCCCTTACACCGATCAGGTCCGGCTGGCCCGGGAGATGGCCCTGCCTCCGGCAGACCTTGAGCCCCTGCTGGACGCGCTGATCCAGGAAGACCAGGCCCGGGAGGCAGATCTGGACGCCCGGCTGGACCGGCTGGAACGGCAGATCAAGGAACTGACCGTCCAGCAGTCCGTGGCCCAGAACTTCGCCCAAAAGCGGGCGGATCTGACTGCCGCCGCCGCGAAGGAGGACCAACTGCGCCAGGACCAAGCCCAGGCGCAAACCGTCCTGGCGGAGGCCCAAGCCAAAAAGCCGGAACAGGAAGCCCTGTCCCGGCAGATCAGCGCCCTGGAGCATCAGCTGGAAGACTATGACGCCCTGGACCGGTTCAGTCAGGATCTGGCCCTGCAGGAGCATCAGGCATCCCAGGCCCAACAGGACCTGGACCGGGCCGGGCAGGACTGCCAGGAACTGACCCGGCGTTTGGACAGCCTGACCCAGGAGCGCCAGCGCCTGGATACCGTAGAACTGACGCGCCAGCAGCTGCTGGTCCGTCAGCAGGAGATGACAGGGCAAAAGGACCGGCTGGCCGGGCTGATCGCCGCCGTCGGCACGTTCCACGCCCAACAGCAGGAGCTTCACCGCCAGCGGCAGCTGTATCTGGAGGCCGCCCAGCAGGCAGGGCTGGCCCGACAGCGCTACGATCAGACCTACGACTCCTTCCTGGACCAGCAGGCCGGGATCATCGCCAGCCGCCTGACAGCGGACAGGCCCTGTCCCGTATGCGGCTCGGTGGACCACCCCCACCCTGCGGTGGCCCGGGAAGGAGCGCCTACCGAGGAACAGGTCCGTCAGGCAAAGGCGGACCACGACCTGGCCCTCCAGGAAAAGGAAGCGCAGAGCCGGCGTGCCGATCAGCTCTCCGGCACGGTGGCCCAATCCCAGGAAAATGTCCTGGCCCTTCTGCGCCAGGTGATGCCCGGATCTGCCATGGATCAGGCCCAGGAGGATGCCAGCCGGCAGATCCGGGAGCTGGACCGGCAGCTTTCGGACTTGGAAGCACAGCTCCAAAAGGCCCAGGCGGAGGAACGCCGGAAGAAGGAGCTGGACCGGCAGATCCCTGACTGCCAGGCCGCCCTCTCGGAGCGTCAGGCCGCCTGTGTCCAGGCGGAACACCAGCGTTCCCTGGCCCTGGCTCTGGCGGAGAGCCTCCGGCAGCAGCGAAACAGCCTGTCCCAGCGTCTGCCCTGCGAAAGCAAAGCCGCCGCCCGGCAGCAGATCCAGGACCTGACCGCCAGGGCCGCCGGTCTGGAAGAAGCATTTACGCAGGCGAGCGCCGCCTTCCAGGATGTCCAGACCGCCATTTACAAAGCCCAGACCACCGTGGCTTTACTGCGCCAGGAACTGGCCCGGGATCCGGGCCTGGACCTTCCCGCCCTGGAAGAGCAGGAGCAGGTCCTGACCCGGGAGAAGCGGACCTTGACAGAGGAGCAAAAGCGGGTCTGCAGCCGTATGGACGCGAACCAGCGGGCCAACCGGCAGATCCATGCCCAGCTGGAACGGATGGCCACGCTGGAAGAAGAGCTTCGGTGGAAAAAGGCCCTGTCGGACACCGCCAACGGAACGCTGACCGGCAAGGACAAGATCATGCTGGAGACCTACATCCAGACCACCTACTTCGACCGGATCGTCAGCCGGGCCAATCTGCGTCTGCGGACCATGTCCGGCGGGCAGTACGATCTGGTCCGGCGGCGGAGCGCCGACAGCCGGGTGGGCCAGACCGGCCTGGAGCTGAACATCATCGACTACTACAGCAACACCCAGCGCAGTGTGGATACCCTGTCCGGCGGCGAATCGTTCCTGGCCTCCCTGGCCCTGGCTCTGGGCCTGTCCGACGAGGTCCAGACCAACACCGGCATCCAGCTGGACACCCTGTTCGTGGATGAGGGCTTCGGCTCTCTGGACTCGGAGGCGTTGTCCACGGCCTATGCCACCCTGGCCGGGCTGAGCGAGGGCCACCGGCTGGTGGGGATCATCTCCCATGTGTCGGAACTGAAAGAGAAGATCGACAAGCAGATCCAGGTCACCAAGGACCCTGCCGGAGGCAGTGTGGCCCAGATCGTGGTATGATCTGGCGGCCTGCCTTCTTCGGAAGGCGGGCCGTTTGAAATACTCCGTGACAACCATTAGGCCATATGCTACAATGGAGAAAACAGCGAAAGGATCATTTGCCATGCTGCCCCAAGGATTTTTACAGCGGATGGAAGCACAGCTTGGGGACCAGTTCCCGGCCTATCTTCAGAGCCTGGAACGGCCCCGGGCGGTGGCCCTGCGCTTTGCCCCTCAGAAGGGTCCGGCCCCTTCCCTGCCCTTCCTTCTTGACCCGGTGCCCTGGGAGCCTGCGGGGCACTACTACGACCCGGAGAGCCGTCCGGGCCTGCACCCATATCATGAGGCCGGCGTATACTATTTGCAGGAGGCCAGTGCCATGGCGCCGGTGGCCCTTCTCGATCCCCAGCCCGGAGAGCGGATCTTGGATCTGTGCGCCGCGCCTGGGGGCAAATCCACCCAGATCGGCGGCCGCCTTCTGGGGCAGGGCCTGCTGGTGTGCAATGAGATCGAGCCAAAGCGGGCCAGGATCCTGTCCCGGAACATCGAACGGCTGGGGATCTCCAACGCGCTGGTGACCAACGAGCATCCGGCGGCGCTGGCAAACCATCTGCCCGGTTTTTTTGACCGGGTGCTGATCGATGCCCCCTGTTCCGGGGAAGGGATGTTCCGAAAAGAGGAAGCCGCCGTCACCGATTGGAGCCAAAAGATCGTTCGGATGTGCGCCGACCGTCAGCTCCAGATCCTTGCATCCGGGGCGAAGATGGTCCGACCAGGGGGCCGGCTGGTGTACTCCACCTGCACCTTCTCCCCGGAGGAGAACGAGCAGGTGATCGCGGCCTTCCTGGAAAGCCATCCGGCGTTCGTCCCGGAGACGGTGGACGCCCCATGGTTTTCCAAGGGGGAGAACGGCTCCTTCCGGCTGTGGCCCCACCTGGTCCGGGGCGAAGGTCACTTTGCCGCGGTGCTCCGCCGGACCGGGGCTGGATCGGTGCCGGAGATGTCCGGGAAGCCGGAGAAGCTTCCGAAGGAGTGGGTGGACTTTGCCCGGGAAATGGGGATCCAACTCCCGGCGGGCCGTGCCATGTCCTTCGGCCAGAGCCTGTACTGGGTGCCGGAGGATCTGCCGCCGTTGCAGGGGCTGAAGGTGGTCCGGCCGGGGCTGGAACTGGGGATCGTGAAAAAGGGCCGGTTCGAGCCTGCCCACGCCCTGGCCTTGTGGCTTCGGGACTGCAGCCGCCAGATCTCCTTCCAGGCAAGCGCGGAGGAGCTTCGCCAGTATCTCCACGGCGACGTGGTCCCCTGCGCTCAAAAAGGCTGGACCCTGGTCCAGGTGGACGGCTACAGCCTTGGCTGGGGCAAAGGGGACGGAAACATATTAAAAAACCACTATCCCAAGGGTCTGCGGCGATAAAGATCATGGAAAATGCCACTTTACATAATTTAGCCCTTGTGCTATAATCAGTAGCTGGTAGACTTTAGAATGATCGCAAGGAGTGGATCTTCCTTGGCAATATATGAGATCAACGGCGGCACCCCCCTCAACGGTTCCGTCGTCATCAGCGGCGCGAAAAACGCCGCCGTAGCCATCCTGCCTGCCGCCCTGCTGGTGAAGGGCAGATGCCGCATCGAAAACGTGCCGGACATCTCTGATGTTCGGATCTTACTGTCCATCCTCTCCGGCATGGGCGCGGTGATCCGGACCCCGGAACCTGGGGTGGTGGAGATGGACTGCACCGATATCCGCCAGACCCTGCCCGATCCGGCGTTGGTAAAGAAAATGCGGGCCAGCTACTACCTGATGGGGGTACTGCTGGGCCGGTTCCATCACAGTCATGTGGCCCTTCCCGGCGGGTGCAGTTTTGCCTCCCGGCCGATCGACCAGCACATCAAGGGCTTTAAGGCCCTGGGCGCGCTGGTGGAGGAAGGCAACGACTATGTAGCCATGAACCCCGGTCCCCATGGCTTACAGGGCAACCGGGTGAGCCTGGACGTGGTCAGTGTCGGGGCCACGGTGAACATCATGCTGGCGGCCACCCTGCTCCCCGGGCGGACGGTGATCGAAAACGCCGCCAAGGAACCGCATATCGTGGACCTGGCCAACTTCCTGAACACCATGGGCGCGGACATCTCCGGCGCCGGTACGGATACGGTGAAGATCCGGGGGGTGGCCTCCCTTCAGGGCGGCACCTACACGATCATCCCGGACCAGATCGAAGCGGGGACCTATATCGCCGCGGTGGCGGCCACCGGCGGCGACGTGCTGGTGAAAAACGTGATCCCCAAGCATATGGACTGCATCACCTCCAAGCTGGAGGAGATGGGCGCGCAGATCACCAATTACGACGATTCCATCCGGATCGTCAGCAACGGACGATTGAACGCCACCACGGTGAAGACCCGGCCCTACCCCGGCTTCCCCACGGATATGCAGGCCCAGATCTGCGTGTGCATGGCCCTGGCAAAAGGCGAGAGCCGCCTGACCGAGAGCGTATATGAAACACGGTTCTTCGGCTACTGCACCGAGCTGGAGAGCATGGGGGCCTATATCCAGATCGACGGCAAGACCGCCACGGTCTACGGCATGGAGAAGCTCCACGGGGCCACCGTCCGTGCCAGGGATCTGCGGGCCGGCGCGGCCCTGGTGATCGCGGGCCTGGCCGCATCCGGCACCACCAGAGTGGAGAACATACACTATGTGGAGCGGGGCTACGAGCGGCTGATCGAGAAGCTCACCGCCCTGGGCGCCAAGATCCACCGGGTGGAAGAATGACCTGAAAACGGCTGTATCCTGGGGGATACAGCCGTTTTAGCCTGTCGAAAAGCCCCTTCGGGGCTTTGGGGCAATGGAGATGCCGTCTGCGGACGGCAAACTCTGCAAGG
>CALXFQ010000003.1 GCA_944387625.1 uncultured Oscillospiraceae bacterium
CGGATCTTTGTACTCCATCGGCCCGATCCGGGACGCTTTGGAGGCCCTGAGATAAGATTTTCCCCATCCCTTTCGGGATGGGGAATGTTTTTCACTTCTGGATGTCGCTGCCGGCGAAGAACTTCCGCATGGGGACGAACAGGGCACCGGCGATCACCAGGGCGATGATGGTGGTGGGCAGCATATAGGCCCCGTTGTACACCAGGGAGTACAGATGGGGGCTGCTGAAAGCGCCCAGGCTCTCCAGGCCCTCCACCACCGTGGGGACTACGATCCGGTACAGGGTGATGCCGCTGATGTGGTGCACCAGGAACCGGGCCAGACAGCCCACGACGATGCCGGGGAAGATCCCCCAGTCCTTGCCCTTGAACAGTCCGCCCAGGCCCAGGGCGGTGTAGGCCACCAGGAAGTCCAGCAGGATGGACTGCCAGCCCCAGGCGTAGCCGCCGTCATAGAGCATATCCAGCACGCCGTAAGCCAGGCCCATGAGCAGGCCCTGGCCCACGCCCCACCGATGGGCATACAGCAGCACCGGGAACATCCCCAGACTGATGGAGCCGCCCTGGGGCAAGCTGGCAAAGATCATGCCGGAAAGGATGTTCAGCACGAAGGCCGCCGCCAGCAAGATCGCGCCTTCCGTCAGCGCCCGGACCCGCAGGTGGCTTTTGGTCACATTGTTTGCCATATCGCAAACCTCCCAAAAAAAGATATCGCACCACGACCCGTCTAAGGTGCGTGATGCGATAACGATAAAATCCTTCTCACCAGGCATCTTTTCCTACGACGGTACTGACCGTATCAGGTTCACGGGTCAGGGCACGCGCTTTGCCCGATCTCAGCCGGAACGTCCGGCCCCCCGAAGATGGATCTATTATGCGATTCGCCGCTATTATACCAAAGGTGAGAAAATTGTCAAGCCATTTCCAGAGTCAGCTGGCGGCCGCCCAGGATGTGGAAGTGCAGATGGTGGACGGACTGACCGGCGTCTGCCCCGCAGTTGGACACCACCCGATACCCCTGGGTCAGCCCCTCGGCCTGGGCGATCTGGGCGATCGCCTCGAAGACACGGGCCACCAGGTGGCTGTTCTCCGGCGTGACCTCCGCCACGGACCCGATATGGGCCTTGGGGATCACCAGGATGTGGGTGGGCGCTTGGGGCGCGATGTCCCGGAAGGCGTAGACCAGGTCGTCCTCATAGACCTTGGTGGACGGGATCTGGCCCGCCGCGATCTTGCAGAACAAACAATCAGCCATTTTACTTCCTCCTATCAAAGACCGAAGATGTGCAGTCCCAACGCGCTGACCACGCCCATGATGATGCCCGCGATCACCACGCCCAGGGACACGGAAGCCACGGTGGACTTGAAGCCCATGTTCAAAAAGCTGGCGCCCAGCGCCCCGGTCCACGCGCCGGTGCCCGGCAGGGGGATGCCCACAAAGATCATCAGCGCCACGAACAGGCCGCCCCGGCCGGCGGTGGCGGTGAGCTTTTTACCGGCCCTGTCCCCCTTTTCCAGGCAGAAGGTAAAGAACTTGCCGATATAACGCTTGTCCCGGCCCCAGATCAGCACCTTCCGGGCGAAGAAGTAGATAAAAGGCACCGGCAGCATATTGCCCAGGATGCAGATGATGTAAGCCGGCACCGTATCGAGCCCCATGCCGAAGGCAATGGGGATCGCTCCCCGAAGTTCGATCAGCGGCACCATGGACACAAAAAAGACCGCAAGATATTTGCTCATCATATCACCTTTCCGAAAAACTGGGGCCATCATACCACATTCTTTCGGAAAAGGCAATGGAAACGACTAAAAAACCCGTGAACGATCCTTAAATTATCCGCGCCTTTGCCGCTTATCTCCCCTGCTGGTCCTCCCATTGCTGGTAGAACTCCTGGATCTGCTGGGAGAACTCTTCGATCGTCAGCTCCTGGTCCATGTTCTGCCCGTCCGGGCCGGTGAGCCGGCCGATCAGGTCCTGCAGATCTGCCTCCAGCTCCTCCAGCGCCGCCTGGGCCGCCGGGGACAGCGTCCCATCCGCCAGAAGCTGAGCCGTATCCACGTCCTCCCCGATCGCCGTGTCCGCCTCTAGAAAATACCAGTAAGCGCCGCTGGGGATGCTCTCGTCCAGGTAATGGGCGTTTTGAAACCCATCGGCAAAGTCCGCCAGCTGGAAGCGAAGCAGAAGGAAGCTGTCATACCGGGCGGTGGGATCGGCATCCTCCGCCAGGACCTTCCCCACCGTCTGGTCCATGTCATACAGGTCCGAAAAGACCTCTCCCATGAACGCCTGGTGGAGCTGGTCCCGCTCCCGCTGGCGGCAGATCCAGAGCGCCCCGTGAAGGACGAGAAGGGCCGCCACCACAGCCACCACCGCTACGATTTTTTTTCCTGTGGACTTGCTACCATTAATTCTCATAACTTACCCCCAAAACCCGTCTACAGAGAATGAGATCATAAAACCATACCTACCTGCCGAGGCAGTTTTCACAGTTCCTTTTAATCCCATTCTGTCTCCAACATATTTGATATGGCAACCATTGGACTGGAGTGCTATCGCACGACATACTTTTCCATTATAGCGCGCAACCTGTTCCTCGTATGTCGAACCGATCACATATTCCATAGCATTGAACGCTCCCGTCGTTTGAGTTGAAAATACAGAGCACATTGCCATCAGAACATCTAATTTAGGAATCAAGCCAAGGAGCGTTGGAACAATAGCCTGGGGTTGATGTACTACACCACCGCGCTCCAATTTGACAAATACGTCTGTGGCATTGCCGCGGAGTTTTGATATCCTCAAGTTTACATTGCTCACTTTCAACCCAGAATCCGAAATATGAATCACTTCACCAGTAACGGGATAATACTGGAAGTAGATACTATCCTTGATTTCAAGTTGGGCTTGAATTGTTTCTTCTCCGTCTGTCAGTGTACTCTGATAAACCTTAAAGTCCATTACATTCAAGACCACATATCGATATACATCATACTCCATAACATCATAAGCGCTTGCCCAACCAATACTTTCATAAATTGTGCCTGCTCTGATATGATAAGGGTCACTAAACACATCGGGACTTACTCCAAGATCATACAAATTGGTTGTTCCCAGCCTCCTAATCTCGGAAATAAAATCCTGAATGGATTGGTATGTGAAACCGTAAAACGAGTCAATTTCGGCACTAGATGTGGAACTAACTGTTGCCTCTTGAATCTCATTGGTCGATTCCGCTTGACCATCATATATAAGTTCTACTGTCTCTGATTGATGACTTCCATCTCCTTCAAACGGAAAACACAGTCTAGTGACAAACTCGTCATATTCCGCTTTCGTACTTCCTTCTATACAAGAAACTGAGTTTTCTCTTAATGAAGCAAACTGAATATCGCTGAGGTCAGAATAAATGCAACGATCATTGCCGTAAAAATCAACATACTTGATGCACAGAACAGGATTTGATGCGCCATAGTGATCATACGCCGCCTGTCCATTTTCAACTTTGACGAAAACAACCTCGATATTGCTATCTGTTTGGAAGTCTCCGCCTAATATATCCTCACTGTATGCACCAGATAAAAAAACATAAAATTGTCCGCATATGACAATCTTCTCAGAATCCTCTGGCTGAACGATAAGTTGAACTTTCTGTTTACTCCCACAAATCTCAACAGAACCCGTAAGCAACCCACTTTGCTTCACAGACTGACTGTCACACGAAGTTTGCCTCGGGCTCATTTTTTCCTGAAAATCAACGATAAATCTGATAGAATTGGTCATTCTCGATGTAACAGCGTAAGATTGAATAGGCATTGAAAAGGCCAGCATAATTGCCAAGAACACAAGTAATAATCTGGTTCCAGTTTTCATAGTCTCCTCCATTTCGCCACAAATCATTTCTTACCGGTTTACTAGTAAATGAGGCATAAATCAGATTCCTTAAACAGACTCAACGTCATCCTCCCTATTCTTGCATAGGTCACGCACAAGAATATGTGCTCAGAAGGCAAAGTATTATTAGGTAAAAACCATAAGTATCATAAGTGTATAGAACAAACGTCTCCTCGAAGAAATGACCCTTGACCGATGTCTCTTCTCGAGATCATACAGCCAAGGGTCATTTCTGTTCACTCTTGGTATCTAACATCATTGGTTAACCTCTCTTTCTGCAAGCTCGACATCCGCTTTCTCTCCGTTCCGACCTTTCCCGAAGCTGATACATCTTTTGTCACTTTTATCTCTTCAGCGAGATGGTCTTGTATGCCGGTGATCAGTTTGGTTCAAAAGCATTTGTCTTATCGATCCAAAGCGTTCCTTTTGCCAGCGGCCCTTCAAAAAATCTCTTTTGCTTACGGTCTTCCATTCAAAACGTTCAAGTAAGATGATCTTCGTCCTTCTCCTGATCTTTTCGGCTCCAGCCAGATCGGCATCGAATGGGATCTGCTCTTATGGTTCCTTGAGGCTTTGTTCTTGGATCGTTTCGCTATTGGATCTTTTGCCGGGGATCTTTTGTCTTCTCACAACTTCTTTCGCTCTGATGCCGAGGATCGATGGTCTGGTAGACGTTGGATCGTTCGCATCTGCCGCTTGCTGTAGGTGTTCTTTGGATCTGAGGTCTACTTGTACATTGGTATCACCTCTTGTGACTATAAAATACCACACCCTTAAGGTTTTTGCAAGCCGCAATATTGTACGAAAGAAACAGTTTCTATTTGTTTATTTCATAGATTTCAAACATTCTGCACAAATGCTCGTTGACATTCCCCTGAAAAAGTGCTATCATGAAATTGGTGGGCGGCCTTTTGGCCGCCCATTTTTATCGCTGTTCCAGATAGATCAGCAGTACGGCGATGTCCGCCGGGCTGACGCCGGAGATCCGGCCGGCCTGGCCGATGGACACCGGGCGGATATCCGCCAGCTTCTGCCGGGCCTCCAGCCGCAGGCCCTGGATCTTTTCATAGTCCAGGTCCCGGGGCAGGAGCCGGGACTCCTCCCTTCGGAACTGCTCCACCTGCTTTTCCTGCCGGGCCAGGTATCCGGCGTATTTGAGCTGGATCTGGACCGCCTCCGTCACCGCCGGGGGCAGGGCCGGCCGGCCCGGATCGAAGGGCGCCAGGTCCTCATAGCCTACATTGGGCCGCCGCAGAAGGTCCGCCAGCCGGGCAGATCCTGCCACCGGGGCGGAGCTTCGGGCTGAGAGCATGGCGTCCAGGGCCGGGGAGGCGGCCACGCCGGTGCTCTCCAAGCGCCGGATCTCCCGGTCCACCTGGTCGTATTTCTCCCGGACCTGCTCCAGCCGCTCCGGGGGCACCAGGCCCACCTGCGCGCCGATGTGGGTGAGCCGCCGGTCCGCGTTGTCCTGCCGGTGCAGCAGCCGGTATTCCGAGCGGCTGGTCATGATCCTGTAAGGCTCCTGGGTGCCTTTGGTCACCAGATCGTCGATCAGCGTGCCGATATAGCTGGTGTCCCGGGTGAGGATCATGGGGGGCCGGCCCTGCAGCTTCAGGGCGGCGTTGACCCCCGCCACCAGGCCCTGGACCGCCGCCTCTTCATAGCCGGAGGTGCCGTTGAACTGGCCCGCGCCGTAGAGGCCGGAGATCTTCTTGAACTCCAGGGTGGGCAGGAGCTGGGTAGGATCGACGCACTCGTATTCGATGGCGTAGGCCGGGCGCATCATCTCCGCCCGCTCCAGCCCGGGGATGGTGTGGAGCATCCGCAGCTGCACATCCTCCGGCAGACTGGAAGACAGGCCCTGGATGTACATCTCCTCCGTATCCGATCCGCAAGGCTCGATGAAGAGCTGGTGGCGCTCCTTTTCCGCGAACCGCACGATCTTTGTTTCGATGCTGGGGCAGTATCGTGGCCCTACGCCGCTGATCGTGCCGTCGTACATCGGGCTGCGGTGCAGGTTGTCCCGGATGATCTGGTGGGTCCGCTGGTTGGTGTAGGTAAGATAGCACACGGCGGAATTGTCCGCCGGCCGCTCCGTCCGAAAGGAGAACGGCTCAGGGATCTGGTCCCCGGGCTGGATCTCCATCTTGGAAAAGTCGATGCTCCGCCGGTTCACCCGGGGCGGCGTGCCGGTCTTGAACCGGCGCAGCCGGAGGCCCAAGGCCCGCAGGCTGTCCGCCAGCTCGGTGGCGGCGTGCATCCCATCCGGCCCGGACCGCTCCACCGACTCGCCGGTGATCACCACGCTGTCCAGATACGTGCCGGTGGCCACGATCACCGCCCTGGCCTGATACTCGGCCCCCAGCCGGGTCCGCAGGCCCCGCACCGCCCCGTCCTCCGTCAGGATCTGGGTGACGCTGGCCTGCTTCAGCTCCAGCCCGGGCTGGCGCTCCAGCACCTGCTTCATATACGCCTGATACCGCCGCCGGTCCGCCTGGGCCCGAAGGGAATGGACCGCCGGTCCCTTGCCCCGGTTGAGCATCCGATACTGGATGCAGCACGCGTCCGCCGCCAGGCCCATCTGGCCGCCCAGAGCGTCCAGCTCCCGGACCAGGTGGCCCTTGCCCGTGCCGCCGATCGCCGGGTTGCAGGGCATATTCCCCACCGCGTCCAGGCTGATGGTGAACAAGATCGTATGCAGCCCCAGCCGGGCGGCGGCCAGCGCCGCCTCGATCCCGGCGTGACCGGCGCCGATCACCGCCACATCACAGCTGCCTGCCTGGTAGGTCATCCTTCCGCCTCCTGAGGCCGCTTCTTCTCCTCCGGGGGCAGCAGGAAGGGCTTGCACACCACCTCACACCGATTGATCGGGGTGCCAAGGGCGTGGAACTTCTCTTCATACCCGGTCATGATCCCCACCACGCCGTGGGCGTGAAGGTCCCGGGTGATAGCCTGGACCTCCAGGCCGCAGGCGGCGAACTCCTCCAGAGAATACTCGAACAGGGGGCTGTTGTCGGTCTTGAAATGGATCTGGCCCCCCGCCCGGACCACCCGGCAGTATTTGTCCAGGAAGCTCCGATGGGTCAGCCGCCGCTTGGCGTTCTTCTTCCGGGGCCAGGGGTCCGGGAAGTTGATGAACAGCCGGTCGATCTCCGCCTGATCGAAGACCTCCTCGATCTTTGCCACGTCCATATCGATGTAGAACACGTTCTTCAGGCCCATGGCCTGGGCCTTCTCCATGGCCACCACCATGGCCTCCCGGCACCGTTCCACCGCGATCAGCAGCACCTCCGGGTGCGCCCGGGCGGTCTCGGCGGTAAACTTGCCCTTGCCGCAGCCCACCTCCACCCAAAGCTGGGTACAGCCGGGCATCAGGTCCCGCCACCGGCCCAGGCGGCGCTCCGGCTCTTCGATCCGATAGCCGCCGCACTTTTCCATCCGGGGCTGCAGGTTGCGCATCCTTCTCATTCTCATATATCGTTCCTCCAGGCCGTTGGCCGCATAATTTTCATCGTACCATTATAGCACAGCCCCCGGCCTATGTAAAGAAGATCCCTTTTTCCAAAAATGCGTCGTTTTCCCTGGCAGAAACTCTGGATTATAGGCCAGTTTTATGCTATCATTACAGAAACGGACTAACAGGAGGTCACCGCTATGAGAGGCATCCCTTCCCTGATCACCGATATCCGCAAAAAGGTCTTCACCGAGGTGGCCCGGATGGCCTACTCCGGCCAGGGCTACGAGCAGGCGGACGAACTGCCCTATATCATCGTCCCCGGGGACCAGCCGCTGCACCGGGAGTCGGTGTTCCTGGAGCGGGCCATCGCCAGCGAACGGGTGCGGCTGGCCATGGGCCTGAACCTGCGGCCGATCCAGACCCGGCATCTGCTCACCGAGGGCATGGACCACGCCGCCATCGCCCAGCAGTATTATGAGCCGCCGCTGATCAACATCATCCCCTATGCCTGCCACGCCTGTCCCACGGACCGATACCAGATCACCGAGTCCTGCCAGAACTGCCTGGCCTCCTCCTGCCAGCGGGTCTGCCCCCGGGGGGCGATCAGCCTGCAAAACGGCAAGAAGGTGATCGACCAGAGCAAATGCGTCAAATGCGGCAAATGCGCCACCGCCTGCCCCTACCGGGCGATCATCCATCTGGAGCGGCCCTGTCAGGCCGCCTGCGGCGTGGACGCCATCGGCTCGGACCAGTACGGCCGGGCGGTGATCGACCAAAACAAGTGCGTTTCCTGCGGCCAGTGTCTGGTGAGCTGTCCTTTCGGGGCGATCGCCGACAAGGGCCAGATCTACCAGCTGATCCAGTCGATCCGCCAGGGAGACCAGGTGATCGCCATCGTGGCCCCGGCCTTCATCGGCCAGTTCGGCAAGCACTCCACCCCGGAGAAATTCGTTTCCGCCATGAAGGTGCTGGGCTTCCACCAGGTGGTGGAGGTGGCGGTGGGCGCGGATATATGTACCATCGAGGAGGCCAAGGACTTTTTGGAGAAGGTCCCGGCGGAACAGCCCTTCATGGCCACCTCCTGCTGCCCGGCCTGGCATTCCATGGTCCACAAGCTCTTCCCCACCTTGTCCGGGAACATCTCCATGACCCTGACCCCCATGGTCTTCACCGCCCGGCTGGTGAAGCGGCAGTATCCCGGCTGTAAGGTGGTGTTCGTAGGACCCTGCGCCGCCAAAAAGCTGGAGGCGATCCGGGAGGATATTCGGTCCGACGTGGACTTCGTGCTGACCTTTGAGGAACTGCAGGGGATGTTCGAGGCCAAGGAGGTGGACTTTGCCACCATCGAGCCGTCGGAGGCCCTGAACGAAGGCACCGCCGCCGGACGGGGCTTCGCCGTTTCCGGCGGAGTGGCCAAGGCGGTCACCGATGTGATCGCCCGGACCCACCCGGAGGTGGAGGTAAAGACCGCCCGGGCGGAGGGCCTGCGGGCGTGCCGCAAGCTCATGACCCTGGCCAAAGCCGGAAAGTACGACGGCTATCTGCTGGAGGGCATGGCCTGTCCCGGCGGCTGCGTAGCCGGGGCAGGGACGCTGCTGCCGGTGGACCTGGCCGCCAAGGTGGTGGGCCGGTACCAGACCGAATCGGACCGGGACAGCCCGCTGGAAAGCCCCTACCGGGACATGGGACACGGATTGGACTAAGCGCAAGGCGGGACCCCAGCGGGTCCCGCCTCCAGACTGTCCAAAAAACCTTCGGGGCTTTTTGTGCCAAGCCCCCACATTTTGCCCACCCACTTGCCTCCCCCTTTGGGGGCTGAGCGAAGCGAAGTCGCGGTAGTGAATGACGGTCCAGTGGACCGTCAGAGCCGCGACCGGGGCGCGCCACAGCGCGCTGGCACGGCGAACGCCGTGACGGAGAGGGTGACCACGCAGGGCTTTTTATACCACTTATCAGATCTCCACCTACCCACTTGCCTCCCCCTATGGGGGAGGTGGCAGGCCGAACGGCCTGACGGAGAGGGTGGTCACGTTCATTTTTTGCACGGCGTCCCTCAAAATACGGAACGCCGCTACCCTCTCAGTCACGGCCCCTGCGGGTCCGTGCCAGCTCTCCCAAAGGGAGAGCCAAGTGGGTCGGTGGAAGATCGGACGCTTTCCCAGCGGGAGAGCCAAGGGCGCTGGCGGAAGGTCGGGGCGGAGCGCCAAGGTCCCGCCTTATTTTTATTTGATCTTTCGGACCCGCAGGACCCCTTCCAACTGCCGCAGGTGGTCCAGGGCCGCGTCCGACACCGGGTCGTCCAGGTCCAGCATGGTGTAGGCGTAGGCGCCTTTGCTCCGATTCACCAGGTCGGAGATGTTGATCCCCTCCGCTGCCACCGCCGCGGTGGCCCGGCTCAGCGCTCCGGGGATGTTTCGGTGCAAGATCGCCACCCGGGCGGTCTTGGCGCAGATCCCCATGTCGCAGTCCGGGAAGTTCACCGAATTGCGGATGTTGCCGTTTTCCAGGTAGTCCATCACCTGGCCCACCGCCATCCGGGCGCAGTTGTCCTCGCTCTCCTGGGTGGAGGCCCCCAGGTGGGGGATCGGCACCACCCCAGCCATGGCGGCGGTGCGGTCGTTGGGGAAGTCGGTGATGTAACGCCGGAGCTTGCCGGTGCGGAGGGCCTCCTCCACCGCCTCATCGTCCACCAGGGCGTCCCGGGCGAAGTTCAGCAGTACCGTCCCGGGGCGCATCTTTTCGATCGCCGCCCGGTCGATCATCCCCCGGGTCTGGGGCAGGAGGGGGGTGTGGAGGGAGATGATGTCACACTGGGCGAACAGCGCCTCCAGGGTGTCCACCCGGATCACATGGCTGTCCAAATGCCAGGCGGCATCGACGGAGATGAAGGGGTCGTAGCCGTAGACCTCCATCCCCAGCTTCCGGGCGTCGTTGGCCAGCGGGCCGCCTACGGCGCCCAGGCCGATCACCCCCAGCTTTTTGCCCCGGATCTCAAAGCCGGAGAACCGGGCCTTGGCCTTCTCCACCTGCTTGGCCACGTCCCCGGTGCCGGCGATCGAGCGAACGTATTCGATCCCGCCGATCACGTCCCGGCACCCCAGGAGCATCCCGCACAGCACCAGCTCCACCACTCCGTTGGCGTTGGCCCCGGGGGTATTGAACACCACCACCCCTGCCTGGGCGCACGCCTCCAGGGGGATGTTGTTCACCCCCGCCCCCGCCCGGGCCACCGCCAGCAGTCCCTGGGGGAGCGCCAGACCGTGCATGGAGGCGGAACGGACCAGCACCGCCTGGGCCTGGTCCAGCTCCTGGGTCATTTCATACTGCTTCGTCCACAGCGCTGTGCCCTTTGGGGAGATCTGGTTCAAATAATGGATCTTGATCATGAAACATCATCCTTCCTATATGATCGTCTTAACGGCAGGACTACCATACGCCCCGGACCGGGAAAATGCAGTCGCCTTTGGTGGGAAGAAACCGCCGCCCCCTCTTCCCTTTTGGGCCGGATCGGTGTATAATGGAAAAAAACGAGGAAAGCGAGTCACCTTATGAAGCGGATCTTTTTGTTGCTCCTGGCGGTGCTGACGGCGCTGTCGGCCTGCGCGCAGGCCCCGGAGGAATCCACCGGCACCACCACCGTCCCCACCACCGCGCCTGTCACCCTGCCCGAGACCACCGCCCCCACCCAGTCGCTCACCGAGCCGGAGCCTACGGATCCTCCAGCCACCGAGCCGCCGCAGACCCAGCCGCCGCAGACCACCCGGCCTTTTACCGACATCACCAGGGACCTGCAGGAGCTGTATCTGCAAAACTCCGATCTGGTAGGCTGGATCTGCATCCCCAACACCCGGGTGGACTACCCGGTGTTCCAGACCCCGGACCGGCCCAACTATTACCTGAACAAGGACCTGTACGGCAACTACAGCGTCCGGGGCAGTATCTACATCCGGGAGGCGTGTGACGTGTTCGCCCCCTCGGACAACCTGACCTTCTACGGCCACGCCATGGGGGACCAGTCCATGTTCGGGGACCTGCACTACTATAAGTCCAAAAGCTTCTGGCAGAGCCACAAGACCATCCAGTTCGACACCCTGTACGAGAAGCACACCTATGAGATCTTCGCCGTGTTCAACATCGACGTGGACCCGGAGGTCTTCGAGTTCCGCTATCACCTGTTCGACGACGCGGCGGACCAGGCGGCGTTCGACGAATTCGTTTCCCAATGCGTCAGCCGGAGTTTTTATGACACGGGCATCGTGCCCCAATACGGCGACAAGCTGATCACCTTATCCACCTGCGACCGAAACGTGCCTCTTCGGGACGGCCGGCTGGTGGTGGTGGCCCGCCGGGTCAGCTGATATCCTCCGCCGCCCCTGTATGGGGCGGCGATTTTAAATGACGGGGACCTGAGCCAGGCTCCGAGCGATCTGCTCGTCGGTGGGGATCTGATCGGTCATGGTGCCGTCGTTGAAGCGCTGGTAGGCGGCCATATCGAAATAGCCGGTACCGCTGAGGCTGAAGACGATGTTCTTCTCCTCCCCGGTCTGCTTGCATTTTAGCGCCTGGTCGATCGCCACCCGGATGGCGTGGCCGCTCTCCGGCGCCGGGAGGATCCCCTCCACCCGGGCAAACTCCACGGCGGCGGCGAACACGGAGGTCTGATCCACCGCTGCCGCCTGGATCAGGCCGTCGTGGTAGAGCTGGCTCACCAGACGGCTCATGCCGTGGTAGCGCAGTCCGCCCGCGTGGTTGGGGGAGGGCATGAAGTCGCTGCCCAGAGTGTACATCTTTTGCAGAGGGCAGACCCGGCCGGTGTCGCAGTAGTCGTAGACGAATCGGCCCCGGGTCAGGCTGGGACAGGAGGCAGGCTCCACCGCCAGGATCTGCATATCCGCCTCTCCCCGCAGCTTCTGGCCTACGAAGGGGGCGATCAGCCCGCCTAAGTTGGACCCGCCTCCGGCGCAGCCGATCAGGATGTCCGGCCGGATATGGTATTTATCCAGGGCGGCTTTGGTCTCCAGGCCGATCACCGTCTGGTGCAGAAGGACCTGGTCCAGCACGCTGCCCAGCACATACCGATAGCCGGGCTTCCGGGCCGCCTCCACCGCCTCGGAGATCGCGCACCCCAGAGAACCGTTGGTGCCTGGGAACTGGGCGTTGATCCGGCGGCCCACCGCCGTGTCCATGGAGGGCGAGGGGGTGACGGTGGCTCCATACGTCCGCATCACCTCCCGGCGGAAGGGCTTCTGCTCGTAGGACACCTTCACCATGAACACGCTGCACTGCAGTCCCAGATAGGCGCAGGCCATGCTCATGGCCGTGCCCCATTGTCCGGCCCCGGTCTCGGTGGTCACCCCGATAAGCCCCTCCTCCTTGGCGTAGTAGGCCTGGGCGATGGCGGAGTTGAGCTTGTGGCTTCCGGAGGTGTTGCTCCCCTCGAATTTGTAGTAGATGTGGGCCGGGGTGTCCAGGTATCGTTCCAGACAGTAGGCCCGCACCAGGGGGGAGGGCCGGTACATCCGATAAAAGTCCAGCACCGGCTGGGGGATCGGCACGTAGGGCGTGGTATCGTCCAGCTCCTGCCGGGCCAGTTCCCGGCAGAACACCTGGCTCAGCCCCTCCAGATCCATCGGCTGGTGGGTCTGGGGATGAAGGAGCGGGGCGGGCTTGTTGACCATGTCCGCCCGAACATTATACCAGGCCCGGGGCAGCTCCTCCTCTGTCAGGTAGATCTTGTAGGGGATCTTTTCGGTTGACATAATACTACCTCCTTTTGCGCCGGGGACAAAAAAGCGCTCCTGTCCCAGGCAAATACTTGCTGGGACAGGAGCATATCTCTCTCCTGCGGTGCCACCCGGCTTGGCGCGAAGCGCCCGCTTTCACGCGTACCATCATACGCCGGCTTTGTTCACGGAGTGCCGCTCCGGCTCACCTACTGACAATTCGGCTCGCCCTCAGATGCCCATTGGCCCCGGCCCGCCATACCGCCTTCCACCTACCGGCGGCTCTCTGTGCTTTTGGACGGGGGTTACTCACACATCGTCATCGGTTTCCACCATTTAAGCACATTTGTCCCCGGTTGTCAATACACAATTTAAATAACTTTCGCTCCCTCCAGCCGGATCACCTGGCCGTCCCGGACCTGATAGACCCGCTGGGCCTGGTCCAGCACCGAGGGCCGGTGGGTGGTGACGATGGTGGTGATCCCCCGGCGGCTCAGGTTCTCCAGCACCCGGCGCTCGGTGTCCTGGTCCAGGGCGCTGGTGACCTCGTCCAGGAGCATCACCGGGGACCGGCGCATCAGCGCCCGGGCGATGGCGATCCGCTGGGCCTGGCCCTCGGAGATCCCCCGGCCCCCTTCTCCCAGCTGGGCGTGGAGCCCCTGGGGCAGGCCCTTGACGAATTCCCAGGCGCAGGCGTCCTCCAGGGCCTGGATCATCTCCTTCTCCGTGGCCGCCGGGTCTACCAGGGCCAGGTTCTGGGCCACGGTACCGGCGATCACCGTGTTGCCCTGAGGCACATAGGTGAAAAAGTGCCGGGTATCCGCCCCCACGCCCTGGCGCTCCCCATGAGGGCCTACCAGCTCCGCCCGGCCTTCCGTTGGCCGGATCAGCCCCAGCAGGAGCCGCAGCAACGTGGTCTTCCCCTCCCCGGAGGGGCCGACCAAAGCCACCAGCGATCCGGCAGGGACCTTCAGGTCCACATGGGACAAGATCTGCCGCTCCGGGCCATAGCCCAGGGACACATCCGTCAGCTCCACGGACCACCGGCCTTCCGGCGGGGCCAGCCGGACGCGGCTTGGCTCTTTGGGAAGCTCCGTCAGCTCCCGGACCCGCTCCGCCGCCACCGAAGCGGACAGGGCGGTGGGGATCAGGCTCACCAGGCCGGAAAAGGCGCTGGAGAGCCGGGTGCGCTGCTGTAAAAACAGGGTCATGGTGCCAAACAGGATATCTCCCCGCCACAGCCGCCACAGGCAGTAGGCCAGCGCCCCGTACTCCACCAGGGCGCCCATAACGGTCATCAGATTGTTGGTGCGGATCGAGAACCGATTCTGTTCCAGCACCGCCTGGCGGTACTCCTCCTGCCGGTCCCGGAGCCGATCGGTCATGGTGTGCTCCACGCCGAAGCTCTTCAAGGTGTCCATATTCCGAAAGGTCTCCGCCTGGAAGGCGGACATGGCCCCACCCACCTGGCGCATACGCTGGTCGTACCGGCGCTGGCGGCTGAGCACGGACCGGGACATCAGGAACAGCACCGGGGTGCTGGCACAGCCGATCAGGGCCATCACCGGGTCATAAACGGCCATCACCACCACGGTGGAGATCACGCTGAACAGCTGGATGATCACCTGGGGCAGCCAGCTCACCGCGCTGGTGGCCACGGTGCCTACATCGGAGGAGAACCGGCTGAGAAGCTCGCCGCTTGGGTAGCGGCTGATATGGAGCCAGTCCGCGTCCATCATCTGCCGGAACACGGTCTGCTGCACATCGGTGAGCATATCCACGTTCAGCCGGGCCACCATGCGGTTGGTCAGGCTGCGGAAGACCATCATCGCCACCACGCTTGCCACCATGTAGCCGCAGCAGGGCAGCAGCCGCCCCATGTCCAGGGACACGATGGCGTCGATCATGTACTTGCTGACCACCCCGGAGAGCAGTCCCATGCCGCTGGAGATCACGCCGCACAGCACATACATGGCCACCGCCTTCTTCCGCCGGGCGCTGAAGCTCCAGATCCACTTCCAGTCCCGCCAGATATCCTTTACAGAGCCGTCCTTTGCTTTCTTCCGAAGGGTATGGACCCATTCCGATCTCACGTTCATCGCTCCTTTTTCCGGATCTTCCGATCCGCACGCCTTTTTAAACTTTTCTATTGCCATCCACCGGCAGTTCATGGTATAATTTATTGGATATGTCACGTTTTCTGGAGGCAACCTATGATCGATATCCACTGCCATATCCTGCCGGACCTGGACGACGGCGCGGCCGACCTGGAAGAGGCGGTCGCCATGGCCCGGATGGCCTGGCGCTCCGGCGTCACCGACATCGCCGCCACGCCCCATTTCCAGGGGGTGGAGCAGGAGCTGGAGCATCTGCCCTCGATCCGCCGCCGGTCCCAGCTGCTGACCCAGGCGCTGGCCCGGGAGCAGATCCCGGTGCGGCTCCATCCCGGCGCGGAGGTGCTGTGTCTGCCCCAGACCCCGGCCCTTGCCATGGCCCACCGGCTGCCCACCCTGGGCGAGGGCAGCTATGTCCTCACCGAGTTTTACTTCGATGAGTCCTTCGCCTTTATGGACCAGATCCTCTCCGACATCGCCGGATGCGGCTACCGGATCGTGGTGGCCCACCCGGAGCGCTATCACGCCATCCAGCGGGACCCGGGGCTTGCGGCCCGGTGGGCCCGTCAGGGCTACGCCCTCCAGCTGAACAAAGGCTCGATCCTGGGCGCTTTCGGCCCGGAGCCGGAGGCGGCGGCCCATGGACTGCTGGGCCGGGGCCTGGTCCATCTGATCGCCACCGACGCCCACGCCAGCACCCGCCGGACCCCCCATGTAGGCGCGCTGCTGGATTGGGCCAGGGAGCGCTGCGACCCGGCCTTTGCCCAGATCCTGCTGGAGGAGAACCCCCGGCGGATCCTGTCCGGCAGGGACCTGGTCCGCTGACGGTCTGCCAGGCCATTTTGGGCCATTGTATCACATTTTCGCCCTATACGCCACCTTTATTTACCAAAAACAAAAGCCGAAAAACCATTTACTTCATGTCAGATCGTGGTATACTAATATAATGCTGTCCCCCCCGGCAAAGACCCTTTGAAAGGAGAGATCTTGTTTATGGCTCTCTTAAAAGACCGCAGACCCGATCCCATACTTCTCTCACGGCTGGCCCTGCTGATCGCGCTGGACGTGGTCACGATCAACCTGGCCGCGTTCCTGGCCCTGTTCATTCGATTTGAATTCGACATGGACCTGTTGGCCGGCAGCGGCTTCTGGGTAAACTATCAGCACTGGTCCCTGGTCAACACCGCCCTGACCATGGGGACCTTTGGGGTCGCCCGCCTGTACAGCAGCCTGTGGAGCTTTGCCGGCGCGGATGAACTGGTGCGGATCTTCGCCGCCGCCGTGGCGGTCATGATCACCCAGTTCCTGGCCATCGTCACCGACATGGTCCCGCTCCCCCGGAGCTTCCCGGTGCTGTATGGTATGCTGCTGTTCATCTTCACCACCGTGCTCCGGTTCTCCTACCGGTTCTTCCGGCGGGTCCGCGCCTATTACGTCCACGGCAGCCAGCGGCGGACCTTGCTGATCGGCGCGGGCCGGGCAGGCTCTCTGGTGATCCGGGAGTTCCGCGGCAGCGCCTACTCTCAGAACAAGATCGTCTGCGCCATCGACGACGACCCCGGCAAGCTGGGCCGCCAGATCATGGGGGTGAAGATCGTAGGCGATCGGACCGCCATCGCCGATGTGGTGGAGAAATACAACATCGCCGAGATCGTGCTGGCGATCCCCACATTGTCCGTCCAGTCCAAGCGGGAGATCTGGGACATCTGCAGCCGCACCGGCTGTAAATTCAAGCAGATGCCTGGGCTGTACCAGCTGGCCAACGGCGAGGTAACGATCCAGCAGATCCGGGACATCGATATCGAAGACCTGCTGGAGCGGGAGCCGGTCCATGTGGACCTGGGCGGCCTTTCGGACCTGATCTGCGGCAAGACCGTGATGGTCACCGGCGGCGGCGGGAGCATCGGCAGTGAGCTTTGCCGCCAGCTGGCCTCCTACGGCCCTAAGGACCTGGTGATCTTCGACATCTACGAGAACAACGCCTACGCCATCGAGCAGGAACTGCGCCGGGACTACCCGGAGCTGACGGTCCACGCCCTGATCGGCTCGGTCCGGGACAAGGACAGGATCGGTTGGGTGATGCAGTCGTACCGCCCTGCCATCGTCTACCACGCCGCCGCCCACAAGCACGTGCCGCTCATGGAGAACGCCCCTCTGGAGGCGGTGAAGAACAACATTTTCGGTACATACCACACGGCCCTGGCCGCCATGGAGGCCGGGATAGAACATTTCGTACTGATCTCCACCGACAAAGCGGTGAACCCCACCAACGTGATGGGCGCTTCCAAGCGGGTGTGCGAAATGATCATCCAGTCCCTGGCGGGCAGGAGCGACACCTGCTTCACCGCGGTGCGCTTCGGCAACGTGCTGGGCAGCAACGGCTCGGTGATCCCGGTCTTCCGGGAGCAGATCCGCCGGGGCGGCCCGGTGACCGTGACCCACCCGGAGATCACCCGATACTTTATGACCATCCCCGAGGCGGTGACCCTGGTGCTCCAGGCCGGCGCCTACGCCCAGGGCGGGGAGATCTTCGTGCTGGACATGGGCCAGCCGGTGAAGATCGACGACCTGGCCCGGAATATGATCCGCCTGTCCGGCTTCCAGCCGGATGTGGACATCCAAGTGGTCTATACCGGCCTGCGGCCTGGGGAGAAGCTGTATGAAGAGCTGCTCCTCAGCGAAGAGGGCCTGACCAAGACCGCCAACGACCTGATCTACATCGGCCACAAGCTGGAGTTTGACCAGGACCGATTCTTTGCCCGGCTGGACGCCCTCCATGAACTGCAGGAGGGGCAGGAATATGCCCTGCGCCATCAGCTCCGGGAGCTGGTGCCTACCTACGCCCCCGCCCAGACCGTGCCGGTATAAAGGAGGAACGATCACAGATGAAGATGATCAGACGGACTTTGATCGCGGCCTTGGTGGCGCTCTCGATCGCCTATGGCGCCAGCGCCTTCTACCTGGCGGCTTCAGACCAGGATATCGGCCCCAAGATCGAATGTTCGACCCAGCTTCTGGAAGTCAGCGCCTCCGCCAGCAAGGCGGACCTGCTCTCCGGCGTCACCGCCTACGACGAGCAGGACGGGGACCTGACCGGCAAGATCATGGTGGCCGGGATCTCCAAGCTGATCTCCAACGACACCGCCAAGGTCACCTATCTGGTCTTTGACAGCGATGACAATATGGCGTCTTTTACCCGGAAGATCCGCTATACCGACTACCGCAAGCCCCGGTTCACCGTCGATCCGGCGCTGCCGCTCATCTATTCCGCCTCCGGCGACGTGACCGTGCTGGACCGGCTGGGCGCTCAGGACGTGGTGGACGGGGACATCTCCGACCGGGTCCGGGTGTCCACCCTGTCCCCCACCGACGACCCGGAGATCTATCACATCACCATCCAGGTCACCAACTCCATGGGCGACACCGCCTGGCTGAAACTGCCGGTACAGCTGCTGGACAGCGACCCGCAGCGCCCCACGGTGACCTTGTCCGAGCAGCTGGTGTATGTGTCCGCCGGAGAGCAGATCGACCTGGCTTCCTACCTTTCCGGCGTGACCCTGGCTGACGGCACCGCTGCTGATGCGTCCCAGGTGACGATCTCCGGGGAAGTGGACACCACCCAGCCCGGCACCTACTACATCACCTACGCCTACCGCCACGAAGCCAGCCTGGGCCGCGCCCTGCTGACCGTGGTGGTGGTTTGAAAGGAGGCGGCCCATGGCTTCCTATCCTGAAAAGGCTTTTGACTGGTCCCACATATCCCTGGCCTGCCTGCTGCGGACCCTCTGGCGCAACCTGTGGATGATCCTGGCCGCCGGGGCGGTGATGTACCTGGCGGTGACTTTGGCCCTGGAGTGGCTGTATGTCCCCCAGTACCGGGCCTCCATGACCTACGCGGTGAACTCTCGGACCACCTCTTATTCGTCCTCCGGCAACCTGACCTCCACCAAGGAGGTGGCCGGCATCCTCACCGACTTCCTGGAAACGGACATCCTTACCGACGCGGTCCGAAGCTACGACCCCCGGCTGGAAGGGTATGACGGCGCCATCACCGCCACCCAGCTTGACCAGACCAATTTCATCCAGGTACAGGCCCTGGCCTCCACCCCGGAGCAGGCCTTCCTGGCGCTGGACGCGGTGAGCGTGGTGTTCCCCCAGGTGGCGGACTTTATCTCCAACCGAAACGTGCTCAATGTGCTCCGCGCCCCGACGGTCTCCTCCGTCCCGGCCAACCAGCTCGACAGCAGCCGGCTGGGGCTGCTGGCCGCCCTGCTGGGCGCGGCGCTCATGGCGGTGCTGCTGGTGTATATGTCCATCCAGCAGGAGACCATCCAGACCCGTACCGGCGCCCGGCATCTGCTGGACGCCCCGATCCTGGCCTCTGTGGGCCATGAGTACAAGAACCGCACCGTGAAGACCAGGCTCCGCAGGAGCAACCGGCAGGTCCGGGTCTTCTCCCCCACCACCAGCTTCGACTATATCGAGCAGATCGGCGCCGTGTGCAGTCAGTTGGAGCACGAGGCCCAGGCCCGGGGGCGGAAGGTGTTCATGATCGCCGGCGTGGGCGAGAGCGAAGGAAAATCCACGGTCTGTGCCAATGTGGCCGCCACCCTGGCTTTGAAGGGCTACAACGTGGCCCTGGTGGACTGCGACCTGCGCAAGCCCTCCATGAACGATTTCTTCGACGGGGCCTATTCCTCGGACCTGCCGCTGAACAAGATGCTCGCCCGGCCCTATTCCCGGGAGGACCTGCTGCGGTGCATGGTCCGCCATGAGCAGCTGGGGCTTTATATGCTCTTCCCGCTGGATCCGGACGGCCGGTCCACCGAGCTGATCTCCTCCCCCACCATGGACAGCCTGATCGCCCAGCTGCGGGTCTTCGACTATGTGATCCTGGATACCCCGCCGATCGGGATGTTCCCGGACGCGGAGGTGCTGGCGGACAAGGCCGACGCCTCCTTGCTGGTGGTGCGGCAGGACTATACCATGGCCTGCGACATCAACGACGCCATCGATACCCTGCGCCGGTACCGGGCCAGCTTCCTGGGCTGTGTCCTGAACGATATGCGCGGCGCCTCCCCGGGCCAGTACGGCTACGGCGTCTACGGGGCGCACAGCCGCCGGTATGGCTACGGCGAGAGCAAGAAGAAGGAGGGCTGATCATGCAGACCAATGCCCAAAAGCCCATCCGCTTTTCCAGCACCATAGCAGGGCTGTTTTCCAGCCTGACCCGGCTGTGGCCGCTGATGCTGGCGATCGTGCTGGCCTGTTCCGGGCTGAACACCATCCGCTCCTGGCTGTCCTATGTGCCACAGTATGAGAGCAAGGCGATCTTCACCGTGTCCTCCGGCTACACCGGCGACGACATCTTCGGCGCCTCCGCCTACTACGATATGTACGCCGCCCAGCAACTGGCCGCCGCCTTCCCCCAGATCCTCAGCACCGATATGATGAACGACCTGGTGGTGGAACGGCTGGACAAGGGCTATATCAACGGCGTGGCCTCCGCCTACGCGGTGGCGGACACCAATATGCTGGTCCTCACCGTCAGAAGCACCGTGCCGGAGGACGCCTACGACTACCTGAACGCGGTGATCGAGTGCTATCCCCAGGTGGCGGTGTACATCGTGGACAACCCCCAGGTGAAGATCATGCAGTCCCCCCAGGTGCCTACCGAGCCGTGTGACCAGTTCTCTCCCTGGATCAGCGCCGTGAAGGGCGGCCTGATCGGCGTGGTCCTGGCGGCGATCGTGCTGTTGGCGCTCTCCCTGCCCCGCCGGACGATCCAGTCCGCCGACGATCTGAAAAGCGCCGTCAGCCTGCCGATCCTGGTATCCCTGCCCCGGGTGACCCAAAAGAAGCGCCGCAAGAACGCCAGCACCACGATCACCGCCTCCTCCGATCCGGACATGGCCGAGTGTATCCGGGGACTGCGTCTGAAAGTGAAGAAGCTTCTGGAGGACAAGGAGCAGAAGACCGTGCTGGTCACCAGCACCCTCCCCAGGGAGGGCAAGTCCACGGTGGCTGTGAACCTGGCCAAGTCCCTGGTCCGGGAGGGCCACTCGGTGGTGCTTCTGGACGGGGACCTGCGGAACCAAAGCGTGGCCCGGATGCTGGGCCAGCCCTCCCAGGGCCAGGGCCTGCTGGAATGTCTGAAAGACCCGGGCCTGTCGGTGCTCAGCTGTGTCCGCACGGATCCGAAGAGCAAGCTGTGCTTCATCTCCGGCCAGAGCACCAGCCAGCGCCACTACTCCATCGAGCACCGGGCCATGCGCCGGATCCTGGACACCCTGGCCCAGCACTTCGAGTATGTGGTGATCGACACCCCGCCCAGCGAAGTGGTCTCCGATACCTCCGCCCTTTGCCGGTACGCCAGCTGTGTGCTCTATGTGGTCAAGCAGGACCACACCCAGCGCGGCCAGATCATCAACGCCGTCACCGCCCTGACCCAAAAGGACGTGAAGATCGACGGGTGCGTCTTCAACGCCGTCCCCCAGCGCCACCGGCAATACGGCTACGGCTACCGCACCGGCTACAGCTACGGCTACCGCAAATACGGCTATCACAACAAATACGGCTACGGCTACAGCAAATACAAAGCCGCCGAAGAGGAATGACCCACAAAGAGCATCTGAAACCGCGTGTTTCAGATGCTCTTTTTTCCGCCTCCTCACGATCCTTAACGCTGACCCAGCGCTATGCTACAATATATTTGTCACCAGATATATTCTCTGAACGTGATGGTCTTATGTTTTTGGTCTATGGCTCTGTTGATATGGATACCCTGGTAAAGATCGCCACAGGCATTACAAAAGAATAATGCAGAACTGTTGTCCCCTTTTTCCTCCTTGTGCGTTATATGGGTGGATCTTTGATCACGCGCAGGGGCAGTATGGTCTTTCCAACGGCGACCGCAAGGGGCTGTCCACTTCTCCCGGCATTGGGGACAGGCCCCATGCCCAAGGCCCTGTTTGATCCAGTTTGGAAAACAGACCGTACAGGTCTGACGTTCCGCCAACATTTAATGGAAGGTATGATCATGGACAAGCGAACGAAAACGATCCTGGCAGTGGTGCTGGTGGTCCTGGTGGCGGTGTGCGCCTGGGCCTGGTACCGCTGGGAACGGCCGAAGGAAACAAAAGTGACCTATACCCTCCAGGGCTATGTGCTCCAGGAGGGGGATGGCGAGCCGGTGAAGCAGACGCTGACCTTTGACGGGGTCTACCAGGCCTACATCTTCCACAACGACCTGGACAGCCATTTGGGCTGGCTCAGCCTGGGCGGCCACCAGTTCAATGTCCAGCTCCTGGCATACTACAATGACGCCACCGGTGTGGACTGTGCTTTGGTCCGGGGGGGGGGAGATTTCATAGAGTATAAGGCGTGTATGAACAGCCGGGACATGGACTTTTTCATGCTGGAGTACCGGGTGGACGAGAACGGACAGATCACCGAAGACGAAAACGGCAGCCGCCGCCTGTTCGTAGGTGTTGCTCAGGATCTGGAGGATGTAGCCGACCGGTTCGATCAGCTCCAGGACTATCTGGATGCCATGCCAACATGGAGCGATCCCTTTGCCGGGGACTGGAACTACTGAGCGGTCTGTATGCAAAAGATCAGGCTCCGCGTTTTGCGGAGCCTGATCTCAGCCTGTCGAAAAGCCCCTTCGGGGCTTTTCGGCAAAAAGGCTTGCAGTCTGCTGCGCGCATGATCTGTACGCCTTTGGCGTACAGATCCCACACTTGCAGCCTGAGATGTATTTTCTGCCAGGTACACGCCCTGGCAGAAAATGATCCAGCCTTCTTTGCCGTCTGCGGACGGCAAACTCTGCGAGGCTTTTTGACGTTCTGCGATCAGGCTCCGCGTTTTGCGGAGCCTGATCTTTTCTTATGAGATGGGATGAAGGCCCGTTCCGGGGCGGCGCCTCAGATCAGCTGGGCGAACACCGGCAGGCTGTTCACGATCTGCTGGTAGCTGACGCAGTAGCACACCCGGAAATAGCCCGGACAGCCGAAGCCGTCCCCAGGGACCACCAGCAGGTCCAACTCCTTAGCCCGTTCGCAGAAGGCGTTGGCGTCCCCGCCGGGGGCCTGGACGAACAGGTAGAACGCCCCGTCCGGCTTGGCCACCTGATAGCCCAGGGCGCACAATCCCTCGTACAGGGCCTTCCGATTTCGGTCATACGCCTGAAGGTCCGGCCGCAGACCGGCGCACCGGGCGATCACCCGCTGCCACAGGCTGGGGGCGCACACATGGCCGCAAGCCCGGGCGGCCCCGGCGATGGCGGCGTAGAGCCGCTCATGGTCCGCCGCCTGCCGCGGAACATAGATATACCCGATCCGCTCTCCCGGCAGGGACAGGGATTTGGAATAGGAATAGCACACCACCGTGTCCGGGTAGATCGCGGGGATGAACGGCACCTCCACCCCATAGGCCAGCTCCCGGTACGGCTCGTCGGCCACGATGTAGATCGGATGTCCAAACTGCCGGGCCTTCCGCTTCAGCAGGGCCGCCAGCTCCTCCAGGGTCCGGCGGGTGTAGACCGTGCCTGCCGGGTTGTTGGGGGAGTTGAGGATGATCGCGGCGGTATGGGCCGTGAGCATCTCCTCCACCGCCTCCAGCCGGATCTGGAAGCCAGGCACATCCGGCGGCACCGCCCGGAAGGCGGCGCCGGTGCCTTCCACGAAGGGCTTATACTCCGGGAAATAGGGAGCCACCGCCAGGATCTCCGCCCCGGGGACCGCCAGCGCCCGGAATACCGCCACCAGCTCCGGCGCGGCGCCGCAGCCGATGAACAGGTCCTCCGGCCGGACCCCGGCGTCATAGCGGTCATTCAGGTCCCGGGCGATCGCCTGGCGGGCGGCCAGGTCGCCTACGGCGGAGGTGTAGCCGTGGACCGCCAGGGACGGCTCTTCGTCCAGGATCTGGCGGATCGCCTGGTCCACCTCCGGGGGCGCGGGGATCGAGGGGTTGCCCAGGCTGTAGTCGTACACCCGGTCCTCCCCGACCACCGCCGCCCGCTTCCGGCCATACTCGAACAGCTCCCGGATGCAGGAGCGGTTGGAGCCAAGGTCATAGGATACTTGATCGATCATGTTCTGTTCCTCCCTTATTGCTCATATAGGGGCGTCCCGGGCTGGTAGCCCTGGGGCTTGTAGGTCACCGAGCCGATGGCCTTCCCCTCCACACCGTATTTGGGGTTGAAGCCAAATAGGTTTACATAACGTATCAGATCTTCCCGCTCCGCTTCCATGCGCTCCATCACCGCCAGGGTGGCCAGCACATCGTCGATGGCCCGGTGGGAGTTGACCACCTGGCCGGACAGGCCGTAGGCTTCGATGGCGGCGCTGAGGCGATGGGGGTAGGGGCGGCGGTCTTTATACACCGTGAGCAGGTCCAGCTTGTCCTTCCCTTTCAAAATGGCAGGGTCCCCATGGCGAAGCAGTAAGTAATACAAAAAGCTCAGGTCGAAGTGAGCGTTGTAGGCCCCGATCAGCACGTTCCCCTGGAGCATCCCGGCGATGTCCCGGCACGCCTGCTCCTTGGAGATCCCCCGCTCCCGCAGGTCCCGGTCGGTGATGCCGGTGAGCTGGCGGATCTTCTCCGGCACGAAATTCCCAGGGCTGAGGGCTACCAGCTCATCGTACTGCCGGAGCACCCCCTGCCGCCCCACCACCGCGGCGGAGAACTCGATGATCTCGTCCCGCCCGCAGGCCAGCCCGGTGGTCTCCGTGTCCAGGATCACCAAATGGTCATATTTTTCAAACAGCGTTTCAAATGCCATCATTTCCTCCATCAGCCAGGTCCAATGCCCGGCGGAACTTGCTTTTAGTCTGCGGCACCAGCCGGAACCGCCAGGCCAGGGCCTGGGCAAAGCTCGTCGCCTGGATGGGATCTCCGGCCTTCAGCTCCACCTCCACCTCGCACAAAGGCTCCTCCCGGCCGCCGCCGGTGAGCACCCCCTGGTCCAGGGCGATCTCCACCGCCCCATCCTCCAGCGCCACGGATCCCGCCAGCCGGCGGAATCGGGCGCCGCAGATCGGCTCCACCCCGGATCGGGTCAGGTCCATCAGCTCCTGAGGCGCTCCAAGTTTACATAATTCTACGATCGCCGTACCGATGTCGCCGCACAGACATTCCCACTCGCCCCGGCCGTAGTCGGATATGGGGGTCTTGACGGTGCACATCGCCTGGCCGTTCTCCATCCGCCGCCGAAGGGTGATCCGCCGCCGGGCCAGCGCCCGGTCCCAGGTGTCGTAGTAGGTGGTCTGCATATCATAGACCTGATAGTCCACCGGGAACGCCTCCCGGATGGCCTGATGCACCGCCGGTGTGGCAAAGTATTTCAGCTCAAACTCCATCCCCATGCGAGTACCTCCTTGGTGATATGCTCCATTATACACCCGGAAGGCCGATCATGCAAGAAACTTTCCCATCCCTCGGATCCCGACAAAATATTTCTTCCGCCCATGATACCATGGCACTATGAACGGAAGAAAGGCGTGGTACATATGGACTTGTCGATCGGAAGCTATGTACGGCGGGGAAAGCGGTTGGTCCGCCGCTGGACCGCCTCCCCTCGTCTGCGGATGGCCCTGCGGGCCACCGGCGGCGTGCTGGGGGGACTGGTGCTCAGCGCCGCCAGTCTGGGCCACCGGCCGGTGCCGCTGCTGCTGGGGGCGCTCAGCGCCGGTCTGGGACCCATGCCCTCGATGATGATGGCCCTGGGCGGCGGCCTGGGCTACCGGCTGTTCTGGGGTGCCAGAGGGACCATCGGGCTGGTGTGGATCCTGGGCGGTTTGGTGATCGGCCTGAGTTTGGGGCGACGGCGGCTGACCAGGACCACCCCCTACCTGGCGCCCAGCTTGGCGGCGCTGGCAGCGGCGGCGTCCGGCCTGCTGTTCCGGGCCTGGGGGCTGGACGAACCGGCCCTGGGCATCTATCTTCTCCAGATCTTCCTGGCCCTCCTTTCCAGCCGGGTGACGGCGCTGGTGCTGGAGCGCCGGGACCCGGTGGCGGACTGGCTGGCGGCGGCATTGGTGGTGCTGGCCCTGGCCCAGATCGGCCCGACCGCCGCCCTGGACCTGGGTCTGATCGCCGCCGGGGCGCTGGGGGCGGCGGCGCCCTTCCCGGCCGCGGCCCTGGCAGGCGCGGCCCTGGATCTTGCCCAGATCGTTTCAGTTCCCATGACCGGGGTCATGGCCCTGGCGTTTCTGGTGCGGCTGTGGCCCCGGCTGCCCCGATGGACCGCCCGACTGGCCCCGGCAGCCATGTACCTGGTGGTAGCCCCCCTTTGTGGGACCTGGGACCTGGGTCCGGCGGTGGCCCTGGGGATCGGCGGCGGCCTGAGCCTGCTGCTGCCGCCTCAAAGCCCCATGGCCCACCGCCGGGGGGAAACAGGGCTGGCCCAGGTCCGGCTGGAGCTGTCGGCCCAGGTGATGATGCAGACCGAGGAGCTGCTCCTGGAGGTAACGGACCATCCGATCGATGAAGGCGCCCTGATCGCCAAAGCCGCCGGAAGAGCCTGCACCGCCTGTCCCTGCCGGAAGGGCTGCCGGGACGCGGAGGCCGCCCGGACCATGCCCCCGGTGGTGTTGCACCGGCCCCTGATCGACACCCAGGACCTGCCCATACGGTGTCGCAAGCCTGGGCGGCTGCTGTTGGAGGTCCGCCGGAGCCAGGACCAGTATCGGTCCATCCGGGCGGACCGGGACCGACAGCGGGAGTATCGTCAGGCCCTGATCCAGCAGTACCGCTTCCTGGCGGAATACCTTCAGGACCTGGCGGACAGCCTGCCCCGGCGGGGGGAGACCCTCCAGCCCCGGTTCGATGTGGAGGTGGCCCTGCGGTGCAGCGCCCTGGACACCAGCAGCGGCGACCGGTGCGCCTGGTTCGCCGGGACCCTGTGCCGGTACTATGTGCTCCTGTGCGACGGCATGGGCACCGGCGAGGGCGCTGCCCGGGAGGGCCGGACGGCGATCGCCATGCTTCGGCGGCTGCTGTCCGCCGGATACCCGGCGGAGCACGCTTTGGAGAGCCTGAACAGCCTGTGCGCCCTTCGGGAGCGGGCCGGGGCCGTCACCGTGGACCTGGCCCAGATCGATCTGCAAAGCGGCCGGACCGCCCTGTACAAATGGGGAGCCGCCCCCTCCCTGCTGCTGACCAAGGGCGGGCCGGAAACGATCGGCACCCCGGTGCCGCCTCCCGGGGTGTCCCTGGCAGACCGGGAAACGGTAGACCGGCTGTCCCTGCGCCGGGGGGAGGTACTGCTCCTGCTCAGCGACGGGGTGGATACGGAAGCCGCCCTCAGCCGGGGCTGGGAGCTGGGCGACCAGGACCTGGAAGACCTTACCGCCAAGGTCCTGCGCTTCGGCCGGGGCGCCGCCACCGACGACGCCACCGCCCTGGCCGTCCGCCTGAAGGCCCTGGCATGATCCGCCGCCTGTGCCGCCACCGGCACAGGCGGTGGTGGGGCAGAAGCGAAAACCAGATCCCCCAGCGAAAATATTTTCACTTTTCTCCGTTTTTTGCCTTGAAAGGACCCCCCGGGGGGCTTGTACCGGGGGGTGTTTTCCTATAGAATAGGGCGGTGAGGTGAATACATATGAAAGAATTATCCACTGTCAAGCGGCTCTGCCTGTGCGCCATGTGCATCGCGTTGTGCTGTGTACTGCCTACGGCGTTCCATGCCCTGTCTTTGGGCCGGCTTTTGTCCCCCATGCACATCCCGGTACTGCTGTGCGGCCTCCTTTGCGGCCCATGGTGCGGAGCCTTCTGCGGCGTGGCCGGGCCGGTGCTGTCCAGCCTGCTGACCGGTATGCCCAGCGCCACCGCCCTGATCTCCATGGTGCCGGAACTTTTGACCTACGGTCTGGTCTGCGGTCTGCTCATGAAGCTGGTCCGCACCCGGCACACGGCGCTGGACCTCTACCTGTCCATGGTCCCGGCCATGCTCCTGGGCCGGGTGGTGGGAGGCGTGGCCGACGCCCTGTTCTATCTGGGCAGCGGCGAAAGCTATACCCTGGCCATGTTCGCCGGCAGCTATTTCATCGGCGCTCTGCCTGGGATCGGGATCCAGCTGATCTTGATCCCCCTGCTGGTGCTCGCCCTGGAGAAGACCCACGCGATCCCCGCCCGCTACCCCCAGGCATGATCGGAGCGTGCCATGGATAAACGGACCGTTAAAGAATTTTTCGACCGCTGCGCCCAATGGTGGGACGAAGACATGGTCCGCAACGAGCCGGTGATCCAACAGATCCTGGACAACGCCGGGATCGGCCCGGGCATGGACGTTTTGGACGTGGCCTGCGGCACCGGGGTGCTGTTCCCCGACTATCTGGCCCGGGGGGTGGCCTCGGTCACCGGCATCGACATCTCCCCGGAGATGGTGAAGGTCGCCGCCGCCAAGTTCCCCCAGGTCCGCCTGATCTGCGGAGATGTAGAGCAGACCCCCTTCCACCGTCGATTCGACCGGGTGATGGTCTACAACGCCTTCCCCCACTTCCCGGACCCGGCGGGCCTGATCCGGGTGCTGGCAGGGCTGGTCAAGCCCGGCGGCAGGCTCTCCGTGGCCCACGGCATGAGCCGCGCCGCCCTGTCTAAGCACCACGCCGGACGGGCCGAGGCCGTGTCCATCGACCTGCTGGACGAACAGACCCTGGCACAGCTCTTTTCCCGGTGGTTCGACGTGGATGTGATCGTATCCACGGACCAAATGTACCAGGTAGCCGGCACCCGCCGGCAAGACCCGCCCTCCGATCGGGCATAAAGAAGTTGATCCTACGACAAACGCAGGGGTCAGGCGCATCGCCTGACCCCTGTATTTTTTTAGATCCGATATGGAAGCGAGCCGGACTGATGGCCGCGCTTCAAGCCTCCTCCACCAGAAGCTGGTGCTGCCGAAGCTGGTCCAGGAAGCTCTCCACATCCTGTTGGGCGGTCTGGGGATCGACTTCATACTCCTCCAGCACCGCGTCCACCAAGGACTGGACGGTCTGCTCCTGCTGGAGCTTCTCGAACAGGAACCGGCTCACCGGGTCCAGGCTGATGATGCCATAAAACTTCTTGGCCGCCTCCCCGGTGGGGATGGCCACCACTTCGTCCATCACTTCCCGGACGCAAAATTCATTCAAGATCCGCATGGGTATTCCCTCCCTCATTTCTATGGGTCGATCATACCATATATTTGGAGGAAAATCAACCGCAAAAAAGGTCCCCGGCCAGGACAGCTCCAGGCCGGGGACGCAGATCAGTTCAGCAGGTCGTTGTAGCGGACATACTGTACATCGGAGTAGACATACACCGTCTTGCCGGTGTCGGGATCCACATAGCTCAGGAAGGCCCGCACAGCATAGAGGGTAGTGCCGTAGGTCGGGGACATCTGATAGGTGAAGGAACCGTCCTCCTGGATGCTCCTGAAGCTCACACGGGTACGGCCCGGCGTCTTGACGTGGAGCACCCGATTGCCCAGCTGGAACTTATACATATACAGCAAGCCGCGGGAAGTGACCTCGTAGTAGTCATCCTTGTTTTCGTGATCCTCGAACACGCCGGTGAGGACCAGCTTGCCGGTGTCGGGATCGGCCGTCACCTTCAGGGACACGGTGGGGGCCTTCAGCTCCTTCACAAAGGGGATGCTCTCGGTCTTGGTGCCGCCGCAGACGGTACAGGTGTAGGTCCTGATGCCACCTTCGCTTTCGGTAGGCTCCTTGGTGACCACGCCCTCGTCCCAGCTGTGGCCCTTGGCGGCGACCACGGAGCCGGTGGCGATCTTGGCGCCGCAGTCGGTGCAGTAGGTGTCGCCGGTGTAGCCCGTGGTCTCACAGCCAGCCTCCACCTTATCCCGGACCTGGGTATGCTGGTGGCCGGTGGCGGTGATCACGGTGCCCAGCTCGATCACCTTCTGGCAATCGATGCAATAGATGTCGCCGGTGTAGCCGTTCTCGGTGCAGGTGGCTGCCTTTAGGTTGCGGATCTCGGTGTTTGCATGGGCGCAGCCGTCCAGGGTCACCTGATAGGTCTTGGAAGCGGTGCCGTCCTCGGAGAGGGTGATGATCTTCACCACATCATCCTGGGCAGGCAGCACGGTGATGCCGGCGTTGACATCGGAGGTGGCGGTGACGGTGGAACCGGCGGCGGTGTAGGCCAGGGTATCGGCAGAGAAGTCCGCCAGGGCGGTGCCGTCCACGGCGATGCCGGACAGGTCGGCGGAGGAATTATACTCCAAAGTGGTGGCGGCGGTGTAGAGCTCCAGCTCGGTGACGCCTACACAGTTTAAGCCGCTGGTGCCGTTTTGCTGCTGGAAGGTCACCTTCAGGTACACCGGGTTGATGGTCTGATCGAAGGTGTAGCTGTAGCAGGCACCCAGGGAGTAGCTCTCCTCCAGGGTCTCGGCGGAACCCACAGTCTGGTAAATGGTACCGTCCAGAGAGTACTGGAAGGTGACGGACTGGGGCTTGGCACAGCAGTTGTCGTAGTAGTAGTAGATCGTGGCGCTGCTCAAACTCTGAGCGGTATCCCAGCGGAAGGTCAACGTGGCCGTATCGGAAGTGTACCGATTGTTCCAGTTGGTCCAGCGCTCGGAGGTGTTGTCCCCGGGCTTCTGGGTGCCGTTGATCACAGAGCGCAGCACATCGGTGGTGTGGGTCACATCCTCGGTCAGATCGGCGGCCATGGGGGCCACGTTGGTGCTGCCCACCACCACCGGCTCCGCCACGCGGACGGTGCAGGTCACCGGCAGGGTCTCCTCCCCGAAGATCACCGCGGTGCCGCTGACGGTAACGATGTTGCCTGCGGTGGCGAATCGGCTGGCGTTCACATCCTCCCAGGTCACGGTGAACTCCCCGGAGGTCGTACCATCCGCCAGGAGGCCGGTAGCGGTACTGGGCAGGGTGGGCACGGTGCCTTCAGCGGTGACGGTGGAAATGTTCCGCAGGGCGATCACATTGTCGATCACATGGAGCCGGGCGGTTACCGGGATCGGATCATAGCCCTCAAAGGTCAATGTACCGGTGATGGTGTAGTCCCCGGCCACGTTGTACAGCTCATCGGAGATCGGCTCCCAGGCGATGGTGCCGGTGATGGTCTTGCCGTTGCCCAGGGTGCCGGTGGCGGCGGTGTCCAGCGTGGGAGCGGTCCCCACCTTCACGGTGTAGTCCCGGATCATGGCGTAGCTGACCAGGTCCGTATCCGCCGCTTCCTCGCCGGTGGGGGTGGTGGTGACGGTGACGGCGTCCTGAACAAGGCCATTGGAGGACACGGTCACGGTGAAGGACCCGGCCTCCTCAGTGGACTGGACGATCACCAGCGCCTTGCCGGCGTAAGCGGCGATCTGGGCGGAGGTATCGGAGAAGAGGACGGAAGCCTGCTGATACTTGGCGGTGGTGGCCTGGTCACCGTTGTCCACAGCCAGGATCTTCCCGTTGCCGGTAAGGCTGATGTTGATGGTGTTGGTGGCGGTGGTGTCCAGGTTGCCGCTGTTGTCGGTCACGTCCACCCAGATGTAGGCCAGGCTGGAACCGTCGGCCGGGATCTGGGTCTTATTCTGGTAGGCCAGGAGCTGATAAGCGGCATCGGGGGTGGACACGGCATTGCGGCCGCTGTTGCCGGAGAGGGCGATCTCGTTGCCGCTTTCGTCGAAGGCTTTGGCGTAGATGGTGCCGGATTCATAGGTCACGTTGAACACGGCGTACAGCCCATCCGCGCCGGTGCCGGAGGAGGTGGTGCAGATGGAAGAGTCATTGCTCTGGGTGGTGTAGGTGTAGTAGGTGTGACCGGCATGGGAAGTGACCTCGTTCCGGGTGGCGGTGCCGATCAATTCGCCGTTGCGGTACAGCTTGACCTTCGGGGCGTTGGAGTACACCCACACCGGGGTCTTGCCGTTGGTGGTCATCATGTTGTCGGCGTCCCAGGCGGTGACCAGGTGGAGGGTGGTCTGGGACTTGTTCCACTGGCTCCGATAGAGGTAGTAGGTGTCCTTCTCAAAGCCGGTGGTCTCTACGATGCCGAAATAGGAGCTGTTGGGGTAAGCGCCTGCGCCGGAAACGGAGCCGGTGACGGTGCCGTTCCAGGGGGTGGGCTCGCCCAGGTAGTCGAAGCCCGTCCAGACGAACTCACCGGCCACGCAGTCGTACTGATAGGTGTTGTAGATGGAGTCGTGGGCGGTGATGCCCCAGCCCACGGCGGAGGTATCGTAGGAGGTCAGGTGATACTTGCCGTCGGAGTTGGAGTTGTTGTACTGGTTCCGATACTGGCCCCGGCTGTTGGTGTGGGAGGCGGTCTCGGAGGCGATGATCACACCGCCGTAGCGTTGGGCCAGGTTGTACAAGGTGGCGGCGGAGTTGGCGTAGTTGAAGCCCACCACACCGCCGGCTTCCAAGATGGTGTTCAGCACATCCACCAGCCGGGAATCGCCGCCCCGGTTGTTGTCGCCGTTGGTCACCGGGCGGGAGCCGTCTTCGTCTTTGACCCAGGTGATGTAGTCCGCGCAGATCTCATCGTAGCGGCCCACATTGTTCCAGTTGGTGCCCTCCTGGATCTCGTTGCCGAAGGACCAGGCGATGACGGACGGGGCATTCCTGTCCCGGCGGACGGTGGACCGGGCGGCGTACTCGGCGCAGGTCATGCCGCTGGAAGCGCCGTAGAGGCCCGTATCCACGGACTGCTCAAAATAGCCGGAAAAGTCATTGGTGTTGCTGTTCTTGGCGTCCACCAGGCCATCGAAGGTCTCTTCGATCACCAGCAGGCCCAGCTCGTTGCAGATGGCGATAAAGTCCTCATCCGCCGGGTTGTGGGCGGTACGGATGGCGTTGCAGCCCATATCCTTCATGATGGACAGCTGGCGGTACATGGCGTCATAGTAGGCGGCAGCGCCCAGGCCGCCCTGGTCGTGGTGCATACAAACGCCGTTGAGCTTCACATTCTCGCCGTTGAGGTGGAAGCCGGTGCGGTCGAAGCTGAAATACCGGAAGCCGAACTCGGTATCGTAGGTATCCACCACTTCCCCGTCCACGGTCAGCTCGGTACGCAGGATGTACAGCGCAGGGTCCTCGATGGACCACAGCGCGGGGGACGTGACCACCGGGCTGGCGGTGGTGTCCGCGCTGGAACCGGGGGCCACGGTGACGGCGGTACTGGCAGAAGCCAGCGCCTCGCTGGAGCCCTTCTTGTACACGGTGTTCGTCACGGTGACGCTGGCGGAGGAATCACCGTCATTGACCACGGTGACCTGGCCCTTCACCAAGCCCCGGGTGGGACTGGTGGTCTGGGCAATGTTGGGGGTGGTGATCTGGGTGCCGTTCAGGTCCACATGGACCGGGTCCAGGACGAACAGGGTCACGTCCCGGTAGATGCCGGAGCCGGAGTACCAGCGGCTGGAGGGCAAGTTGTTCACCGCTTTCACGGCGATCACGTTCTCGGTCTTGCCGTCGCAGATCAGGTAGTCGGTGATGTCGAAGGCAAAGGCGGTGTAGCCGTAGTGATGCTCGCCCACCTTGGTGCCGTTGACATAGACGTAGGCGTGCATATATACACCGTCAAAATTCAGCAGGAAGGTCTTCCCCCCGTCGCTTTCCGGCAGGGTAAAGCTCTTCCGATACCAGCCCGTACCGCCGGGCAGGAAGCCGGACTCGGCCTCCCCGGAGGTGGTGTAGCTCTGGGTGATGCTGAAATCGTGGGGCAGATCAACGCTCTCCCAAGAAGAGTCATCGAAATTTACGTTCTGGGCGCTGGAATTGTCCCCCAGATCAAATTTCCAGCCCTTGTTGAAATCACGTTCTCTGCCATCTTCTTGGGCGGTCTGAATGGTCTCCTGGTCTCCCAAGATGGTCTCGCCGATCGCCAGGGCACTGCCGGGGGCCAATGACAGCAGCATGACCATACACAGTACCATGGAAACGATCCGCTTGAAGTTCGTTTTACTTTCCATAATGATTCCTCTTTCTCTCTTTTTTATGGATACCCTTTTCAGGGACATCAACACAGGAACTCAGGGCACGCAAATATCGGGCATGGGCTGCTCCATGGTGGGCAGCTCCTCCACGTCCGGGTAGTGGGCCCGGGCCAGCTCCACATAGTGTCTGGCCGAGGCCTGGTTCATACGGCACAAATATTCCGGCCGCTCCCTGCCGTCGCCACATTCGTTGCGGACCATGGCGATACAGGTGTGGCATAGATGGGCATTGGGGCACTGGGCGCAGGGGGAATCGTAGACGACCTGGGCGGTGTGGTCGGTAAGCGCCTGCCAGGCCTGGTCGAAAGGCTTGTCCTCCAGGGAGATCTGAGCGGTGCTGTACATTCCGCAGCCGTCCAGCCTCCCCTGCCAGTCCACCCAGAAAGAGCACACGCCTGCCCGGCAGACCATGTTCTGGGACACAGGCTCTCCCACCGGGCCCAACCGATCCAGGGGCACGAACCGGCCAAACCGCTTGGCCTGGCCCACAAAGAACTCAGGCTCCGCCTGGAGCAGGTCGTTGCGGACCCGGGCCAGCCCTGCCTCCTCCGGGGAGAGCCGGTGGTTCCTGCCCACCATGGAGCTGTCCCGGCGGGTGGGGGGGAACATATAGGTGGCCACCTGGAGGGGGATCTGGAGCTTCCGCGCGAAGGCCACCATGTCGTCAAGCTCCGCCACGTTCTCCGGGGTGAGGCTGGCGTTGAACTTCACCGGGATCTGATGCTCCTTCAGCAAAAGAGCCCCTTCTCTGGCCCTGTAGAAGGCGTCGCCGTCGCCGCAAAGGTCTTGGTAGCTCTGGGCAGAGCCGCCATATAAGGTCAGGTTGATCCGCAGGGGCCGATGGTCTGTGAACCAGCGGACCCAGTCCCGGTCGATCAGGGTGCCGTTGGAATTGATGCTCACCTGCATCCCCAGCTGATTCATCCCGTCCAGGATCACGCGGAAGTCAGGATGGAGCAAAGGCTCACCGCCGGTGAGCAAGGGATAGACCAGACCCAGCTCCCGGGCCTGGCGGGCGATGTCCAGCCACCATTGGCCGTCTTTCAGGCCCCCGGCGGCCCGGACCTCTGCCATGGACTTGCGGACATAGCACATTTTACAGCTCAGATTGCAAACGGGCAGCAGCTCCAGGGCGCACATCACAGGCAACCGCAGGGCGCTGGCCTTTCTGATCAGTCTGTCTTGCAGTTTATTTCTCATGAGATCACTCCGTCTGCGGTCAGAGCCTGGTGGAGGCACCGTACCGCGCTTTCGTCAGGTAGACAGTATAATTCGTAAACGGGGGCCAGGTCCAAGATCCTCAAAAGCAATGCGGAAGCGGCGGTCATGGCCGTCGGATCCCAGGGATCGATCAGCATCATGGGCATGAGCTTGGATAAGGCTTCGCCCGGCCGAAGCCGGCGGACCCGATCCTCCGGGCCTTGATGGAGGACCACCAGCGCCCCCAGAGGGGCAGCACGGTTGGTGCGGATCGGCTCGGAGCCATCCATGGGGCAGCCGTAGCACAGCCCATTGCGGATCAGCACCCGGTCGTTGCACAGGATCTGAGCACCCAGATGCCTGGCCCAAAGCTTGGCCTGGGTGGTCTTGCCGGTCCCGGAGGGGGCGGTAAATACGATCCCCTTCCCTCCATAGAACACCTGGGAGGCGTGGAGGAAGGCGACTCCGCTTTTAAGCAGGATCTGGCGGATCGGCATGAACCGAAATATATGCTCTAACGAAGCGATCGGAGCGGAGAAGGGCCGCTCGTTGATAAAACAACAAATGTTTGAAAAATCATCCCCACAGACCGAGAGCGCCAAATATCCCTTCTTGCCTTCCAGACAAGCCACCAGTACAGTATCGTCCTGGACGTAAAATGTCTGGATCATATCCATACCCGCAGGCTTGGTCGTCGGCAAGGGTGCGGAAGAAAAATCATAGCGCACCTGAATCGTTACGAGGCGGTCAAAGTCGGTGGGCTTTATAAAAGGGTCCAGCAGGGTACCGCTGGTCAATTCCCGGGGAGAGGTGACCTGCAGCCGCACGCCGCCCATATAAATATCGTATCGAAAGATCATATAAAAGGTAAAAAAAGGAAGGTAATTTAGGGGCCGGCAGGCAAGAGCCTGCCGGCCCCATCATATCGATGCGATCCGATCGCGAGTGGAATATTTAACTCGTCCAGTAGCCGTAGTCAGTGGACGACACATAGCAGTCGCAGCCGGTATCGTCGTAGAAGGTTACATTGTACACCGGGGCGTTCTGGATGGAAATGCTGTCCCGGAAACCGAAGGGAGCAACATACTCATCACACAGCGGATGATTCCCCATTGCCGGTCCGCTGTTGACCACGATTGCACAGTTGCTGGCGATGGACTGGCTCATCTCGTAGGTCTGGAATTCCGGCACAGGGGCAGAATACACTTTCTTCATCGTTTCTTTCCTCCTTACTGCTGGTTTTCTCAGCCGACGATCTCTTCGTTGTTGACAATGGTGAACTCGGCGGTACCGGTGACCTTGATGTTGGTCAGGGAGATCAGGTGTCCATCAGCCGCAGCGATCACAAACGTAGCAGTCTGGGTGCTGTCGGCATTGGTGGTCACATCGGCATAGTCGGAGATCTCAAAGTAGCAGTCCGCCGCGTTGCTCAGGTCCAGGGAATGTCCGTTGATCACCACAGTACCGCTGCCATTGGGCACCTTGATGCCCAGGAACACATGGTTAGCGTCGGCGTCCCACTTGTCCAGGGCGAAGGACACAGACTGACCACCGTACAGATAGACCTCTTCCTTAGGACCGAAGCTCACATAGTCCTGAGCGTTGACCATCTGGCCATTGTTATCGGTGAAGAGGATGAAGTTATCATCTTTCCCCCAAACCGCGTTGCCGGACTCATCGACCGTGGCCTCACTGATCAGCTTATCCCGCACCGTGGCAAACACCATGTTTTGCTCACCGTCGGTGTCGTAGGCAATCTGGGCCAGGGAGATCCGATTATCCTCCGTATCCTCGAAAGAGGTGTCCAGGGGGTTCATGACCCGGATGCCGTCCAGGAAGAACTTACCGCCAAATATCGGCTCTCCATTCTGATCCCGGACAATAGAAGCGTTGGCGATAGAAACCTCCACGGTATACGTGCCGTAGCCACGTTCATTATCCTCCGCGTCCCAGGTGAACACGGGGATATTGTAGAGGTAGCCGTTCGCATCCAAAACACTACCGGTAGTTTCAGTAGGCTTGTAAATGGTGTTGCGCATGTAGGTAGCCACGACCGTGTCCCCCTGCTTGATCACGACTTTCATGTAGCCGGTATCCTGGCCCATCCGGCCAAAGAAGGAAGTTCCGGTGCCGGTGAAGGTGTAGCTAAAGGAGGCCGTGCTGTTGGACACATCCACGAACTTGGACGAACCGTTGCTGTCGCGGCTGTCGTTCTTGTAGGCCACATCGGAGCCGTAGGGGCTGTCGTCCACGGTGCCCACCACGCCAGGCTCTTGATGCTCGGTCTGGGCGGTGCCCGCAGTCTTCCAGTCACCACTGAAATCCACAAAGTTCCCAAAGTCCTCTTCATAATACATGGAAGTGGCGGGGAAAATGTAGACCTTGGCCTGGCGGGTAACGATCTCGCCATCACCCTCCACGGTGATCGTATAGGTCAGGACCTCCGGGACAGTCAGCTGCTCGGTCAGGGTGTAGACGAGCTTGTTGTCCACGATCTGAACCGTGCCATATCGCGCGGGGGTGACTTCAGACAGGGTCATGGAGTGGCCGCGCCAGACGTCATTGGCCAGCACATCGATCTCCACGCTCAGGCCGTAGTCGATCACGATCTGGTCGTTCATAGGCCGGGCGGAGGGGTTGGGCAGGGTGGTGTTGAGGAAGTTCTCACAAACGATCTCCAGAGAATCGTTGGAACCAGGGTCACCGTGGACGGCGATCACGTTGCTCAGGTTGATCGTTTCATACGGATCGAGGATGCCCTTGTCAGGGATATCAGCAGCCTGCGGGGCTTTGCCCAGCTCATTGAATTCGTCTCCTTCGCGCACATCGTCCGGGCCGGTGATGCCGTAGGTGTAGCCACTGGCGGCAGTGCCGGAGTAGCTCCAATTGGTGTAGCTGAACAGGTAGGTCTTATTGCCGCTTCCGTCGTCGCTTACGTTGTCCGGGATGATCTCCTCCACACGGTAATAGTCTTTGTCAGTCAGCTCGATGTTGAACCTGGCAGTCTGACCATTGGAAAGTCTGAAGATGCCGTCTTTGGAAGTGGCAGGCGTGGAAAGAATCTGGCCGTTCACATCCAGCAGGTTGTAGTTGGCGTTTGCCACAGGCTCGTAAGCCCCGTGAGCGGCATTATACTTAGTGAGGATGTAGTAGTTGCTGATCTTGTCCACGGTGGCCTGCTCCGCAGGGGTCAGGGGGGACAGTTCGCCCTCATCCATCTCATTGTTATTATTCTTGTCCGTCCAAGACTGAGTGGCACGCTTGGTGACGGACAGGGTATCGTTCATGGGCAGGTTGAACTCGATCTTACAGTTGGAAGAACCGGCGCCACGCTCCAAGTAGAACACGGTCAGGGTGTGCTCCGAGGTGGCGGCGAAAGACTCCCGGGTCTGGCCCAGAATACCGGCGCCCGGACGATCATCATTAAACAGCTTGCCGTTGAGTGCAGCGTCGTTGTAATCATCCACTGGAAAACCAGGCGGATCCTCATTTTCGCCTGCGTCATTATTCTCCCAGATCTCCCAGGAGTTTGCGGCAAAGTCCAAGGTCAGGTTCAGGCGGTTGTGGATGCCGCCCAAGTCGCCCACCAGGATGCCGTCGATGAACACCCACACGTCATCGTCGCCGGAGAACTTGAAGGTGATCGCTTCAGAATCAGGATTGGTAGGGTTAACTCTGCCATTGGCCGTCATGGTGAAGGGCAGGACCGCCTGCATACCAAAGTGGTAGTCACAGTTGGTTTCGCCGTCGATGGTCCGGGTGCTGTTGAAAGGCATCCAAACCGTCTTGCTGCCATCGCCATAGCTACCTCCGTTGGACTGAGGGCCCGTCGCATCAAAATACAGCCGGCCGTTGGACCGGGCCGTGGTGGAGCCCTGGGCAGCGTCTTTCTTAAAGTACACGCCGTTGGCGGAGGCATCGAAGGTGTACATGCCGGTCTCAGAATTAAAGGTAAAGGGCATCTCCACGTTGGTGTAAACGGTCTTGCCGCTGACAGCGGTGGTGGTGAACAGGCCGGGGTCGGTCTTGGTCAGGATCAGCTCCTTCCTGGGGCTCAGCAGGGGCTCCACAAGGCCGGAGTAGGTATACTGGCCCGTTCTGTTGGTGTCCCCACCCTTTTTCCAGAAGTTCCACTCCGCATAGGGCAGGCTGTCGGTGGTGTCCGTAGAAGAAACATTCTCCTTCAACTGGTAGATGTAGAAGCGACTGCCGGGGTCATTTTCACCAGACTCATCCCATGCAGAAAAAACGCCCAAATAATCGTGGCTGTTCAGCCAGTAGCGGTCTCCATTTCCAATGCTGACGCTATTGTCACCATGGCCAGCATCCTCGATCACCAGGTCGTCATGAGAGCCGCTCACACGGACGTCCCACTCTTGGATGTTTTTTCTGTAGAATTGGATGTACTGTTCACCGGTGTAGATGTGATAGTTCCCATCGTCCTGCTTTTCGATGGTCCACTTGGTAGCCCTCTGGATGGCCGTATTACCGGTGTCCACATGCGCACCCTTGGAAGGGGCTACCTGACCATCGGTGGCCAGGATCTTACCTGTTCCTGAAATATAGCCGGCCTTCATGGTGCGGTAGTTGACGATCACATACTCCCCGGTAGCCGTGATCTCATCCAGGCTCACGGGGACCCAGGCACTCTCGGTACCGCCAGTTTCATAAACGAAGCTCTCAGCGGCGGGGGTGCCGCTGTTGAAGTACATACCGTTCCACCGGGTCAGGTTGCTGATGCCACCAGCAGCCAGCGCGGCATCCACTTCCATCTGGTGGGTGACGGCGTTGATCTCGTCGGTATCATAGTTGTACAAGGTCACCGGGAAATACACCAGCTCCGTTCCGTTGGCGGCATTGGTGGCGGCGGTATCGGTGCTGTTAGTCTCCAGACCGTCCCCGGACCAACGGCCCAGCAGGCGGGACCACATCGTTCCGGCCCAGTCGCCGCTGAACGGGACTGCGCCGACCGTCTGCCACAGCATACACACCGCCAGCAGGACGGTCAGAACACGGATACAAATCGTTCTTTTCATCATGCTTTCCTCCCTTGTTCGCGTATATCGGGTCGATAAGGGTATAGTATCCCCTCTCGTCCATATCCGTGCCTTTATTATACTCCTATACGCACAGGATTGCAACCATTATTTTCCTCCGATCTGCAATTTTTTTCCACATCCGGCCCCATTTTTTTCCTCTTTCCCCCGTTTTATCGAATGATGTCGAATATCATAGGAGAAAAAGGAAGCCAAGCGGCCTTTGTACAGATCGCACCAACCTTTCCCCCGCCTTTTCCCACCGGATCGTACAGGCCCACGTCAACATCCGGGGCCGCAGGCCCGGGGGAGCGTTCTTTGCGGCCACGCGGTCGGCCTATTCGGTCCACAGATCTGCCCCGGCTTGCGCCGCGCGGTACGATCGCCGCCGGGAACGCGCCGGGGAGCGCCGATCAGGCCCTTGTTCCGGCGGTCCGGGCAGGCGGCTTCGGCGTTTTTACCAGATCCGTACCCTGGCCCACCGAATCATTCCATGTATTTTTTGCGTAGAAGACTATTCCCTTTTCGCGTTTTATTTGATATAATAATACCGATTGCGACAGGGCAGATCCATCCGCTGCCCCGATCCGATAAACCATACATTATAATAAGGAGTCTGACATTTATGAGCAAGAAGATCAGTGTCATCGGTGCCGGCAGCGTAGGCGCCGCCATCGCCAACGATCTGATGATCCAGGGCCTGGCCTCTGAGATCGTACTGATCGATGTGAACGAGGAAAAAGCCTTCGGAGAGGCTCTGGACATTTATCAGGGCGCCACCTTCGGCTCTCCCGCCATCGTCCGGGCCGGTGACTACACCGACGCCCAAGGCTCCGACGTGGTGATCATCACCTCCGGCCTGCCCCGGAAGGCCGGTCAGTCCCGGCTGGATCTGGCCCAGGCCAATGTGGAGGTCATCAAGCAGATCACCCCCCATATCGTGGCCGCCGCCCCGGACGCCATCTATATCATCGTGTCCAACCCGGTGGACGTGCTGACCTATGTATTCACCAAGATCTCGGGATTGCCGGAGAACCAGATCATCGGCTCGGGCACCATCCTGGACACCAGCCGCCTTCAGGCCGCCCTGGCCCAGCGGTTCCAGATCAGCCCCCGGAACGTTCACGCCCATGTCTACGGCGAACACGGGGACACCTCCTTCGTGCCCTGGTCCCTGGCCCACATCGCCAACAACCACATCGACGACTACAAGGCCCACGCCCCCCACGGCGATGAGATCCGCTGGGACAAGGACTATGCCGAGGTAGAGGACTTCGTCCAGACCTCCGGCGCCCAGGTGATCAAGGCCAAGGGCGCCACCTTCTTCGCCGTGGCCGTGTCCGTGTGCCACATCGTCAAGTGCATCTTCAACGGCGCCGGCACCGCCCTGACCGTGTCCACCATGATGCATGGAGAATACGGGGTGGACGATGTGTGCCTGTCGGTGCTGACCATGGTGGACAACACCGGCGTCCGGGGCAAGATCACCAACGACCTGACCGCCGAAGAGGTAGAGCGCCTCCGGCTCAGCGCCGACAAGCTCAAGTCCATCATCGCTCAGCTGGATATTTAAGGAGGGGCCTATGGAATACCGCATCGAACACGACTCCATGGGTGAAGTGCAGGTCCCGGCGGACAAATACTGGGGCGCTCAGACCCAGCGCAGTCACGAGAACTTCCCGATCGGCGTTGGGATCGAGGTCATGCCCCGGGAGATCACCCATGCCTTCGGCATCCTGAAAAAGGCCGCCGCCATGGCCAACCACACCCTCCGTCCCGAGAAGATGACCCAGGAGAAGCTGGACGCGATCGGCGCCGCCTGCGATCAGGTGATCTCCGGGGAGCTGAACGACCACTTCCCCCTGGTGGTGTGGCAGACCGGATCTGGCACCCAGTCCAACATGAACGCCAACGAGGTGATCGCCAACCGGGGCAACCAGATCGCGGGCAAGAAGCTCCTCCACCCCAATGACGACATCAACATGAGCCAGTCCTCCAACGACACCTTCCCCACCGCTATGCACATCGCCGCGGTGCTGGCCATCGAGGACCGGGTGATGCCTGCCATCGACACGTTGGTGGCCACCTTCCTCCGGCTGGAAGAGGAGAACCAGGGCGTGGTGACCTCCGGCCGGACCCATCTCCAGGACGCCACCCCGATCGCCTTCTCCCAGGAGATCTCCGGCTGGCGGGCCAGCCTGGAGAAGGACCGGCGATTGCTGGAGCTGGCCCTGCCGGAGCTGAAAAAACTGGCTCTGGGCGGCACCGCCGTAGGCACCGGGCTGAACGCTCCCAAGGGCTTCGACATCGCCGTGGCCCAGGCCGTGTCCCAGCTGACCAGCAAAGCCTTCGTCACCCAGGAGAACAAGTTCCACGCCCTGACCAGCAAGGACGAGCTGGTGTTCGCCCATGGGGCTTTGAAGGCCCTGGCGGCGGACCTGATGAAGATCGCCAACGACGTGCGCTGGCTGGCCTCCGGCCCCCGGAACGGTCTGGGAGAGATCTTCATCCCGGAAAACGAGCCTGGCTCCTCGATCATGCCCGGCAAGGTCAACCCCACCCAGTGTGAGGCGCTGACCATGGTGGCGGTGCAGGTCATGGGCAACGACGCGGCGATCGGCTTCGCCGCCAGCCAGGGCAATTTCCAGCTCAACGTGTTCATGCCTGTGCTGATCTACAACTTCCTCCAGTCCGCCCGGCTCCTGGCGGAGGCCATGATCTCGTTCAACGATCGCTGCGCCTGCGGCATCCGGGCCAACCGGGAGAAGATGCGGCGCAACCTGCACGATTCGCTTATGCTGGTCACCGCTCTGAACCCCTATATCGGCTACGAAAACGCGGCAAAGACCGCCAAAAAGGCATATAAAGAAAATATTTCTCTGAAACAGGCCTGCGTGGAGCTGGGCTTCCTGACGCCTGAGCGCTTCGATGAGGTGTTCCACCCGGAACAGATGGTCTGAGGAGGTAGTTATGACCTATTCATATTTCCCCGGCTGTACCCTGAAGACCCGGGGCAAGGACCTGGACACTTGGGGCCGGGCATCCATGGAGGCCCTGGGCATCCATTTGGAGGAGCTGCCCCAGTGGCAGTGCTGCGGGGCGGTGTATCCCCTGGCAAAGGACGAGATCGGCAGCCGCCTTTCCGCCGTCCGGGCCTTGGCAGCCGCCCGGGACCTGGGGACGCCCCTGGTGACCCTTTGCTCCGCCTGTCACCATGTGATCAAGCGGACCAACTACGACATCCGGCACGACGCCCTCTTCCGGGACCGGGCCAACAACTACATGGCCCCGGACACCGCCTACCAAGGGGAGGCCCAGGTGCTCCACTACCTGGAGGTCCTGCGGGACCATGTAGGCTTCGACACGCTGGCCAAAAAGGTGGTCAAGCCCCTTACCGGCCGGAAGATCGGGGCCTACTACGGGTGTCTGCTCCTGCGGCCCAGCAAGGCCATGGCCTTTGATGACCCGGAAAACCCCACCATTTTGGAGGACTTTATCCAGGCGATCGGCGCCCAGCCGGTCTTCTACGCCCAGCGCAACGAATGCTGCGGCGGGTATGTGACTTTGGAAGACCCGTCCCTGTCCCAGGCCCGGGCCGGCGCGGTGCTCCACAACGCCGCCGCCCAGGGGGCGGACACGCTGATCACCGCCTGCCCACTGTGCCTGTACAATCTCCAGAAAAACGGTGGGAAGCTGCCGGTGGTGTATTTCACCGAGCTGCTGGCGGAGGCTCTGGGACTGAAGGAGGTGCCGGTATGAGCCAATGGACGGACACGATCCGGCAGATCTCCGGGGTCGATCCCCGGAAGTGTATGAAATGCGGCAAATGCACCGCCACCTGCCCGGCCTATGACCATATGGAGTATCACCCCCACCAGTTCGTGGACATGGTGACCACCGGCCGGGTGGAGGAGCTGATGGCGTCCAAAGGGATCTACACCTGCCTGACCTGCTTTGCCTGTGTGGAGCGCTGCCCCAGGAGCGTGGAGCCGGCGGCGATCATCGAAGCGGTGCGCCTGGCGGTGATCCGCCAACAGGGCGGCAACCACATGACGCCGGACCAGATCCCCGGGCTGCTGGATGAGGAGCTTCCTCAGCAAGCCATCACCAGCGCCCTGCGCAAGTACAGCAAGGGAGGTTAAGTATGCAAAGGATCGGTGTATTCGTATGCTGGTGCGGCAGCAACATCGCCGCCACCGTGGACGTGGTCCAGGTGGCCCAGGCCCTGGCAAAAGAGCCAGGGGTGGTGTTCGCCACCGACTATCAATATATGTGTTCCCAGGCCGGTCAGGACCTGATCGGGGCGGCGATCAAGGAGCATGGGCTCACCGGCGTGGTGATCTGCTCCTGCTCCCCCCGGATGCATGAGACCACCTTCCGCAAGACCTGCCAGAAGGCGGGCCTGAACCCCTACATGGTGGAGATCGCCAACATCCGGGAGCATTGCTCCTGGATCCACAAGGACAAGCCCACCGCCACCGAGAAGGCGGTGATCTTGGGCCGGGCGGCGATCGCCAAGGTCCACCTGAACGCCCCCCTCACCGCCGGCACCAGCCCGGTGACCAAGCGGGCGCTGGTGATCGGCGGCGGCATCGCCGGCATCCAGACCGCTCTGGACATCGCCGACGCGGGATTCCCCGTGGACATCGTGGAGAAAAAGCCCACGATCGGCGGCAAGATGACCCAGATCGACAAGACCTTCCCCACATTGGACTGCGCCGCCTGCATCCTCACCCCGAAGATGGTGGACGTGTCCCAGAACGAGAAGATCGATATCATCTCCTACGCCCAGGTGGAAAAGGTCCAGGGCTTCGTAGGCAATTTCTCCGTGACCATCCGCAAGAAGGCCCGGTATGTGGACGAGAGCAAGTGTACCGGCTGTGGACTGTGTACGGAAAAATGCCCTCAGAAAAAGGTCCCCAACGAGTTCAACCTGGGGCTGGATACCCGCCGGGCGATCTACATCCCCTTTGCCCAGGCGGTGCCCAAGGTGGCCACCATCGACCCGGACTACTGCTCCATGCTCAAGTCCGGCAAGTGCGGCGTGTGCGCCAAGGTCTGCGCCGCCGGGGCGATCGACTACAAACAGCAAGATGAGCTGATCACCCGGGAGTACGGCGCGATCGTGGTGGCCACCGGCTTCGAGCCGATCGGCATGGACAAGTTCGACGAGTTCGCCTACGCCCAAAGCCCGGACGTGGTGACCAGCCTGGAGCTGGAGCGGCTGATGAACGCGGCCGGTCCCACCGGCGGCACCTTGCTCCGGCCCTCCGACGGCACCCATCCCCACACCCTGGTATTCGTCCAGTGCGTAGGCTCCCGGTGCGACGGTGGGGAGAAGGGCAAGCCCTACTGCTCCAAGATCTGCTGTATGTACACCGCCAAGCACGCCATGCTGATCCGGGACAAGTACCCGGATACGGAGGTCTACGTCTTCTACATCGACGTTCGGACCCCGGGCAAGAACTTCGACGAGTTCTACCGCCGGGCGGTGGAGGAATACGGCGTGCACTACATCAAAGGCATGGTGGGCAAGGTCACGCCCCAGGACGGCAAGCTGAAGGTCCAGGCCAGCGATCTGCTGGGCGGCCGTCAGCTCCATATCGACGCGGATATGGTGGTGCTGGCCGCCGCCATCGAGCCGGACAAGTCCGCCCGGCCCCTGGCGACCATGCTCACCGCCTCCATGGATACCAACGACTTCTTCACCGAGGCCCATCCCAAGCTCCGGCCGGTGGAGAGCCCCACGGCGGGCATCTTCCTGTCCGGCGCCTGCCAAGGCCCCAAGGACATCCCGGAGACCGTGGCCCAGGCGGGGGCCGCCGCCAGCAAGGTGATCGGCCTGCTCTCCAAGGACGCCCTTACCTGCAACCCCTGCACCGCCCAGCCGGACGAGCTCAAGTGCAACGGCTGCTCCTCCTGTGAGAACGTGTGCCCCTACGGCGCCATCAGCTACATCGACAAGCCCTTCCGCGGCCCGAACCGGACCACATTGATCCGGCGGGTGGCCCAGGTCAACCCGGCGGTGTGCCAGGGCTGCGGCGCGTGCACCGTGGCCTGTCCCTCCGGCGCGATGGACCTGCAGGGCTTCTCCAACAAACAGATCATGGCGGAGGTGGATGCGATATGCAGATGAACCAGGAATTCAAGCCCACCATCGTGGCATTTTGCTGCAACTGGTGTTCCTACGCCGGCGCGGACCTGTCCGGCACCAACCGGCTCCAATATCCGGCCAACGTGAAGATCATCCGGATCCCCTGCTCCTGCCGGCTGAACCCCATGTTCATCCTGCGGGCCTTCCAGCGGGGGGCGGACGGGGTGATCTTGTGCGGCTGCCACCCCGGCGACTGCCACTACACCACCGGCAACTACTATGCCCGCCGCCGGATGACCCTGCTGTTCTCCCTGCTGGACTATATGGGCATCGAGCGCCAGCGGACCCGGGTGGAGTGGGTCTCCGCCGCCGAAGGCGCCAAGTTCGCCGCGACCATGAACGACTTTGTGGATACCATCACCAAGCTGGGGCCCAACCGTAGACTGGAGGACTTAAGATGCAAGAGCGAGTGATCGAAAAAGCCGCCCAGCTCCTGGAGTCCGGCGCCTGCGCCCGGGTCCTGGGCTGGAAGACCGGCGAATTTTTCTACGATGTGACCCCGGCGGTGTTCACCTCCGCCCAGCAGGTCCGTCAGGAGATGGTCTTCTCCCCCTTCTGCGGGGCGAACCTGTCCAAATACCTGATCGCCGAGAGCCGGAAGGAGGGCAAGGTGGGGGTGTTCCTGAAGCCCTGCGACAGCTTCTCCTTCGTCCAGCTCCAGAAGGAGCACCGGATCTTGCGGGAGAATGTGTACGCCGTAGGCGTGCAGTGCCAGGGCATGAGCGATATCGAGGCCCTGAAGGCCCTGGGCCTGCGGGGCATCACCGCCGTCCAGGCGGAGGAGGACCGGCTCACCGTGTCCACGTTGTACGGCGAAAAGACCGTGGCGCTGGAAGAGGCCCTGTCCCTTCGGTGCCGCAGCTGCAAGAGCCGGGCGCTCCACGACTGCGACGAGCTGATCGGGGACCAGGGCCGGGATCTGGACACCGACCGCTTCGGGGAGGTGGCCCGGCTGGAAGCCATGTCCCCGGAGGAGCGGTTCGCCTTCTGGCGCAGCCAGCTTTCCAAGTGCATCCGCTGCAACGCCTGCCGGAACGTGTGTCCCGCCTGCTCCTGTGAGAAGTGCGTGTTCGACGACCCCAACTCCGGCGTCCAGAACAAGGCCGCCGCGGACCCCTTCGAGGAGGACCTGTTCCACATCATCCGGGCCTTCCATGTGGCCGGACGGTGTACGGACTGCGGCGAGTGTACCCGGGTCTGCCCCCAGCACATCCCGCTGCACCTGCTCAACCGCAAGCTGATCAAGGATATGAACGCGCTGTACGGCCCTTATCAGGCAGGCAGCGACTTTGACAGCAAGCCCCCCATGCTCACCTTCACCCAGGAGGACCCGGAGGCATCGATCATCACGGAAGGGAGGGGCATCCAATGAAAAAATGGGAACTTTCCCGGCTCCAGGAGCTGTTTGAAGCGATCGCCGCCCAGGAGCCGCTGTACATCCCCACGGACGTTTCCGGCCAGCCCACCTTCGCTTTGTGGCAGCCGGGGATGGCCCTGACCCGGGAGCTGAACACCGTCCGCTCCGCCAAGGACCTGTTCTTCCCCCAGGTGGAGGAGCTGGTAAAATTCAAGGTGGAGGGCAAGAAGATCCAGGTGCTCGATCCCCAGGTCCAGATCCGGGACCAGGTGGTCTTCGGCGTCCGGGCCTGTGACGCCAGGAGCTTCGATATTTTGGACTCGGTGTTCCTGGCCGAGCCGGCGGACACCTACTACCGGGACCGGCGGGCGCATACCACGGTGATGACCCTGGCCTGCACCCACCCGGAGGAGAGCTGCTTCTGCACCAGTCTGGGGATCGACCCCCAGGCCCCAGGCGGGGACGTGTCCTGCTGGATCGAAGGCGAGGCGCTGTACCTGAACGCCAACACGCCCAAGGGCCAGGCCCTGCTGTCCCGGCTCCCGCTGGACGAGGGGGAAAAGCCGGAAGCGGACCGATCCGTATTTGACCGGCTGCCTTTGAAGGACCTGGACCTGACCCGGTTCGGCGAGAAAAAGCTCCTGGACTGGTTCCACAGCCCCAAGTGGGGGGAACTGAGCCAGTCCTGCCTGGGCTGCGGCACCTGCACCTTCGTGTGTCCCACCTGCCAGTGCTACGACATCCGGGACTTCGACACCGGCCACGGCGTCCAGCGGTTCCGCTGCTGGGACAGCTGTATGTACTCCGACTTTACCATGATGGCCCACGGCACCAATCGGCCCACCCAGCTGGAGCGGTTCCGCCAGCGGTTCATGCACAAGCTGGTGTACTACCCCGCCGATCACGGCGGCCAGGTAGGCTGTGTGGGCTGCGGCCGCTGTCTGCGTAAATGCCCCATTTCCATGAACATCGTCAAGGTCGCCAGGGCCTTGGGAGAGGAGGAAGTATGAGGACCGATCCGTTGATCCCCATGGTCGCCCAGGTCACCCATATCCGCACCGACACCCCGGATGTAAAGACCTTCCGGGTGGTGGGCCCGGACGGGAAGAAGCCCTTTGCCCATATCCCCGGCCAGTGCGCCATGCTGTCCATGCCCGGTGTGGGGGAGGCCCTGTTCTCCATCACCTCCTCCCCCACCAATGAAGAATATCTGGAATTTTCCATCAAAAAATGCGGCTGCGTCACCAGTTGGATCCACGCCATCGAGCCGGGCCAGCAGGTGACCCTCCGAGGCCCCTACGGCAACGGTTTCCCGGTGGATACGGACTTTGCCGGTAAGGACCTGGTGTTCATCGCCGGCGGCATCGGCCTGGCCCCTCTTCGGTCGGTGATCAACTACGTCCGCCACTATCGGGACCGCTACGGCGCGGTGGACATCGTCTACGGCGCCAGGAGCAAGGCGGACCTGGTGGACTACGAAGAGATCTTGCAGGAGTGGTGCCAGGAAGATGGCATCCGCGTCCATCTGACCATCGACAACGCCCAGCCCGACTGGGACGGCCATGTGGGGTTCGTGCCCAACTATGTGAAAGAGCTGGGCTTCGACACCGGCAAGACCGTGGTCATGTGCGGCCCGCCGGTCATGATCAAATTCACCCTGGCGGGCCTGGAGGAGCTGGGCTTCCGGCGGGACCAGGTGTACACCACCTTCGAGCTGAAGATGAAGTGCGCCCTGGGCAAATGCGGCCGGTGCAACATCGGCGACAAGTATGTGTGCAAGGACGGCCCTGTGTTCCGCCTGGACCAGATGACCGAACTGCCTGACGAGTACTAATGGAGAGTTGGAATATGGAACAAATGGTGAATGTTTTTCTGTTCGGCAAGCGTTATGCCGTGCCTGCCAGCGCCACCATCATGGAGGCCATGGAGTACGCGGGCTATCAGCTGGTCCGGGGCTGCGGCTGCCGCAACGGCTTCTGCGGCGCCTGCGCCACGCTGTACCGGATCGCCGGGGACCGGCAGCTCCACGCGTGCCTTGCCTGCTCCACCAAGGTGGAGGACAATATGTACGTGGCCACCCTGCCCTTCTTCCCCCTGGTGAAGGCGGTGTATGACATGGAGAAGATCAAGCCCTCCCAGCAGATCATGATGCAGCTGTACCCGGAGATCTACGCCTGTGTGGGCTGCAACGCCTGTACCAAGGCCTGCACCCAGGGCCTGAACGTGATGCAGTACATCGCCTACGCCCAGCGGGGAGAGTATGAAAAATGCGCCGAGGAGAGCTTCGACTGCGTCATGTGCGGCGTGTGCTCCTCCCGGTGTCCCGCCGGGATCTCCCATCCCCAGGTCGCCATGCTGGCCCGCCGGCTCAACGGCAAGTACCTGGCCCCCCACTGCGATCACCTGGACCAGAGGATCGACGAGATCAACGAAGGCAAGTTCCAGGCCCTGCTGTCGGAGCTGATGGACAACTCCCAGGAGGAGATGCGCCGGCTCTACAACACCCGGGACATCGAAAAGTAAGGAGGCGGAACAAATGTATCAGGACCCCAATATCCAGGCCTCTGCCGAGCTGGTAGCGGCCGCCCGCGCCCATAACATCACATTAGATCCGCCCCGGATGACGGCGGAGGAAAAGGAACAGCTCCTGCGGACCTATCACCCGGACTACCGGGAGGACCAGTTCGAGCTGCTCCAGGTCGGCCCCAACAAAGGGGAGAAGGTCCCCAAAGAGCTGGCCGCCCTGCTCCAGGGCCGGTCCCGGATCGACCCGGACAAGCTCGATCTGGATGAACCTGCGTATGATGTGGATGTACTGGTGATCGGCGGCGGCGGCGCGGGCACCTCCGCGGCGATCGAGGCCCACCAGGCCGGCGCCAACGTGATGGTGGTGACCAAGCTGCGCATGGGCGACGCCAACACCATGATGGCCGAGGGCGGCATCCAGGCCGCCGACAAGCCCAACGACTCCCCTGCCCAGCACTATCTGGACGCCTACGGCGGCGGCCACTTTGCCGCCCAGAAAGACCTGCTGGCAAAGCTGGTCACCGAGGCCCCGGAGGCGATCCGCTGGCTCAGCGACTTGGGGGTGGAATTTGACAAAGCCCCCGACGGCACCATGATCACCACCCACGGCGGCGGTACCTCCCGGAAGCGGATGCACGCCGCCAAGGACTACTCCGGCGCGGAGATCATGCGGACCCTCCGGGACGAGGCCCTGAACCGGCAGATCCCGGTGGTGGACTTCACCGCCGCCATCGAGCTGATCCTGGACGATCAGGGCCGGTGCGCCGGCGCGGTGCTGATGAACATGGAGACCCGGGAGCTGAAGATCGCCCGGGCCAAGACCGTGATCCTGGCCACCGGCGGTGCCGGGCGGCTCCACTACCAGGGCTTCCCCACCTCCAACCACTACGGCGCCACCGCCGACGGCCTGGTGCTGGGCTACCGGGCAGGGGCCAAACTGCTCTACCCCGACACCTTGCAGTACCATCCCACCGGCGCCGCCTTCCCCGCCCAGATCTTCGGCGCGCTGGTCACGGAGAAGGTCCGTTCCGTAGGAGCCATGCTGATCAACGCCAAAGGCGAGGCGTTCATGAACCCCCTGGAGACCCGGGACGTGTCCGCCGCTTCGATCATCCGGGAGTGCTCCGACCGGGGCAACGGCGTCAAGACCCCGGCAGGCTGGGCGGTATGGCTGGACACGCCTATGATCGAGCTGAAGCATGGGGCAGGCACCATCGAGAAGCGGATCCCTGCCATGATGCGGATGTTCGGCAAGTACGGCATCGACATCCGCAAGGAGCCGATCCTGATCTACCCCACCCTCCACTACCAAAACGGCGGCCTGAAGATCTCCGTGGACGGCCAGACCGGGGTGGAGAACCTGTTCGTGGCCGGTGAGGCGGTAGGCGGCATCCACGGCCGGAACCGGCTCATGGGCAACAGCCTGCTGGACATCATCGTCTTCGGCCGCAGTGCCGGACAGCACGCCGCCGCCAAGGCCCAGTCCGTCACCGTGGGCAAGCTGACCCTTTCCCATGTAGCGCGGTTCCACCAGGCGCTGGAAGAGGCCGGGGTAGACACCGGCAAGATCTCCCCCAAGCTGCTGCCCACCTACAATTCCCTGGGCAAGGATTTTTGACCGGCCATCCGCCAGGAGGGACCCATGTATCATAAACACCGGGCCAAGCAGGCCTCCGACTCCCTGATCGTCGGGTGTATGCTCAGCATCTCCGGCGGCTTGCAGGACGCCTATACCTACAACGTCCGGGAGCAGGTATACGCCAACGCCCAGACCGGCAACATCGTACTGCTGGCGCAAAATCTGGCCACCGGCCAGTTCGGACGGTCCCTGCGCTACCTTCTGCCAGTGCTGGCCTTCGCCGCCGGGATCTTGCTGGCGGAGATGATCCACAACCATTTTCGCGCCAAGGAGATCACCACCCACTGGCGGCACGCGGTACTGCTGGCGGAGACCGGGGTACTGGCCCTGGTGGCCTGTATCCCCCAGGAGTTCAACTGGCTGGCCAACGTGCTGGTGAGCCTGGTGTGCGCCATGCAGGTCCAGTCCTTCCGGCGGCTGGAGGGGAACGCCTACGCCACCACCATGTGCATCGGCAACCTGCGCAGCTGCATGGAGAGCCTGTACTACTGGCGTCATAACAAGGACAAGGAGCGGCGGCACAAGGCCCTGATCTACAGCGTGGTGATCGTGTTCTTCATGATCGGTGCCGGACTGGGCGGCGCCCTCTCCCCTAAGTGGGGGGAGGCCACGATCTTGCTGTGCTGCCCCTTCCTGCTGATCGCGGCAGCGCTGATGCTCCGGATCCGAAACCGGCATCTGCGGTTCATCTCCCTGATCTCCGGCGCGGTGGAGGACGAAGCCCTCACCCAGTCCGCCCCGGAAGAAGAGGCCCGCCCCTGATATCCATTCCCCCCTGCCCACGGCTTATCGCCGTGGGCAGGAGCTTCGACCGCTTGTCCGTGACGGAAGAGCGTCCCATCCATTTGCCCCTTATTGCCCGATCCCGTTGGCGTATCGTATGCTGATGTTAGGGGCGCGGCGATGATGGTTTGTGATCGCGTTCCGCTCTTCATTATCGTGCCGGAGAGAGATCTCCGGCACGGTCTCAGACTGTTGAGAAACCATTCGGTGCATTTTGTGCTAAGCCCCGGCATTTTTGCCCACCCACTTGCCTCTCCCTATGGGGGCTGAGCGAAGCGAAGTCGCGGTAGTGAATGACGGTCCGGTGGACCGTCAGAGCCGCGACCGGGGCGCGCCGCAGCGCGCTGGCAGGCCGAACGGCCTGACGGAGAGGGTGCTCACGTTTTTCTTTTGCATAGCGTTCCTAAATGCGGAAAGCGGCCACCCTCTCAGTCACGGCCCCTCCGGGTCCGTGCCAGCTCTCCCAAAGGGTGAGCCAAGGGCGCACTGCGTGCGCCGGCACACTTTTCGATGCCGCCCTTTTATGACGATGGGGCCAGGCTTCTTGCCTGGCCCCACATTTATGATCGGACCC
>CALXFQ010000004.1 GCA_944387625.1 uncultured Oscillospiraceae bacterium
AAAAGAAGTGCCACCCGCCCAAAGGACGGATGGCACGCTCTTTTTGTTCCGTTTTTGCGTGGCGTAGACCACACATTGATCCATTGGAATAAAGGATCAGACTCTCTCCTTGACCTTGGCGGCCTTGCCGAAACGATCGCGCAGATAGTACAGCTTGGCACGACGGACCTTGCCCTTACGGACGGTCTCGATCATAGCAACGTTGGGAGAGTGCAGGGGGAAAACCTTCTCACAGCCCACACCGTAGGAGATGCGGCGAACAGTGATGGTCTCGGTGATGCCGCCGTGCTTCCGGGCAATGACGGTACCCTCGAACACCTGGATACGCTCACGGGAGCCTTCCTTGATGCGAACGTGCACACGAACGGTGTCGCCGACCCGGGCTTCGGGCAGCTCTTCCTTCATGTACTGGCTGTTCAGAGCCTTGACTAGATCCATTTCTTTGTCCTCCTTAGATATTAGGCGTTCATGCGTCGAAAGCGCAGAGGACGCACCTTGTTTTCAGACCGATGTATTATACCACGCTGTTTTGGCAAAATCAAGAGGAAATACAAGTTATTTTTGTGTTTTTTCAATATATCCCCGGGAGGGGCTTGCGAAAAATGGCAGGATGGGTTATGATATGGGAAATTTGTTTGGGAGGTCCCTGTATGGCCGAAACTTTTGATCATGCCTATCTCCATGCCCATGGCATCGCCCATTCCCATAACCACGTTCATGAGAACCAGAAGGCGGTGATCAACCGGCTGGCCCGGGCCATCGGTCACCTGGAAAAGGTGAAGCGGATGGTGGAGGACGGCGTGGACTGCTCTGAGGTGCTGATCCAGCTGGCGGCGGTCCGTTCCGCCCTGGACAATACCGGTAAGGTGATCTTAAAAGACCATATCCATCACTGTATGGTGGACGCGGTGGCCGCCGGAGATCAGGCCGCGATCGACGACCTGTGCCAGGCGATCGACAAGTTCATGAAATAGACCGCCAGGACGGAAAAGCCCGTCCTGGCGGCATTTTCATACCTTCTCGGTGAGCCAGGCGATCAGATCGGCCCGCCCCTGCTCGGTCATGGGGAAGGTTGCCTCCCCTTCCATCTGGCTTTTCTCATAGCAAAGTTGCCCATGCCAGTATTCCGCGAAAATGGCGCTTTGTTCAAAGTCCACTTCCTTGGGGGTCCGCATCACCACCTTTGGCGCAATACGAAACCGCAGCAGCCCATAGGAGCCGGTGAAGATGTTATTCATGGCGAAGGTGTGCAGCGTAGGGATGAACAGCTCGGCCATTTCAGCCCACCAGCGCTTCCATCTCATCCAGGAGCTGGCCAAAGAGGGCCAGGGCCTGATCCACCGGCTCCGGCTGGGTCATATCCACACCGGCGCCCTTGAGCAGCTCGATGGGGCTCTTGGAGCATCCGCCGGACAGGAAGCCCAGGTAATCCTTCACCGCGCTCTCCCCTTCCGTCAGGATCTTCCGGGACAGGGCAATGGCGGCGGAGTAGCCCGTGGCGTACTGGAACACATAGTAATCGTAATAGAAGTGGGGGATCCTGGCCCACTCCATGGCGATCTCATCGTCCACCACCATGTCCGGGCCGTAGTAGAGCTCATTGAGCCGCTTATACTCGGCGCACAAGGTATCGGCAGTGAGGGTCTTCCCTTCCCCGATCAGCTTGCCCATGATCAGCTCAAACTCGGCGAACATGGTCTGCCGGTAGAGCGTGCCTTTGAACTGGTCCAGGAAGTGGTTGATCAGGTACGCCCGCTCCTTCTTATCGGTGGTCTTGGAGAGCAGATGCTCCATGAGCAGGGCCTCGTTGCAGGTGGAGGCCACCTCCGCCACGAAGATCACATAGCCTGCATCCAAGGGGTTCTGGTGCTTGTTGGAAAGGTAGGAGTGAAGAGCGTGTCCCATCTCGTGGGCCAGCGTGAACTGGCTGTCCAGCGTGCCGGTATAGTTGAGCAGTACATAGGGATGGACCGAAGCGCCGGCGGAATAAGCGCCGCTGCGCTTGCCCTGGTTCTGGTAGACATCGATCCAGCGGTTCTCAAAGCCCTCCTTCAAAATGGCCCGGTACTCCTCCCCCAGAGGGGCCAGCGCCTCATACACCGTTTCCTTGGCCTGGGCAAAGGGGATGTGCTTGTCCACGTCCGCCATCAGCGGCGTGTAGATGTCGTAGAAGTGCAGCTCGTCTACCCCCAGCAGCTTCTTTCGCAGCCGCACATACCGATGGAGCTTGTCCAGGTTCTGGTGGACCGCCTCGATCAGGTTCAGGTACACCGAAGTGGGCACGTTGGTGGCGTCCAGAGAGGCGTCCAGGGTGGAAGCATACTTCCGGGCATCGGCATTGAACTTCAGGGTCTTTCCCTGGGCGTTCAGCAACGCGGCGGCAGTATTGCGGAAATTTCCGAAGGTGTGGTAAAGGTTTTCATAGGCGCTCTTACGCAGCACCCGGTCCTGGCTCTCCTGGCACAGCACGAAGGTCCCCTGGCTGAGGGGATGGGCCTGTCCCTGGGAATCCACCGCGTCCGGAAAGGTCAGGTCCGCGTCGGCAAAAGCGCCGTAGATCGTATCCGGGGCGCTGCTCATCTCACCGCTGGCGGCCAGCAGTTTCTCCTCCACGGGAGAGAGGATATGCGCCTGACGGCGGCGCAGATCCGTCAGATACCGGCGATACCGCTCCAGACCAGGCTCGGCGGCGTAGAAGCCCTCCAAGGTCTTGTCGTCAATCGCCATGATCTCCGGGGTCTCAAAGGCGGTGGCGGCATTGAGGCCCACCGCGGCAGACATGAACTGCCCCACCATGCCCTGATACTTGGCGTCACGGGTGTCCTCGTCGGACTTTCGCATACAGTAGTTTGCCAGCAGGCGGACCTTGACATGGACCCGCTCCGAAAGGGTCAGGTATTCCAGCAAGCCGGCGGCAGAAGCGCCCAGCTTTCCGGCAAAAGCCGCCGCCGCGTCCCGGTCGGCGCTGAGGGTGTTCAGCTCCTCTTCCCAGGCTTCATCCGACGGATACATATCCTCCGTAGCCCAGGTGTCCTCCACCGGGATCTGGCTGCGAAGGGGGATCTTATTTTCTTCCATGGCGTTACCTCCTGTAACTTGATTTGGACCATTATACCACGATCGGGATAAAAAGCAATCTGTAAAACAGCCTTTTTCCTTGCCTTTTCGGTGCGATCATGGTAAAGTATCCACCGGTGATAAAGAAATGAACAAAAAGGACCGTGCCACGCTCTGTCTGCTGGTGGCCACCCTGATCTGGGGTTCTACCTTCGTGGCCCAAAGCGTGGCCATGGACCATATGGGACCGTTCACCTTCCAGGCCCTGCGGTGCGCTCTGGCGGTGGCGTTCCTGCTCCCGGTGATCCATCTGTTCGACCGGGGCCGCCGCGATGGCAAGACCTATTGGTCGCGTTGGCGTGATGCCAGGCTCTGGCGCGCCGGCATCCTGTGCGGTGTGCCGCTGTTTCTGGCCTCTGCTTTACAGCAGATGGGGATCGTGGATACGGACGCGGGAAAGTCCGCCTTCCTGACCTCCATGTATATCGTGATCGTGCCCGTGATCGGGATCTTCCGGAAGGAGCGCCCGCCCAAGGCTCTGCCCCTTTGCCTGATCCTGGCGGTGGCGGGACTGTATTGCTTGACCGGCACAGACATTTCCGGCGTTCAGCGAGGGGATCTGCTGCTCATAGGCTGCGCCCTGGTGTTTGCGGTACAGATCACCTGTGTGGATCTGTTTGCCGGGACGGTGGACCCTCTCCGGCTGAATACCATCCAATGTCTGGTCTGCGCGCTTCTGTCCGCCCTGGTGATGGTCTTTACCGAACAGCCTCAATGGCCCGCCATCGTTCAGAGCTGGGGGAGCCTGGCTTACGCAGGCGTTTTGTCCATGGGCGTTGCCTACTCCCTCCAGATCCTGGGCCAGCGCGGGGTCTCCCCTTCTGTGGCGACGCTGATCATGAGCCTGGAATCGGTGGTGGCGGTGCTGTGCGGTAGCGTGCTCCTCCAGGAACAGTTGACCAAATGGGAACTGCTGGGCTGCTGCATGGTATTTGCGGCGGTGCTCTTGGCACAGCTCCCTGAAAAGAAAAGAGCATAGAGTCTGGGCCACGGCTTGTGCCGTGGCCCAGATCATTTTGTTGTTCACGATGCCTGGGCACGCTTCCGCAGGAGCACATAGGCCACCGCGCAGAGGCTTGCCAGGACCACCGGCCACGCCATACCCACATCGCCGGTAGGCGGCAGAGGCTCGCCGCCGGGGTCGGTAGGCGGCACATAGTCAGGGTCTTCCACGCCGCAGTCGGTGCACACCCCATCCTCAAAATGGTGGCCGGTGGCAGGGATGGTCTGCTGGGCTTGGATCGCATGGTCACAGACGGAACACTTGATGCCCTCCGTCAGACCATCTTCGGTGCAGGTGGCTTCCTTGCCGGGGACGGTCACAGGGGTATGGCCCTTGGCTGGGAGCTCCGTATCTTCCAGAGCGATCTCCTTAGTGCCACTGGCATCTTCAAAGTACTTGCCGCACGCGGTACAATGCCAGTATTCCTTGTTGCCCGGTTCGGTGCAGGTAGGATCCTTCCCTTCCACATAGGCAAGGTCATGGCTGGGCTGATCTTCCAGGGCCGCGGTCAGGGCGGCGAGAGCCTGGTCGATCTGGTCCTGATCGGCGGTAACGCTGTTGAGCGCCGTGTTGGCATCGATCACCGCTTCTTTCAGCGCCTCCGTCCAGGTATGGTCCGTGGGGAGTTGGGCCAGAGCCTCCTTCAGCCCGGTCTTATCCACGTTCTGGAAGATCTGGATCTCCCGGACACCATACCAGGTGGCGGCTCGCTTTACGCCCTGGAGCTTCACATACCGGGCTTCCACCGGGGCGTCCAGGATCAGATCGTTGGCCTGGGCAGAATTGCCCCGGACCTCCTGGATGGTGGTCCAAGTCTGCCGGTCGTTGGATACCTGGATGTCAAAAGCGGAAGCCTTGTGGTGGCTCTCCCAGGTGATCTTCACCCGGTCGATCCGCTGGACCTTGCCCAGATCTACCAGCAGATAGTCGGTATCGTTGTTGGTGCTCAGCCAGTAGGAGTTGGGATCGGTGGAGAGCATGGTGGCCGCGCTGTCAGGCAGATCGCCGTCGGTGGCCTTGGAGGCTGGATGGTACTTCATGTCGCCGCTGTTCAGCCCCGGAGTGGTGCCGAACCGGCCGGAGTAGGCGTTTCGGTTCAGGGCGATATTCACCTGCTCGATGGAAGCGCCGTCCGCCCGGACCAGTTCGGCGTCCAGGGCCTTGTTGTAGGCCTTGATGTTGGAGATATAACCGTGGAAGTTCTCACCGATCTGCTCCATGGGGAAGACAAAGGTGGAGAAATACTCATCGGACTGCCCGGTATCGGAGGAGTAGAGCATCTTCACCAGAGTACCGTCCACATACAGCTTGGTATTCCTGGCAGTACCGACGATGGTGATGGTCACCGTATCGTCCGTCGGGATCTGGTAGCCGAAGGACTGATGGTAAAACATTCGGTTCAGGGACATGAGATCGTCATCCAGGCCCTGGGCCAGGAGCTGGCCGTCGTAGCCGCTGAAGAGCAGGGAGTCGCTGGTGTTGCCCATGGCGGCGCGGATGTCGAAGGAGATGGTGTAGGGATAGGACAGGGTCCGCAGAGGCGTGGTCATCAGGCAGTCGCCGTCGAAGGCGATCATGGTCTGCCCGTCCACTTCCACCAGCTGGCCGCCGGTCAACCGGGCATCATAGCCATTGCCGCTGACGTCGGGGATCACCACGGTGTCCCCATCCTGGGTGGCCTGGGTCACGTCATAGTCCACCACCACATCGGTCTTGGAGTCGATCTGGTTGGCGATCTGAGTGCCGGGACCCTCCTGCAGACAGTCGAAAGCCTGCTGGTAGGTGAGGTAGTCATCGGTCTTCTCGGAACCGCCCCAGGTCTTTTCCGCCGTGATGGCAACGGCCCGAAGGGCGCGCTCATGGAGGTCTGCCTCGGTGATGCCCTCCCGGAACTCATCGCCCCACAGGGCGGCTTTGGCGCCCAGCAGGAGGGGTTCGCCGGGATCGGCACAGATATTGCCGTTGAAGATGGTAGGATCCCAGTTTCGGAACAGGTAGTCTTCCACCACCATGTCCTTATGGTTCCGGCCGGGGGTGGTGTACAGATAGGGCTGGGGGATGTTCACCACCCGGAAGCCCTCCGCCAGCCGGGCGGTGGGATCGTCCTCGTAGGTGGCCCAGATGTCCAGGATGATGTTGCTGGGATCGATGTAGGTGTTGCCGGGGAATACCTTCAGGGCGCCCCACATACGAGTGGTCTTGCCATACTTCTCCATCAGCTCGTTCAGGAACACCACATACTGCCGGTAGGACTCAGGGTCGCTCTTGTCCCAATACTCGTCGGCGCCGATGTTCACATACTTGCCGTTGAACACCGGGTCCTCCCCTGCCAGATAGTCTTCATACAGGGTCTGGATGAACCGCCGGGCGGTCCGGGCCTTTTGGGCCTCGTTGAGGTCAGCGCTGTTGATGTTCAGTGCCAGCTGTTGGGGATCGTTCCGGGACTGGATCGGCCCCAGCCAGTCGATATCATCCGGGTTCTCCTGGGCGTAGGAGATGTAAGCGTTGGAATGGGAAGGGGTATCAAATTCCGGGACCAGCTCGATGCCGCCGGCATTTGCCAGGGCTTCCAGCTTCCGATAGTCCGCCTTGGAGTAGATCGGATCGGCATAGACTTCGTTAAAGTAGTCAAACCGGCCCTCCGGGACATTTTCAGAGTTGGTATAGACCCGGTTCTCCGTCAGGCTGGGGAACGCGTCGCTTTCCAAACGGTGCATACCGTTCCAGGCGTTGCCGCTGGGCAGGCCCTCGGGGCTGTAGGTAAAGTCGTCGTTCAGATGGAGCTGGAACTCGTTCATCTTATACCAGGTGAGGATCTTGGTGTAGTCTTCCAGGTACTGTAAACGATGGGGGATGCGGCCCACATCGAACATGACCCCACGGATCTGATAGTCGGGATAGTCCCGGATCACACCGCGAGGGATGGTGTCATGGTCCTCGTCCTGCCACAGGATCTGCTCGCAGGTAACGGTGCCGTAGAGCACGCCGGTATAGGTATGGGCATAGATCCGGACACCGGCTTCGTCGATGGTGATGAAGTATCCCTCATCCCCTACGTCATACAGGTCCTCCCCAAGAGATCCCAGATAAATATCCTCACTTCGGCAGGAGGTGCCGGTGACGATCTCAGGCGTGACCCCGGCAAACTCGGCCAGATCCTCCTGGAGCCGCTGGGCAACAGCGTCCAGGCCCAGATGATGCTGGTCATCGACCACGATCCGGGTCTGCCCGGTGAGGGTAAAGCCGCCCTCATAGCCGTACCACTCCTGGAGGGTGGGGATGACCACAGGCTTTTCGTTGGGGTCTTCAACGGTGGGGAAAAGCGCCGGATATTTTTCATTCTTGGAAGGGACCACCACATCCAGGTTCTTCCGGGCCTTGTCGATCACTTCCCCGGTGTCGGAGAGCTGCCGCGCTTCCAGCAGCAGCGTCACGGTCCGATCGCCGATGTTTCGGTGGGTGATCGTGCCGTCATTGGAGATCACCTGCTCCTTGTCGCTGCCCACTACCGCGATCTCGAAGCCCTCGGGCATCTCGGGCAGCGGGACCTGGGTGGTATCCACATCAATAGGATCTAAGGCGGTCACCAGGCGGATCGCCTCGGCAGCGGAGGTAGGCTCCATGGAACCGGCCAGGAATTTCTGGGTGCCGTTGATCTGGATCTCCCGAACGGACACGCCGGTGCCGCCGGCGTTGACGTTGATCTTCTCAAAGTAAAAACGGATGAACCGCTTCACGGTGGTCGTATCCAGATCCTCGCCGGAGAAGGTGTCGATCACATCGGCACTGCCGTCGCTGGAGCGGCTGACCTGGGCCACCTGGGTCCACTCCTGGGCATCCCTCGTATCGGCGGTGTCGATCCGATACTTGGTCGCCCAAACCTTTAAGTAGAATTTGATGGTGATATCCGTAAGGACGGATTCCGGGGCTTCCAGGTCGATGATCAGCCACTGAGCAGTCTGATCGTTGGCATCGGTGTACCAGGACTCCTTCATCTTCTCGCTGGACCAGCGGGTGTCATCGCTGCCGTCCACCACGTTGGTGCCTACGTTCTGGGGCATCAAGATCTCCACGGTGGAGGTGTAGACCTTCTTGTTCAGCGCCAGGTTGCCTGTGACCAACTGTTTGCCCTGGATCTGAAGCTCGGTGATGGACACGCCGGTGCCGGCGGCGTTGGGATTGACCTTTTCAAAATAGAAGCGGACATACCGCTTCAATGTGGTCACATCGGTGATGCGCTCCACATAGTCGTCCGCTACAGAGCCGGCGGTACGGTCAAAAGACTTCACCGTTTCCCACTGGGTAGCATCGTTGTTGGTATCGGCAGTTTCGATCCGATACTTTGCCCCCCAAACCTTCTTATAGAAGTGGATGGTGATGGACTCCACCTGGGTCTGGGATGCCTGCAGGTCGATGACCAGCCACTGAGGGGTCTGGGCGACATCTTCCGAAACGACGCCCCCGGCCTTCATAGCCTCGGAGGACCACCGGGTGCCGGTGTCCCCGTCCACTACGTTCTGGCCCACATTTTGGGGCATGGCATTCTCCACGCTGGACACGGTCACGGCCTTTCCCTCCGCAACATTCCAGGATGGGAACGGATCGGCGGCAAAGACTGTGGTGGGTATGTATGCAGCAAGCATCGCCAAACAAATGAGCATCGCCATCATACGCCTGGTGTGTTTCTTCATCTGGTACCTCCTAAATCGATCGTCGTGTTTCCCTGAGTTGTTCGTTCCACGGAAATATGATACCATCTCCCCCTGGGGGTCGTCAAGAAAATCCAACAGCATCCTTTTCCGCCTGGAAAAGATCGTGCATTATGCTGTACTTTTTGTTCAGATCGACGAGCGGGCCTTCTCACGCCTGCGTCCCATTTTTCTTCCGAACACATAGATGTGGATGGCCAGGAAACAGCCAAGGGCGATGGAGATCACCTTGTGGAGCGCCAAGATCCAATAGATCTGCTCAAAGATCATGCCAAAGATCCCGCTGACAAAGGATACTGCCACCATCCCCAGCAAGGCCTACCGCCGCGCATTCATCTTTTTCCAGTAGACCAGTGTGTGGACCAGGGACATGATCAGGAAGATCGAGGAGGTCATTTTGTGCAGATGCACCCCGGTCACAGGGGCCAGCATGGTCGCCACAAAAGACAACAGCAGGATGATGTTCAATGTTTTCTTCATAAATGATAAGCTCCTTCCAGTTAGCATAAACTAACTGGAAGGAGCTTATCACAAAGAGATCGCCTTGCCAAGGAAGAAGTTAGCTTTCGCTAACTTCTTCCATATGCCTTCATTTTTCTGCCAGGTCCTGACGGATGATCCGCTTCATGGCTTCGATGCCCACCCGGATCGCGCCGGAGGTGTCTTCGGTCATGGGCATAGCCAGCCCGGCCTTCTCCCGCTCCTGGTTCCAGATCGCGTGGAAGCAGCTGCCGCAGCGGACCTTCAAGGCGGCGGCCACCACGAACAACGCCGCCGACTCCATCTCGCTGGCCTTCACCCCCAGCCGCTTCCAGCTCTCCCACTTTTGCAGCAGGTCGTAGTAGACCGGGGACTTTTCCGGGCTGTGCTGGCCATAGAAGGAGTCTTTACACTGGACCACTCCCACATGGGTCCGATAGCCCAGCTCCTCCGAGGCCGCCTTCAGCGCGGCGGTGATCTCAAAGTCCGGCACCGCCGGAAACTCGATCGGGGCATATTCCAGGGAGGTATGCTCATAGCGGACCGCGCCGCTGGCGACCACCACATCCCCGGGCAGTACCTCCAGATCGATGCCGCCGCAGGTGCCTACCCGGATGAAGGTATCGGCGCCGATGGCGGCCAGCTCCTCCATGGCGATGGAGGCGGAAGGTCCGCCGATGCCGGTGGAGCAGACGGATACCTTCTGTCCCAGGAGCTTGCCGGTGTAGATGTTATACTCCCGGTTCATCCCTACATGGACCGGCTCGTCAAAATGGGCGGCGATGGCCTCACAGCGGCCCGGGTCTCCGGGCAGGAACACATACCGGCCCACGTCCCCTTCCACACAGCGGATGTGGAATTGCTTTCCGATGTCTTGCATGGTGTACCATCCTTTCTTTCAGAACAGACTGACCTGGCTGGTGTCCGGCAAGTCACCGAAAGCACCGGCCTCCTTGAGCATTTGGATATGGGTCTTGGATACCTTGGGACAAGCCGCCGCCACTTCCTCGATGGACAGGAAATCCCGGCCCTCCCGGCCTTCCGTCAGGCTGACCGCCGCGTTCTCTCCCAGGCCCGAAATGGAAACGAAGGGCGGGCGGAGCTTGCCGTCCTCGATCAGGAATTTGGTGGCGTGGCTCTTATAGATGTCCAGGGGCAAAAACTCCAGGCCCCGGAGGTAGAACTCGTACACCACTTCCAGGGTGGTGAGAAGGTCCTGGTCCTTGTCGGTGGCGTTCTCGTTGCCGTCGATCGCCTGGATGTTGGCCACCACCGACTCGATCCCGTGGGTCATGAGCACCGCGTCAAAGCCGCCTTTCTGGCTCCGGCGGTAGAAGTAGGCGGCGTAGAACGCCAGGGGGTGATAGACCTTGAACCAGGCGATCCGGAAGGCCATCATCACATAGGCCACGGCGTGGGCCTTGGGGAACAGGTACTTGATCTTCTTGCAGGAGCCGATGTACCAGTCCGGCACGCCGGCGTCCAGCATCTCCTGCTCCGCCCCGTCCGGCAGTCCCCTGCCCTTTCGCACCGACTCCATGATCTTGAAGGCCCGTTTCTCCGGCATGCCCCGGGAGATCAGGTAGATCATGATATCGTCACGACAGCCGATGGTCTCGTCCACGGTGGCGGTCTTGGAGGTGATCAGGTCCCGGGCATTGCCCAGCCACACATCCGTGCCGTGGGTGTAGCCGGAGATCCGGACCAGGAAGTCGAATTTGGTGGGCATGGTGTCCAGCAGTACCCCCCGGGTGAACCGGGTATTGAACTCCGGCACCGCCACCGCCCCGGTGGGGCCGAGGATCTTATCGTCCTCATAGCCCAGGACCTTGGAGGAGGTGAAGATCGACATGGTCTTTTTATCGTCCAGCGGGATCGTCTTGGCGTCCACCCCGGTCATGTCCTCCATCATCCGGATCATGGTGGGGTCGTCATGGCCCAGCATATCCAGCTTTAGAAGATTCTCCTCCATGGAGTGGTATTCAAATTGGGTGGTGATCTGGTCGGACTTGGGATCGTCCGCCGGATGCTGTACCGGGCAGAAGTCCCAGATCTCGTTTTCCTGGGGAATGACCACCAGACCGCCGGGGTGCTGGCCGGTGGTCCGGCGGACGCCTACGCATCCCGCCGCCAAGCGGCCCATCTCGCAGGAGGATACGGACCTGCCCCGCTCCTCCATGTACTTTTTCACATAGCCGAAAGCGGTCTTCTCCGCCACGGTGCCGATGGTCCCTGCCCGGAAGACATGGGATTTTCCGAACATCTCCGTACAGTAGGCGTGGGCACGGGACTGGTACTCGCCGGAGAAGTTCAGGTCGATGTCCGGCACTTTGTCGCCGCCGAATCCCAGGAAGGTTTCAAAGGGGATGTTGAAGCCGTCCTTTTCCAGCTTGGCGCCGCAAAGGGGACAGTCGGCGTCAGGCAGGTCCGCGCCGCAGTTGTAGCCTTTAGGCACGTCCAGCACCGTGTGCTTGCACTGGGGGTTGGGACAGCGGTAGTGAGGCGGAAAGGAATTGACCTCGGTGATCCCGGACAGGTAGGCCACGATCGATGAGCCCACAGATCCACGGGAGCCTACCAGATAGCCGTTTTCCAGGGAGTTTTGCACCAGCTTCTGGGCGGACATATAGATCACGTCATAGTGACAGGTGATGATGTCGTTTAGCTCCGTTTCCACACGCTTGACGAAGGATGCCGGTGGATCTTCCCCATAGAGCCGGTGGAGCTTGCCCCACACCAGGCTTTTCAGGTCCTCCACGGAGTTTTCGATGGACGGGGCAAACAGGTTGTGGGGCACCGGGCGGATCGTGTCGCACATATCCACCACCAGGTTGGGGTTGGCGATCACCACCTGGGCGGCCTTCTCCTGCCCAAGATACTGAAACTCCTGAAGCATCTCGTCGGTGGTACGGAAATACAGCGGATCGTCCTTGTCCGCGTCATCAAAGCCTTTGGTAGCCAGCAGGATGTGCCGGAAGATCTCATCCTCCGGGTCCAGGAAGTGGACGTCGCCGGTGGCTACCACCATCTTCCCCAGCTCCTCGCCGATCCGGACGATGGTGCGGTTATACTCCCGGATGTCCTCGTCACAGGTGGCAGGGTATTTGTCATTGCCGATCATAAAGCGGTTGTTGCACACCGGCTGGATCTCCAGGTAGTCGTAGAAGGAGGCGATCCGCTTCAATTCATCATCCGCCGAACCGAAGATCACCTCCTGATACAGCTCATTGGCCTCACAGGCCGAGCCAACGATCAGGCCCTCCCGAAGCTCCATGAGCTGGGATTTGAGGATCCGGGGCTTCTGCTTAAAGTATTTCAGATTGGAGTCGGTGATCAGATGGTAAAGGTTCCGCAGGCCCGTCTGGTTCTTGGCCAGGAGGATGATGTGCTGGGCGTGGCGGCTGTCCTTTCGATGCTCCATCCGCAAAGGGATCATGGCCTCGTTGATCTGGCAGATCCGATGGATGCCCATGCCTTCCAGCTTGTCCATCAGCTTTCCCAGGATCTGGCCGCAGATCAGGGCGTCGTCAGAGGCCCGGTGGTGCTCAAAGTCCCCCAGCTGAAACTCCTTGGCTACGATGTCGAGCTTGTATTTGCCAAGCTTGGGCAGTAAGTTCTGCGCCAGGATCAAGGTGTCGATGGCGGTGAATGTAAAGTCGAGCCCCTGGCGCTGGCAGGCCTGGGTGACGAAGGCGATATCGAACCGGGCATTGTGGGCCACGATCGGCCGCCGGCCGATAAAGGCCAGGAGCTTGGGCAGGACCTCCTGGATCTGGGGCGCGCCTGTGAGCATCGCGTCGGTGATGCCGGTCAGGTCGCTGACCTCCTTGGACAGCCGCCGCTGAGGGTCTACAAAGGTCTGGAACCGATCCACCTCCACCCCCCGGCGCATGATCACCGCGCCGATCTCGATGATCCGGTCCGTCCGGGGCATCAGGCCGGTGGTCTCCAGGTCGAAGGCCACATACTCCCCGTCAAAGTCCATATCCGCCTGGCCTCTTACCGCCACACGGTCGTCCACATCGTTGATGAAATAGCCTTCACAACCGTAGATGATCTTGATCGTCTGGTCGGTACCGGCCACCTTGGGCGCGCCCTTCCAGTCCTCCACCACATGGAGGGCATCGGTAAAGGACTGGACACAGCCGTGGTCGGTGATGGCGATCGCCTTGTGGCCCCAGGAAGCCGCCCGCTTGATCGCCGCCTTGGTGTTGGTCAGGGCGTCCATATTGCTCATCACCGTGTGCAGGTGGAGCTCCACCCGCTTGTCCCCTCTAGCCATGTCCTTGCGCTGGGGCATGGAGCCGGGGATGATGGCGAAGGGCTTGAGGACCTGCTCATTGGTGTAGTTGTCCACCATCAGACGGCCCTGGACCCGGACCACCGCGCCTACCTTCACGCCCTTCATGATCGGCTCCGCCTCCCGCTTTTCCAGGAACCGGCTGACACGGACGGAAGAGGTGTTATCGGTGATGTCGAACTTGACCACCACGGCATTCCGCTTGGGAAGCTCCTTATGATCCACGGCAAAGACCCGGCCCTCCACAATCACATTGCCCATGTTCAGGTCCATATCGATCATGGGGGTGGGCTGGCCCCGGAAGGGCTTGCCGTAGATCGCTTCGCTGGGCGGCGGCGGAGCCGGAACGTCCTTCTTCTCCGGGGCAGGCACGTCCGGCAGATCCATGGCCAGTTCCTGGCGCATCTTCTCCATGGCGTCAAACAGGGCCTGTCCCTCCAGGGCCGCCCCTGCCTGGATATGGATCCGGACCTGGGTACCGAACCGGCGGCTCAGGCCCTGGGCCACCTTGGCGGCGGAACCCTCCAGGGCCTTTTTGCCGTTGGCCTTCAGGCTGATCGTCAGGTCCGTGCCCTCCCAGGTCCAGCTTGCCCCTGCCAGGGCCGCCCGGGCCATGGAGTCCTCCCGGGCGAACAGGCCCCGCAGGTCCTCCGGGGAGATCTTCTGCAGCTGATCGGCAGGATGGTGGCAGATCAGCTCCACCAATTGCAGACTATACTCCTCTTCCACCTGCCGCGCCGCCTCCTCCAGGATACGCCGTGGGATGTATCGGGGGGAAAACAGATCCGCCCATATCCGGCGGGCGGCCTGATCGACTTCCGCGTTCAGGACCTGGGCGTGCTGAAGAAAGGATACCTGATCATCGGGAAACAGAATATCCGGGAACAGCTCAAAAAACTTCACTTGGTCTGCCATATCTACCTCAAAACCATAATGTAAAGGGAAAAGAAGGGCGGAGTGCCGCTCCGCCCATGTTCATCAAAGCGCGTCGATCCGCTTCAAAAGCGCCGGAAGCAGTTCCTCGTAAGGCAGTTTCTCCACCGGCTGGCCCTTCTCAAATATCAGGCCGCAGCCATCGCCGCCGGCGATGCCGATGTCCGCCTCCCGAGCCTCCCCGGGACCGTTGACCACACAGCCCATCACCGCCACGGTGATCGGCTTTTGGCAGTCTTTCAAGGCGGCGTCCACCGCGTTCACCAGGCCGATCAGGTCGATCTGGGTCCGGCCGCAGGTGGGACAGGAGATGATGTTCACGCCTTCCTTCCGAAGACCGGCTGCTTTCAGGATGTCTTTCGCGGCGTAGACCTCTTCCACCGGATCGTCGGTCAGGCTCACACGGATCGTGTCGCCGATACCATCCAGGAGCAAAGCGCCGATGCCCATGGCGGACTTGATCAGGCCCTGGCGGACAGGGCCGGTCTCGGTAACGCCGATATGGAGCGGATAGTCGCATTGACTGCGGAACAGCCGGGCGGCGGCCACCATGGTAGGCACGCTGGAGGACTTCATCGACACACAGGTGTCGTAAAAGCCGTATTTCTCCAGCAGCTCCAGGTGCTGAAAAGCGCTCTCCACCAGCGCCTGGGCTGTGGGATGCCCATATTTTTCCAGGAGCTTTTTGTCCAGACTGCCGCCGTTGACCCCGATGCGGATCGGGATCTTCCGATCCCTGCACACCTCCACCACTGCCTGGACCCGGTCCTCCCCGCCGATATTGCCGGGGTTGATCCGGATCTTGGACGCGCCGCCTTCCGCTGCGGCGATCGCCAGCTTATAGTCGAAGTGGATGTCCGCAACCAGAGGCAGGGGGCTTTCCCTGCAGATCTGGGCAAAGCCCTTCGCCGCTGCCATATCCGGCACAGCCAGTCGGACGATCTGACACCCGGCGGTGTGGAGCTGGCGGATCTGGGCCAGAGAGCCTTCCACATCCGTGGTCTTGGTATTGAGCATGGATTGGATCGCCACCGGCGCGCCGCCGCCGATCTGGATGCCGCCTACGTTGATCTTCCTTGTCAAGACGATCACCCCTTGAAAACGAAAATGATATCTTTGAACATCACGATCGCCATCAGGCCCAAAAGCAGGACCATGCCGGCGCCGTGGACGTAGCCTTCATATTTCGGATCGATCTTCTTTTTGGTGACCGCCTCCACCGTCGTAGTCAGGAGCAGGGCCACCACCCGGCCGCCGTCCAGAGCAGGGATCGGCAGAAGATTCATCACCGCCAGGTTCACCGCCAGGAAGCCGCCGAACCAGAGCATATTCAGCAGGGCATCCACCCAGGTGGGGGACGCGGTAGCCACGTCGGACATCATATCCACGATGCCCACCGGGCCGGAAAGGTCCTTCAGCCCCGCCTTGCCGGTAAGGAGCATCTGCAGGCTCAGCCGGACGTTGCGGAGAGAATCCAGGGTGTTGTTCCAGGCGTAGGACAGCTTATCCAGGAAGGTAGCGTCCTTTTCGGTGAAGCTGAAGCCATAACGCTCCGAGGTGGTGCCGTCCGGGTCGGTAAAGGAGTGCTTCTCCATGACAAGGTCGTCCAAAAGCACCTTCTCACCGTCCCGCAGGACCAGGATATCATGGGTATCACCGCCATTGAGGTACAATAGCGTGGAGATATTGGACTGGATGTAGATCTTCTCCCCGTCCACCTCCAGGATCTCGTCCCCCACATGGAGGCCATCCTCCCGGACCACGGTACAGCCCTCTTCCGCATAGGAGATCACCGGCAGGACCACCTGCTCCATGGGCATGAACACGATCACAAAGATCAGCACGCCGATGATGAAATTCATGGCGGCACCGGCCACCAGGATGATCAGCCGCTTCCACCAGGCGGCGCTTTGGAAGGACCGGGGGTCATCCGAGGCCTCATCCTCCCCTTCCATGGCGCAGTAGCCGCCCAGGGGGATACAGCGGATGGCATACAGGGTCTCCCCCACCTGCTTTTTGTAGATGGCCGGACCCATGAACATGGAAAACTCATTGACCCGGACGCCGGAGGCTTTCGCCGCCAGGAAATGCCCAAGCTCGTGTACGAAGATCAGTACGCTGAAAATCAGGATCGCAAAAAGAATAGACATCGGTTTCCTCTCAAATCTCAAGCATGGTCCCGAACATAGGCCCGGGCCAGGCGGTCCGCCTCCAGGATCTGCTCCAGGGTGGGCGCCGCCACATAAGGTATCTGGTCCACCGCCTGGCAGACCAGGGCATAGATCTCATAAAAGCCGATCTTGTCCGCCAGGAACAGGGCCACCGCCTCCTCATTGGCGCCGTTCATCACGGCGCAGGCGGTGCCGCCCAGCTTGGCGCACCGGCGTGCCAGGGCCAGGCAGGGGAAATCCTCCATATCCGGCTCGGCGAAGGTCAACGGTCCGCACTTGCACAGGTCCAGCCCCTCCACCGGGCAAGCCGTCCGCTGAGGGTAGGTCAGGGCAAGCTGGATCGGCAGGCGCATATCCGGCACGCCCAGCTGGGCCATCACCGCCCCGTCCACCAGCTCCACCATGCTGTGGACGATGCTCTGGCGGTGGATCGCCACATCCACCTGCTCCACCGGCAGGCGATAGAGCCGCATGGCCTCGATCACCTCCAGGCCCTTGTTCATCAAGGTGGCGCAGTCGATGGTTATTTTCGCGCCCATCTTCCAGTTGGGATGCTTTAGGGCGTCTGCTTTCGTCACATTGGTAAGCTGTTCCCGGCTCATGCCGTAGAAAGGACCGCCGGAGCAGGTAAGGATCAGGCGCTTGACTTCCCCAGGGTCCTTCACCCCCATCAGGCACTGGAAGATGGCGGAATGTTCCGAGTCCACCGGGATGATCTGCGCCCCATACTTCTCCGCCTCGGCCATGACCAGCTCTCCGGCGCAGACCAGGGTCTCCTTGTTGGCAAGACCGATCCGCTTGCCTGCCTGGATGGCGGCCAGGGTGGGTCTCAGGCCCACCATGCCTACCACGGCAGTGATCACGCATTGGGCCTCTTCCATGGCCGCGGCCTGGATCAGCCCCTCTTCTCCCCACATGACACAGATGGACAGGTCTGAGATCTGCCGGGCCAGGGCGTCGGACGCCTCTTCGGTAGCCATCACCGCCAGCCGGGGGCGGAACTGACGGCACTGCTGGGCCATCAGCTCCACGTTGGTGCCGGCAGTAAGGGCCACCACCCGCACATCCATGCGGCTGATGATATCCAGGGCCTGCCGGCCGATCGAGCCGGTAGACCCTAAAATGCTGACGGACTGGACCATATCCACGTCCTCCTTACTCGATGATAGGCAGGAGCTTTAAAAGCACCTCGATCAGCGGAGCCGCGACGATCACCGAATCGAATCGGTCCAGCACGCCGCCGTGACCGGGGAAGATGCTGCCGTAGTCCTTGATCTTGGCCTGACGCTTGATCACGGAGAAGCTCAGATCTCCAAACACCCCGCAGGCAGCGCCCAGCAGGCCGTAGATCAGCACATAGGCATAGTTTACCGTATAGTCGTAATGGTGCTCCAGCACCAGTCCATAGACCACCATGGCAAGCACCGCGGTGGTCAGACCGCCGATCAGGCCCTCCACCGTCTTTTTCGGGCTGATGTTGGGGCAGAGCTTATGCTTGCCCATGGTCACTCCTACCAGATACGCGCCGGTATCGGACATGAACGCCACCACGAAGGGGATCAAGATCACGTACCGTCCCTCCTCCAGGCATAGGATACGCACCAGAGAAGAGAACATATACGGCACTACGATCCCGGCAAAAGTACACATGGCCACACGGGAGAACGGCACTTTCAGGCCGGAGGTCATGAGCCGGGAGAACATCAGGATGTAAAACACCAGCAGCGCCAGTACCGCCATCTCCTGAGGACAGCCATGATAGCACCAAATGGGCAGCAGGAACGCCATGAGCACGGAGCACAGCAGCAGACGGATATCCTGGACCAGCTTGGTGCCGTACAGCAGTTCATAGGCCGCCAGGGCGGTAAAAAGCCCTACAACCACCGCGGCCACGCCCTTCGGGGCGAACAGCGTCACCACGATCAAAACAGGTACCAAAGCCAGGGCTACGATCGTTCTTTTTAACATAGGAGTCATGTCCCTCCAAACCGGCGGTCCCGCCTGTGATATTCCTCTATTGCCGCATCCAGATGCTTCGGCTCAAAATCCGGCCACAAAACATCCATGAACACGAACTCTGAATAGGCGCTCTGCCAGGGGAGAAAATTGCTCAGCCGCTGTTCTCCCGAAGGCCGGATCACCAGCTCCGGGTCCGGGACTCCGGCAGAATCCAGATAGCTTTCAAAATCGCCTTCCGTCAGGCTCTCCGGCGTCCGCTTCCCGGCGGCAACATCCGCGGCAAAGGCCCGGGCGGCCCGGACGATCTCATCCCGCCCGCCATAGTTCAGGCAGAAATTCACCTGGACATCGTGGAACACAGAAGAGCGGGCCCGGGCCTCTTCGCAAAGCCGCCGAAGTTTGGGGCTGAGCCTGCTCAGATCCCCAAAAAAGCGGAAGCTCACGCCGTTTTTATCCATGTCCCGAAGACCTTCCCGCAAATACCGCTCCAGCAGCAGCATCAAGCCGCTGATCTCCTCTTGAGAGCGCTTCCAATTCTCCGTGGAAAACGCGTAGACTGTCAGATACTTCACACCGATCTGACGGCAGTAGTCGGCGATGCGCCGGAAGGTCTCCCCACCGGCTTTGTGTCCTGCTGTTCGGGGCAGGCCCCGCTCCCTGGCCCAGCGGCCGTTGCCATCCATGATGATGGCGATATGCCTTGGCACAGGAAGTGTCTGCTGATCGGATCGTGCCATCGTCCGCATCCTTTCATAATAAGATACGGACCATTGGAGGCATTTTGCCTCCAATGGTCATGTATATGGCTCAGATCGCCATCAGTTCCTTTTCCTTGGCGGCCAGGGCTTCGTCCACCTTCTTGATATACTTGTCCAGCATATCCTGCAGGTCCTTCTCCGCCTTCTTCTGGTCATCCTCGGTGATCTCGGAATTTTTCTTCAGCTTCTTCACATAGTCCATGCCGTCCCGGCGGATGTTCCGCATGGCCACCTTGGCCTCCTCGGCATACTTCTTGACCTGCTTGGTCAGCTCCTTACGGCGCTCCTCGGTGAGCTGGGGGAACACCAGACGGATCACCCGGCCGTCGTTCTGGGGATTGATGCCCAGCTCGGAGCACTGGATCGCCTTCTGGATATCCTTCAGGAGCTTGGTGTCCCAGGGAGAGATCACCAGGGTCCGGGCGTCCGGGGAAGAGATCGTGGCAACGCCGTTGAGCGGGGTCTCGCTGCCGTAGTATTCCACGGTGATCCGGTCCAGGACCTTGGCATTGGCACGACCGGCCCGCACCGCGCCGAATTCCTCGGCCAGGTGGTCCAGGGTCTTATCCATTTTTCTCGCGTACTCTTTGAAATCTACGTTCATCTTACAGTTCCTCCTTCACAGTGGTGCCGATCTTTTCGCCGCGTACCACGCGGATGATGTTCTTGGGGTCAGCCAGCGCAAAGCAGACCATGGTCATGTGATTGTCCATAGCCAGGGTCATGGCAGTGGAGTCGGTGGCCTTCAAATGCCGTTCCAGGACCTGATCGTAGGTCAGCTCGTCGTACTTCACAGCGGTGGGGTCCACATGGGGGTCGGCGGAATAGATGCCGTCCACATTCTTGGCCATGAGGATCGCGTCCGCCTCGATCTCCACGCCCCGAAGCACCGCGCCGGTGTCCGTGGAGAAATAGGGATTGCCGGTCCCGGCGGCAAAAAGGACCACCTTGCCCTCGTTGAGATACCGGTCGGCGGTGTCCCGGGTAAAATACTCGGCAAACTTGTTCATCTCCACAGCGCTGAGCACCCGGGCATCCAGGCCATGCTGGCCCAGCACATCCCCCAGGGCGATACAGTTCATCACCGTGCCAAGCATACCCATGGCATCGGCGTGGGAGCGCTGGAGCTTCCCTGCCCCATTCTTCACCCCACGCCAGAAGTTGCCGGCGCCGATCACCACGCCTACCTGAACGCCCATGTCCACACACTCCCGGATGACCTGACTTACGGAATGCATCATCCCAAAGTCCAGTCCATGACCTTCCTGGCCGGCCAGGGCTTCGCCGCTGATCTTCAGCAAGATGCGCTTATATTTTACTTCGCCCAAAGTTATCCTCTCCTTCTATCGTATCCCCTGTATTTTAATATAAGACCGGCAAATTGACAACCACAATTTCTCAAAAACCTCAAAATGTTTTTACAATATTCACATCCGGCCTTGCAGACCAGGGCCGATGATGGTATACTTGGATACAGTTCCTGGGAAAAGACCCGGAAAACGGTTGATAATCCCGGGGCGATGGTGTATAATACAGAAATCGAAAATCCATCCACAGAGAGGATCTGAGCATATGGCACAGAGCACGGAGAACAAAAACGAGAGCAAGAATTTCATCCACGCCTTCATCGAGGAGGACATCGCCGAGGGCGGCCGGTTCGCCGGTCAGACCGTCCACACCCGGTTCCCGCCGGAGCCAAACGGCTATCTGCACATCGGTCACTGCAAGGCCCTGATCATCGACTTCGGCACCGCCGAGAAGTTCGGGGGCCTGTGCAACCTGCGTATGGACGACACCAACCCCACCAAGGAGGATGTGGAGTTCGTGGAGGCCATCAAAAAGGACATCCACTGGCTGGGCTTTGACTGGGGCGATCGGTTCTACTATGGCTCGGACTATTTTGAAAAGGACTATGACTACGCCGTGGAGCTGATCCGCAAAGGTCTGGCGTATGTCTGCGAGCTGACCCCTGAGCAGTTCAAGGAGTACCGGGGCGATCTGAACACCCCCGCCATCTCCCCCTACCGGGACCGGCCGATCCAGGAGAGCCTGGACCTGTTTGCCCGGATGCGGGCCGGGGAGTTCGAGGACAACCGCTACACCCTCCGGGCCAAGATCGATCTGGCCTCCGGCAACTTCAATATGCGTGACCCGGTGATCTACCGGATCCGGCATATGCACCACCATCGTCAGGGGGACAAGTGGTGCATCTATCCCATGTACGACTTTGCCCACCCGATCCAGGACGCCCTGGAAGGGATCACCCATAGCCTGTGCTCTCTGGAGTTCGAGAACCACCGGCCTCTGTACAACTGGGTGGTGGAGAACGTGTCCGTCCCCCACCGGCCCCGGCAGATCGAGTTTGCCCGGCTGGGCATCGACCACACGGTGCTCTCCAAGCGCAAGCTCCGAGCTTTGGTGGAGAACGGCTATGTTTCCGGCTGGGACGATCCCAGGATGCCCACCCTCTGCGGTCTGCGCCGCCGGGGCTACACCCCTGCCTCCATCCGCAACTTCTGTGACCGGGTGGGCGTGGCCAAAAGCCCCAACACCATCGAGTACGCCTTCCTGGAGCACTGCCTCCGGGAGGACCTGAACGAGACCGCCAGCCGGGTCATGGCGGTGCTGAGGCCGGTGAAGCTGACCATCACCAACTATCCCCAGGGGCAGTCCGAGACCTTCCTGGTGGAGAACAACCCCAACGATCCTGCCGCCGGTGAACGGGAAGTCACCTTCTCCCGGGATCTGTGGATCGAGGCCGACGATTTCCTGGCCGAGCCGGTCCCCAAGTATAAGCGGCTGTACCCCAACGGGCCGGAGTGCCGGCTCAAGGGCGCCTATCTGATCCGGTGCACCGGCTGTGTCACCGACGAAAATGGGGATGTGGTGGAGGTGCTTGCCACCTACGATCCTGACTCCCGGGGCGGCGATCCTGCCGACGGCCGGAAGGTCAAGGGCGCCACGATCCACTGGGTGGATGCCAACAACTGTGTGGAGGCGGAGGTCCGGCAGTATGACGACCTGTTCGCCGATCCCGATCCCGACGCCGCCGGGAAGGATTTCCTGGCCTGCCTGAACCCCAACTCCCTGGAGGTCCTCACCGGCTGTAAGCTGGAAAAGAGCTTGGAAAGCGCCAAGGCTCCTGCTTCCTTCCAGTTCATGCGCCTGGGCTACTTCTGCCCGGACAGCAAGGACTCCACGCCGGAGCATCTGGTGTTCAACCGGTCCGTCAGCCTGAAAGACTCTTTCAAGCCTGCCGGCAAATAATGGCCCAGCGCACGACCGCAGATCATAAAAAACACCGGGCGTACCGATCTTTTCGGTACGCCCGGTCCTTTATCCCTTTTTTTCCTTGATCTTGGCTTGCAGATGCATGGACAGCACCGCCAGGGAGGTCGCCATGTTCTCGTTCTGGACCAGGATCTTCTCCGGCACGTCCAAATGGGTGGGGGCAAAGTTCCAGATCGCCTCGATGCCGCACTGGATCAGCCGGTCGCACACCGACTGAGCCACCTCCGCCGGAACGGTGATGATGGCCATGAGCACGTTGTTCTTCCGGCAGAAGCTCTCCAGCTTCTCCATGGGATAGACCCGCTTCCCCTCTTCCGTCTGCTCCATGGCCGGGGCCGCATCGAAGGCCGCCAGGATGTTCAGGCCGTAGTCGTCGAAGCCCTTATAGCCCATAAGGGCCTGGCCCAGCTTGCCCGCCCCCACCAGCACCGCGTCGGTGGTGTTGTCGTAGCCTAAAAACTGGCTGATATCCTCGATCAGCAGTTCCCGGGGATAGCCGACCTTGGGACGGCCCCCGTCGCAGACCATCGCCAGGTCCTTCCGCACCTGGACCTCCCCCATTCCCAGGGCGTTTGCCAGGGCGGTGGCGGAAATGTAGGGGGAGGCGTCCTCCGGCAGGCTCTTCAAATAGGCCAGGTATCCCGGCAGACGCTTGAGTACGGATTTTGAGATCTCTTTATGTTCCATATGTCCAGCTCCCATTTCAATCGATGCATTTTATATCGATATAAGTTCGTACCGATTATATCACGCCCCCCCAGGATGTCAAGCACAACTTGTCTGGCGGATCATCTCTTTTTTCAGCCGGACCATGATCCGCTTCTCCAGCCGGGAGATGTAGGACTGGCTGATCCCCATGACCTTGGCCACCTCCTTCTGGGTCAGCTCCCGCCGCCCGTCCAGGCCGAAGCGCATGGACACGATCTGCCGCTCCCGGTCCGGGAGCTGGCCCAGGATCTGGCGCAGGAGCCGGATGTCCGATTCATATTCCAGAGGCCGCTGGACCACATCCTCATCGGTGCCAAGCACGTCGGACAGCAGCAGCTCGTTGCCGTCGTGGTCCATGTTGATCGGCTCATCCAGAGAAACTTCCACCTTTTGATTGGCGATCTTCCGAATGTACATCAAGATCTCATTTTCGATGCACCGGGAGGCGTAGGTGGCCAGCTTGATATTTCGGTCCCGGCGGAAGGTGCCGATCGCCTTGATCAGACCGATGGTGCCGATGGAGATCAGGTCCTCCAGATTCACCCCGGTGTTCTCGAACCGCCGGGAGATGTACACCACCAGCCGCAGATTGTGCTCGATCAGCCGCTGCTTGGCATATTCGCTGCCCTGCTCCAACTGCTCCAGGGCGTCCAGTTCCTCCTGGCCCTTCAGCGGCGGCGGCAGTACATCGCTGCCGCCGATGTAGTAAACGGTCTGTCCTTTGCCGAACCCCAGCCACTTCCGTAACCTGTCCCAAATGCTCTTCATTGGCCACCTCCAGTCAGCGCTTCATAGGGCTGCCCCCGGCCCAGCTCATTGGGCGAGAAGGCCACCAGGCAGCTTCCCTTCCATCCTCCGATCTGCACATCCTCATACCGCTTCGCCGCCAGCAGTCCGCCTCCTTTGCCCACCGCGCTGTAAGGGATCAGCCGCAGCCCGGACACCTTCCCCATCGCCCGGGCCGGGTCCTCCAGATCCGGAGGGCGCAGGCCGCAGAGCTGTTCCGAGATCCGGGGGGACACCACCAGCACGGAGGCCCCGGTGATCGGATCTTTCAGGCAGTTGCCGGTATCCCGCAAGGCCCGGAAACGGACCTCGCCTTCCCCCACCGGGATCTTCACCGGGATGTAGACCGCTCCCAGCTTGCCCTGGAACCCGAACACACACAGCGCCAGCACGCCGGCGGCGGACAGGACCAGCTCAAAAAAGCCGCCGCTCTCCAGCCCTGTCGCCACACCGCCCAGGGCCATGCTCAGCAGCACGAACAAGATCCCCCGCCGCAGGGCCTCCAGTTCCAGGCCATAGGCGATCGCCGCCACCAGCGCCAGGAACGCCACCCGCCACACGGTCCCTGCCAGAAAGGTAAAGCCCGGCAGCATACAGATCCCGCCGTAGACGCCGCCTGCCGCCGCCCCGGCCACCATCCGTTTCATCGCGGTCCGATGGCCGGACAGCCGGTCCGCGGCCAGGAGCAGCAGCAGATCCACAAGGAAATTGAGCAGCATCAGCAGGTCCAGATACACCGGCACTTGACCACCTCCTTGTCCTATAGTATGATCCGGCCCTTTAAAAAAGTCTGTCGCACCTGCCACCTGGGGGACCGGCAGGACTTCCTAGCGACTGCCGGTTTGGCCTCCGATCCGGTGCGGTGCAATAAAAACGGCGGCCGATCGGATCGGTCGCCGCTGGGCTATGTCGAAGACTTTTTCATGGGCTGAACGGCCCGGATGTTCCGCTGGATCTTGGTCATAGGGATCTCCAGCTCCCGGCCACAGCCCAGACACCGAAGACGAAGCTCCTCTCCGGCATGGAGCACCAAAAAGCGCTTGTCCCCACAGGGATGGGCCTTTTTCATGGTCAGGATATCTCCCGCCTGCAGTCCCATGGTCATACCCCCTTGATCGCGTCCCAATACTGCTTGGCCGCCTGCTCCAGCTTGTTGGGACCATATTCATAATAGGTCGTTCCCACCAGCTCGTCCGGCAGGTACTGCTGGGGAACATAGTGGTTCGGGAAGTCGTGGGGATAGAGATACCCCTGCTCCCGCTCCATGGTGTAAGAGTCGGCGTGGACGTTCTGCAAATGCCGGGGGAAGTCCCCGCCCCTGCCCTTGCGAACATCCGCGATCGCCATATCCAGGGCCAAATGGCCGGAGTTGGACTTGGGACTGGTAGCCATGAGCACCGCCGCGTCCCCCAGAGGGATCCGGGCCTCAGGCATCCCCAGCTTGAAGGCCATGTCCACACAGGCGTTGACGATGGGGATGATCTGAGGGTAGGCCAGGCCGATATCCTCCGCTGCGATCACCATCAGCCGGCGGCAGGCGGAGGTCATCTGTCCTGCCTCCAGGAGCCGGGCAAGATAGTGGCAGGCCGCGTCCGGGTCCGAGCCACGGATGGACTTTTGCAGGGCGGACAGCAGATCGTAGTGGTCGTCCCCCTCCCGGTCCGCCCGGAGGGCGCTCTTCTGGGTAACGGCCTTGGCGTCTTCCAGGGTCAGCCGGATCCGGTCCCCCTCAGGCATCCCGGCGGAGAAGAGCACCTCCACCGCGTTCATAGCCTTCCGCAGGTCTCCGCCGCAGGCCCCGGCGATGTATTCCAAGGCCCCGTCCTCCGGCTCCGCCGTCAGGGCCGTACGCTCTTCCATAAAGCCCACCGCCCGGCGGACCGCTTTCAGCGCCGCTTCGGCGGAGATCTGCTTGAACTCGAAGATCGTGGACCGGCTCAAGATCGCGTTGAATACATAGAAGTAAGGATTCTCCGTGGTGGCAGCGATCAGGGTGATCTTGCCGTTCTCGATGTGTTCCAGCAGGGACTGCTGCTGCTTTTTATTGAAGGACTGGATCTCGTCCAGGTACAGCAAGATCCCGTTGGGGGCCAGGAAGGTGTCCAGCTCCGCCACGATCGCCTTGATATCCGCCGTGGAGGCGGTGGTGGCGTTCAGGGTGTAGAGCCGCCGGTCGGTCATTTTGGCGATGATGTTTGCCACGGTGGTCTTGCCGGTGCCGCTGGGGCCGTAAAAGACCATGTTTGGGATGTTCCCGGAGGCGATCAGCCGCCGCAAGATCCCGCTGGGGCCAAGGATATGGTCCTGGCCGTAGACCTGGTCCAGGGTCTGGGGACGGAGCAGGTCCGCCAAAGGCTGGTACATGGTCATGCCTCCCTTCCGTTCGTTTCCCCCATCATACCACCTGGCACCCCTTCCGTCAAGCCGGGCAAATTGGAAAAAACACTTGCATTTTCCGCATAAATGTGCTACCATCCATTTGTTGCGAAAAGCGTGGAACGGGCTGTCGGATATCCGCCGCACCCTATCAGCGAAAGCGGGACGGTGGGAGCCGCTTGGGTGGGATATCGGGCGTTCTCCCGGGAGCTGCCGCCTGAACGTAAGTAGGGACGGCCGGGTGACCGCGTTATGGGTCTTGGATGTGCTTGCATCTGAAAAAGCGCGCCGGAAACGGCGAAACGTGGGTGGTACCGCGGAAGGAATACCTTTCGTCCCGTGTATGGGATGGAAGGTGTATTTTTTTGTATGTCATACCCGAAAGGAGAACGATAGACCATGAAAGAACAGTTGGAGCAGATCCGCCAGAGCGCCCTGGCGGCTCTGGACGCGGCGGATACCCTGGCGGCTCTGGAGGAGCTGCGGGTAAAACTGCTGGGCAAAAAGGGCGAACTGACCGCCGTACTGAAGATGATGGGCAAACTCAGCCCGGAGGAACGGCCGGTGATGGGCCAGCTTGCCAACAGCGTCCGGGCGGATATCGAAGCGGAGCTGGAGCGGCGCAAAGCCGCCCTGAACGCCGCCGCCCTGGAGCGGAAGCTGGCATCGGAGGCGATCGATGTAACGATCCCCGGCGATGCTGTGGAGCTGGGCCATCAGCACCCTATGAACCAGGTGCTCCAGCAGGTGAAGGACATTTTCGTGGGCCTGGGCTACACCGTGGTGGACGGCCCGGAGGTGGAGCTGGCGGACTACAACTTCACCCGGCTGAACATCGAGGAGGGCCACCCCTCCCGGGACCGCAGCGACACCTTCTATTTTGATGACAATGACGCCGTCCTTCTGCGGACCCAGACCAGCTCCATGCAGATCCGGTTCATGGAGGAGCATAAGCCCCCCTTCTGTATGCTGGCCCCCGGCCGGGTGTTCCGAAAGGACGAGGCCGACGCCACCCACTCCCCCATGTTCCACCAGATCGAAGGTCTGGTGGTGGATGAGCACATCACCATGGGCGACCTGAAAGGCGCGCTGATCGCGATCATGCAGGCGATCTACGGCCAGGACGCCCAGACCCGGTTCCGTCCCCACCACTTCCCCTTCACCGAGCCCAGCTGTGAGATGGATATGCAGTGCCACAAGTGCCACGGCACCGGCGAGGTGGACGGTGGGGTCTGCCCCACCTGCCACGGCGAGGGCTGGATCGAACTGCTGGGCGCGGGCATGGTCCATCCCACCGTGCTGGCCAACTGCGGCATCGACCCGGAGAAGTGGTCCGGCTTCGCCTTTGGCATGGGCCTGGAGCGGATGGCCATGGGCCGTCTGAAGATCAACGACCTGCGGCTGATCTTCGACAACAACATCAAGTTCCTGGAACAGTTCTAAGGAGGTACCGATCATGTTACTGAACAGAAAATGGCTGCATGAGGACTTCGTGGACCTGTCCCATGTTTCCGACAAAGAATTCGTTGAGGTCATGACCGTGGCCGGTCAGAAGGTGGAGGGCTATGAGCGGCTGGATCAGCAGATCCGGAACGTGGTGGTAGGCAAGGTCCTGTCGATCACCCGCCACACCAACTCCGACCATATGTGGATCTGCCAGGTGGATGTGGGCCGGGAGGAGCCGGTCCAGATCGTCACCGGGGCGCAAAACGTCCACCAGGGGGATCTGGTCCCCACCGCCCTGCACAACTCCTACCTCCCCGGCGGGGTCCACATCACCAAGGGCAAACTTCGGGGGGAGGCTTCCTACGGTATGCTCTGCTCCTTCGCCGAGCTGGGCCTGACCCAGAACGATGTGCCTGATGCCTATGCCGACGGCATCTGGATCTTGAACGATGAGGACTGCAAGCCCGGTGACGACATCAACGCCGTGATCGGCAACGACGACACGGTGGTGGACTTTGAGATCACCAACAACCGGCCGGACTGCTATTCGATCATCGGCCTGGCCCGGGAGGCGGCTGCCGCTTTCGGTCTGCCCATGCGCCACCACGAGCCGGTGGTCCACGGCAGCGATGCCGGGTCCATGTATGAGATGCTGGACGTGGAGGTCCCGGCGGTGGACCTGTGCAACCGCTACTCCTCCCGGATGGTCAAGAACGTGAAGATCGGACCTTCCCCCAAGTGGCTGCGCCAGCGCCTCCGGGCCAACGGCGTCCGCCCGATCAACAACATCGTAGACATCACCAACTATGTGATGCTGGAGTACGGCCAGCCCATGCACGCCTTCGACTACCGCTATGTTGGTTCCGGCAAGATCGTGGTCCGGGAGGCGGTGGCAGGCGAAACGCTGACCACCCTGGACGGCAATGTGCGGACCCTGGCACCCGGTATGCTGGTGATCGCCGACGAGGGCAAGCCCATCGGTCTGGCAGGCATCATGGGCGGCGAGAACTCCGCGATCCTGGGCGACACCACCACCGTGGTCTTTGAGTCCGCCAACTTTAACGGCACTTCCATCCGCAAGACCGCCCTGGCTCTGGGCATGCGTACCGAGTCCTCCGGCAAGTTCGAGAAGAATCTGGATCCGATGATGACCGTGCCGGCGGTCCAGCGGGCCTGTGAGCTGGTGGAGCTGCTGGGCTGCGGCGATGTGATGGACGGGATCATCGACATCGTTAACTTTATCCCCGCCCCGAAGACGCTGCCCCTTGAGCCGGAGAAGATCAACGCCCTCCTGGGCACCCAGATCAGCGAGGAGGAGATGGTGGGCTACCTGCGGCGTCTGGAGATCGAAGTGGAAGGCCGGACGATCCATGTGCCTTCCTTCCGGCCGGATCTGAACCTGATGGCGGATATCGCCGAGGAAGTGGGCCGGATGTACGGCTACAACCAGATCCCGGTGACCTACTTCAAAAACTCCACCCAAGGCGGCTACAGCCCCTTCATGACCTTCGAGAGCAAGGCCGGACAGCTTTGCCGAAGCCTGGGCTACAGCGAGATCATCACCTACTCCTTCGTTTCCCCCACCATCTTCGACCAGATCCGGCTGCCTGCCGGGTCCCCCCTGCGCAACGCTCTGAAGATCCAGAACCCCCTGGGCGAAGACACCTCCATCATGCGGACCACCGTCCTGCCGTCCATGCTGGACATCCTGTCCAGGAACAACGCCTACCACAACAAGTGTGTGAAGCTCTACGAGATCGGCAAGGTCTATCTGCCGGAGGAGGGCCAGCCCCTGCCCCAGGAGCCGAAGATGCTGGTGCTGGGCACCTACGGGGACAACGCCACCTTCTTCTCTCTGAAAGGCCAGCTGGAAGCGGTGTTCGCCGGACTGCGGGTGAAGAAGGCCCGGTATACCGCCGTCCATGACGATCCGTCCTATCACCCCGGCCGCTGTGCCAAGGTGACCATCGACGGCGTGGACGTAGGCGTGATCGGCCAGATCCATCCCCTGGTGGCAGAAAGCTACGGCCTGGATATGGACGTGTACTGCGCCGAGATCAACTTCACACGGCTCTTCGATCTGCGGCTGCCGGAGGTCACCTACACCCCCCTGCCCAAGTATCCCGCCGTCACCCGGGACATCTCCCTGGTGTGCGACGAGGCGGTGACTGTGGCCCAGGTGGAGGATGTGGTGGCCGCCTCCGCCGGGAAGCTGCTGCGGTCTGTGAAGCTGTTCGACATCTACCGGGGCGCCGGCGTGCCTGAGGGCAAGAAGAGCATGGCCTTCTCCCTGGAACTGCGGGCCGACGACCGTACCCTTACAGATGCCGAATCGGAGAACGCCCTCTCCAAAGCGGTGACGGCTCTGGCGGAACAGCTGGGCGCCTTGCGGCGGTAAAGTAACGAAAAATTCACATTCATCCCTTTACAGATGATCATTTATAGGGTATAATATGCATATTCTACATTTTGGAGGTCGATCATCATGACGGACGGCACCATCAAATTCACTTTGCCGGTGGACGAGAAGCAGAATATGCGTAGCACCCTTCGCAGTGTGTTCGACGCTCTGAATGAGAAGGGCTATAACCCGATCAACCAGATCGTCGGCTACCTGCTCACCGAGGACCCCACCTACATCACCAACTACAATAACGCCCGCTATTTGATCGGCAAGTTGGACCGGGATGAGCTTCTCCAGGAGCTGGTGCGCTGCTACCTGTTTGGTCAGAAATGACGTTCGCCAAGAGGCTTTTGCCACGGCAAAAGCCTCTTTTCCTTTCATACTCCCCTCCGTCTTACTGCTCTTTGTAAATGTTTCCATCATAACCGGATATCCCCTATTTCGGTTGACAAAATCATAGCATTTTGTTACCATTCTGTCATCTTCATTGGAAAGGAGGAACTTTGATGGCTGAAGAAAAAGCAGTACTGATGTACAAGGGCCACCCCCTGATGCGCAAGGACAACCTGGTATACTATGGCTCCATGGCGGACTCCCACATCGTGATGCTCCAGGTCCTGGAGACCAAGAAGGTGGGCGATTCCGACATCGCCACCCGGGTATCCGTCCAGCTCCAGCTCACCGACCCCACGGCCAGGAGCCGGGACCGGGTGGTGAAAAAGAGCGAGAAGGCCGGCTTCTACACCGCCCTGGATGTGGGCTGCGTGTGGCTGGAACGGGCGCTGGCCGGCAAGTAAGACGGGACACCATTGGCGGTCATTCCGCCTGCACGTAAGACGGAGGGCAATATGAAACGACTGAGATCTTTGATCTGTATTTTGGCGGCGATCTGTTCCTTCGCCGCCGTCACCACCATGGGCGTATCCGCCAAAAGCGGCACGCTCACCACCGCCGTAGGCACCGTGGACGCCAGCGCTTTGCGCCTGCGCTCCGGGCCTTCCACCAGCTCCTCAACGCTGGGCTACGCCAGCCGTGGGGACTATGTGATCATCACCGGCAAGACCGGCTCCTGGTATCAGGTCCAGTTCGATCTGACCGCCGGGTATATGCACGAAAGCTATCTGAACACCTATGAAGTGAAGAACGTGGAGCTGGGCTACGGCCGGGTCACCGGGGACTATGTCCATGTCCGTTCCGGCCCCGGCACCGGCTACCGCTCCATCGACCAGGCCCATACCGGGGAAAAAGCCTATATCATCGGCTTCAACCGGCAGTGGTACAAGGTGATCTTCGGGGAGAACATCGGCTACATCCGCAGTGACTATCTGCAGCTTACCGAGATCCCCTACGAAAACGCCGCCTCCGACAAGGAGCCGCTGTTTTTTAAGGACGGCAAGTCCACCGGCCTGGCTCCCAGCGCCGCCGCGCTGAACGGCCAGACCAGTTCCGATATCCGCAGTCAGATCGTGAAGAACGCGAAAAAATATCTGGGCACCCCCTATGTCTGGGGCGGCAGTTCGCCCTCGGGCTTTGACTGTTCCGGCTTTACCCAGTATGTACTGGCCCTGAGCGGCATCCGGCTGCCCCGGACCACCACCGAGCAGGTCAAGGTCGGGACCTACATCTCCAAGTCGGCGCTCCAGCCCGGAGATCTGGTATTCCTGAAGGATACATACCGCGCCGGCGTATCCCATGTGGGCATCTATATCGGTGACGGTCAGATGATCCACGCCTCCAGCTCCAAGGGCGTCACGATCAGCAACCTTTCCAGCAGCTATTATACCCAGCATTATCACAGCGCCCGCCGGGTGGTCTGAGATCTGTATCTTTTCGGCCGATGCTCTCCATGAGCATCGGCCGTTTTAAAAAATGGCTTGATATCTGCTCCATTTTCGTATATAATGCTGTCAAGATGGGCAGGCAGGCCCTTGACCTGCCGCGAAGAATTTTTCCATGAGAAAGAAAGGAATGGTCATTATGGCAAAGTACCTCTCCAACAACGGCCATGGCAATAGGCGCCCTCGCCGCAGCCGTCACAAATGGCATTATTATATCCCCACCGTGATCATGGTGGTGCTGGCCATTGCCTGCGTAGCCGTGATCGGCTGGGTGATCAAGTCTGTGTCGGATCTGCACGATCCGTCCCTGAACGACGGCACCGGCCAGATCATCATCGACACCGGCTCCTCCTCCGACCCCGTCACGGAACCTTCCACCGAACCTACGGAGGGGGCCGCCCCGGTAGACGAGCTGATCGCCCAGGCAGATCTTTTGGCCGCCGGCTATGATTACGATGCCGCCATCGAGCTGATCAAGTCCTCTCCCGAGTTTGAGGGATCGGCGGAGCTGGGCGATAAGGTGGCGGAATACACCCTGCTCAAGAGCAAGACCTCTGCCTATGCCGCCCCCCATACCGTCACCCACATCTTCTTCCACTCCCTGATCGTGGACACGGACCGGGCCTTCGATGGGGACGAGGACCAGGACGGCTACAACCTGTATATGACCACCGTGGACGAGTTCAAGGCGATCTTACAGCAGATGTACGACAGAGGCTATGTGCTGATCTCCCCCTACGACCTGGCCTATGAGAACGAGGACGGCGAGTTCGTCTACGGCGACATCATGCTCCCCCCTGGCAAGACCCCCTTCCTGATGAGCCAGGACGATCTGAACTACTACAGCTACATGATCGGCACCGGCAACGGCAAGAACAACACCCCGATCTTTGTAGACGGCAATAACGACGGCTTCGCCAGCAAGATCGTGATCGATAATGGCTACCCCAAGTGCGAGTATGTGGACGCCGACGGCAATGTCCACATCGGCGACTACGATCTGGTGCCCATCCTGGAGACCTTCATCCAGGAGCATCCTGACTTCTCCTACCGGGGCGCCCGGGCGATCCTGGGCGTGACCGGCTACGAGGGCGTGTTCGGCTATCGGACCAAGCCCAACTATCAGGCCGAGCTAGATGCCATGCACGCCGCCGATCCGGATAAGTACCCCTCCTATGAGGAGGAGGTGGCCGCCGCCAAGGAGGTGGCCCAGTGTCTGCGCGATCACGGCTGGATCCTGGCAAGCCACTCCTACGGCCACCCTGCCTACGGCAACATCAGCGCCGACCGGGTCGCCGCGGACTCGGATAAGTGGGAAAACACCGTCGAACCGATCATCGGCGAAACGGATGTGATCCTCTTCCCCCACGGCTCCGACATCCACACCTGGCGCGAGTATCCTGCCGACAACGCCAAGTTCGTCGCCTTGTACGAAGACGGCTTCCGCTACTTCTTCAACGTGGATGGGAACCAGTATTGGAACCAGCTTGGAAACAACTACTTCCGTGGCGGCCGCCGGAACGTGGACGGCTATCGGATGTACCACGACCCGGAAAAGCTGGAGGACCTGTTCGACGTGGAAACGGTGTTCGATGATGCCCGGCCCCTGCCCGTCCCAGGCAAGGACGGCACCAGTATGTGACCCTATCGTTTTATGCCCACCGAAGTTTTCGGTGGGCATTTTTTTGGACGTTCGGGGCATGATAGTAAAAAAACAGGAGGGATCGGCCATGGCAACCAATAAGCGGGGCCGCCAAAGCTTCCTGCTCCCCGGACCGGCGGTGATCACCCATTGGGCCAGCGTGGCAGGAAAGAAAGAGGGAGAAGGCCCTCTGGCCCAGTATTATGACCGGGTGTATCAGGACACCTACTTTGGGGAGAAGACCTGGGAGCAGGGAGAAAAGAAGCTCCAGCAGCTGTCGCTGATGACCTTGCTGGAAAAAGCCAAGCTCTCTACCGAGCAGGTGGACCTGGTATTCTCCGGGGACCTTCTCAACCAGTGTATCGGCTCCTCCTTCAGTCTGCGGGGCCTGGGCGTTCCCCATCTGGGACTGTACGGCGCCTGCTCCACCATGGCCGAAAGCCTGCTGTTATCTGCCATGGCCGTAGGCGGAGGCTTTGCCGACAGAGTGGTGGCGATGACCTCCTCCCACTTTGCCTCTTCCGAACGGCAGTATCGCTTCCCTCTGGGCTATGGCGGCCAGCGGACCCCCACCTCTCAGTGGACCGTCACCGGCTCCGGCGCGGCGCTGGTCTGCCGGGAGGGCAAAGGGCCGGTGATCGAGTGCTGTACCATCGGCACCGTCTGTGACCTGGGGATCCAGGACGCCAACAACATGGGCGCGGCCATGGCACCGGCGGCTTTCCAGACCATCCAGGCCCATATGAAGGATATGCGCCGGCGGCCGGAGGACTTCGATCTGATCGTCACCGGGGATCTGGCCCAAGTGGGCAAGGAGATGCTCCTGGAGCTGGCCCGGCAGGAGGGGCTGAGCCTGGGCGGCAAACTCAGCGACTGCGGGAGCCTGGTGTTCGACAACACCACCCAGGATGTCCATGCCGGCGGCTCAGGCTGTGGGTGCAGTGCCGTCACCTTGTGCGGATATCTTCTGGATCAGCTGGCGGCAGGCAAAATGAACAGGATCTTGTTCTGCGGCACCGGGGCTCTGCTCTCCCCCACTTCTACCCAGCAGGGTCTGCCGATCCCTGGGGTCTGCCACGCCGTATCGATCGCCTCTGGGAGGAATGGATGATGGACTATATCAAAGCGTTTTTGGTCGGCGGCGCCTTCTGTCTGGTGGGCCAGCTTCTGATCGACAAGACCAAACTCACCCCCGCCAGGATCTTGGTGGGCTTCGTGGTGACAGGGGTGCTTCTCAGCGCCCTGGGGCTGTATCAGCCGATCGTGGACTTTGCCGGTGCCGGCGCCACGGTCCCTCTGACCGGCTTTGGGCATACCATCGCGAAAGGGGTCCGGCAAGCGGTGGAGAAGGATGGTTTTCTGGGGATCTTCACCGGCGGCCTTGGCTCTACCGCAGGCGGCATCACCGCGGCGATCACCGCGGGGCTGATCATGAGCCTGATCTTCAAGGTGAAGGATAGATCCTGACAAAATGGGCAACCTATCCCTACGGCACAGCCGTAATAGAAACCTACGGAGGAAGAAACATGGATAAGCAGAACAAGACCCAGGACCAGTACCAGAACAAGACCCAGGAGAAGACCGAGAACAAGACCGAGAACAAGAAGCAGGGCCAGAGCAAGAACTGCCGCTGACCAACCGAGGGGAGGAGCACCGGCTCCTCCCCTTTTCATATCAAAGCTCCACCAGTTGGTCGATCTGGAAGAAGTACAGACACCGCCGCTTCACCGGCATCTCATAGATCCTGCGAAGCGCGTCGGCATAGGCTTCCACCTGGGGCAAGTACCGCCGGGCCGCCTGCTGTACCGTGTCCGCCGTCACATGGTCCGTTTTAAAATCCACCACGGTGATCCCGTCCGGCTCCAGCAGGGCGCAGTCCACCACGCCTTGGAGCAAGATCTCCTCCCCGGCCAGCGCCGGATCGTATGCCTCGCCCCCATCCAGGATCGAGAACTTAAACTCCCGAAGCACCTGATCGCTCTGGCAAAGCCTCCGGCCCAGCGGGGACTGGAAGAACACCGCGATCTTCCGATGATCTGCCAGCGCCGCCTGTTCCGCCGTCAGAAAGCCCTGGTCCGCCAGACGCTGGATCTCCCGGCGTACAGCCTCCTCCCCGGTACATTCTTCATAGCGGATGTACTGCATGGCAAGATGGAGCGCGATGCCACGCTCCTTGCCCTGGACCTGCCGTTCCCCGAAGGAGGGCTTCCGCCAGGTCCGGCGGCCTTTGGGCTCCGGGGCGTTTTCCGCCGCCTCCTGGTCCTTGGACCGGCCCTTTCGCTGGGTGGCGGTCTGCTTGGACGGCGCCTGGGTGGCCGCCTGGTAAGGATATCGAAGCGTCAGCCCCTGGCGAAGCGCCGCCACCGCCTCTTCGTCCACCTGGGAACGTTCCTCTTCCCTTCCAGGCCCGGACAGCGACTGAGGCGCTTCCACCACCCGGATATCCCATGGGTGGTCGGACAATTGCCGGTCTGTGGTATCGCCGCTCAGGGCAAACAGCGCGCCGGCCTCCATCCGCCGAAGCGCCCCGATCATCACCCAATCTCCGGGGCAGTCCGCCTCCTGGCACAGCAGAGATCTCTGGCCCATATTCAGCCGGGCCGTCCATTCCCGCAGGTCCTTTTCCAGGGACCTGCCGGCATAGGTCATGATCAGCCGGTCCTTGGCCCTGGTCATGGCCACATACAGCACCCGCAGTTCCTCGGAAAGGCTGTCCGCTCCGATCCTGGCGGCGATCGCCTGCTTGGCTACGGTGGGATATCGCACCCGACGCTGAGCATCTGCCGCGCTGATGCCGATGCCCAGCTCCTTATGGCACAGCACCTGGGACAGCTGGCTCTCCTTGTTGAACCGCTTGGAAAGGTCCGCCAGCACCACCACCGGGAACTCCAGGCCCTTGGACTTGTGGATGCTCATGATGGTCACAGCGCCTCCATCGGCGCTTTGGGTGCCGGGGATCCCCTTTTCCTCCATGGCCTCCAAATGCTCCAGGAACCGGCCCAGATCCCGCTGTCCACCGGCCTCGAACTCAACTGCCAGCTGGAAAAATGTCTGAAGGTCCCCGGTCCGCAGATCCCCATCGGCCATTGCCGAATAGATGCTGTCGATCCGGGTCCGGGTAAAGACCTCCTCCAGGAGCTGGGAAAGGCCCAGCATCCGGCTGGCCTGACGAAGCTGGCGCAAAGTATCCAAAAACCCCTTCGCCTTGGGCAGGGCGCTGTTTTTCAGGGCGTCGAACACAGAGCCGGTACGGTCCTCGCTTCTGATCGCCGCCAGATCGTCCGCCGTGAAACCGAACACAGGGCTTGCCAGGCAGGCGATCAGGGGGATGTCCAGCCGGGGATTGTGGATGGTCTGCAGGATCGACCGAAGCACCCCGATGTGTTCGGTCTTCAGCAGGTCCGTACCACCGGCGGCGCACCGGATCCCCGCTTCCTCCAGAGCCGCCCGATAATAGCCCCCGGTGGAGCCAGGCGACCGGAGCAAGATCACGATATCCTCCGGGCGGATGGGCCGCAGGCCCTCCCCTTCCCGGATCATATGGGCGCCGTCAAGCAGTTGGCCGATCCTCTGGGCCACAAAAGCCGCCTCTTCCGGGTAGGTCTTCTCCCGGACCTGGACACAGCAAAGCTCCACCTCCGGCTCTCCCAGAGGGCCGTGGGGCAAGCCCTCATAGAGGGCCTCATCCTCCCCATAATCCAGGCCGCCTACCGCCGGGGACATACAGGCGCTGAATACGCTGTTCACCGCCTCCAGCACCGCGCCGCAGGAGCGGAAGTTCCGGGACAGCAGAACCTTCCGTCCCTGGCCCTCCCGGGCAGCATCCGCCGGGACATATTGGGCGTATTTTTCCAGGAAGATCCCAGGGTCTGCCAGCCGGAACTGGTAGATCGACTGCTTCACATCCCCCACCATGAAACAGTTCTGCTTCTGGATGGTCAGGGCCTGATAAATGGCGTCCTGGACCTGGTTGGAGTCCTGATATTCGTCCACCATCACCTCCCGGAACCGGGCGCCGATCTGCCTGGCTACAGCGGTGGGGCCGCTTCGGCTCTTGCCCAGAAGCAGGTCCAGCGTGCGGTGCTCCAGATCTCCGAAATCCAGGACCGACCGGCGGGCCTTGGCGGCGTCATAGGCTTTTCCAAAAGCCCGGACCAAGGCCACCATCCCCCGAACGGGACCGCCGCTTCGGTCCAGATCCGCCAGCACCCGGTCCGAGGGGTCCGTAAAATACCGGGTCTTCACCCCGATCCGCTTTTTGCAGGCATTGCGGACCGCCTTGACCTCCTCCTGGAGCTGAAGATCCTTGGCCTTGGTGGGAAAGCGCAGATTGCCATAGTCGATGTCCTTCCGCTGGACCACCTGGTCCCAGGTCTTGCTCTCCCGCAGGTGGCGAAGCTGTGCCAGGGACCGGGCGAAGAGCGCCGCCGGCTTTTCCAGGCCCTCCGCCTGCTCCAAACGCCGCTGGCATCGTTCCATGGATACGATCTGAAGATCCAGAGCGGAGAACAGGTCCTCCATCAGCACCTGGCCCCAGCGGGTCTGGGACACGTCCTCCACATCCGTCCCCCGGACCCCATCCAAACAGCTTTGGAGCCAGCCCTCCGGGTCCAAGTGACAGCGGGCGCTGTCGTATACCTTTAGTATCACCTCCGGCACCTGCCGGTCGTTCCGGCCGATGCCCTGGGTGTCCACGAACGCCTGAAGGTCCGGGTCGTCGTGGATATGCTCATAAGCCTGTTCCAGGACCTGGCGGACCACTTCCTGCCGGATCTGGGCACATTCATTCTCATCCGCCACCCGCATATCCCCGCTCAGATCCAGCTGATAGGCAAACTGCCGCAGGATCTGGCCGCAGAAAGCATGGACCGTGGAGATCTGGGTCATGTACAGCCGCTGGAGCTGGCGCTGTAAATGCCGGTCCTCCGGCGCTTGGGCGATCATCTCCGAAAGCTTGGCGGCGATCTTTCCCCGCAGTTCCGACGCGGCGGCCTTGGTGTATGTAATGATCAGAAATTCATCGATATTGGCCGGGTCGATGGGATCGGTCACATAGCTCATGAGCCGGTCCACCAGCACCTTGGTCTTGCCGGATCCGGCCGCCGCGGAGACCAGGAGCTTTCCGCCCCGGTCCCGGACCGCCTGGAGCTGCTGAGGGGTCAATTTTTCAGCCATGGCGGGAAACCTCCTTTTCTACTCGCTCCCAAAACTCCGTGGAAGTCATGGCCTTGTAGTCCCGGCGGCCCTCCACGGTGTCGGCGTGACACACCGCCCCATAAGGGCAGTAGGCGCAGGCATCGTGGCTGGTCCCCCGGGTGTAGGGGTCCGGGTCCACCTGCCCGGAAGCGATGGTGTCCACCATCTGGGTCAGGACCTGGAACACATAGCTCCGCAGAAGCCGAAGCTGCTGCCGGTCGGCGATGTCCCCGGAGAGGGTGCCGTCCCGCTTTCGGTCACAGCACAATGTGGGCATATCCTCTCTGGGGTCCATGGCTGTCAGGCAAAGCTCCTCCGACAGCAGCAAGCCCCGGCGGACCCAGTTTTTCCGCCGCTCTCCCGATTCGTCCTCCCCCGGGCCGTCCAGGGTCACATAGGGGACCCGGGCCGGGAAATACTGGACACCGGCCGCTATCCGCTTTTCGCCTAAAAGGGCCTCTCCTCCCTGTTCCAACGCGAACAGGTACAGAAGCATCTGTAAGCCCACGCCGTTGAACACATCACAGTAGTCAAAGCTCTTCTTCCCGGTCTTGTAATCCACCACACGGAAATAGGTGGTGTCCCCTACCTGATATCGGTCCACCCGGTCCACAAAGCCCTGGAGCTGGGCCTCCATCTGCTCTGAGGGGATCTGGATCGGGGACATGGCCGGCTCCTTCGCCTCTTCCTGCTTCCCACTGCCGAAATACAGCTCGAAAGCCGCCGGATGGAACTGGCTGACGCTCAGTTCCTCCCAGAGCTGTCGGACCACCAGGTCCAGCTCCTGAACATTCCGCCGGAAAAGGTAAGCCACCCTTTTTGAGTCCAGAGCGCTGAAATGCTCCTGGATGTACTGATCGGAGTGCTTTTTTGCCAGGTCCAGCGTTTCCTCCAAACTGACCTGGTGGAAGCCGCCCAAGGCCATCACATCTCTTGCCGTTTCTTCCAGCACGGCGTGGACGTAGGTGCCGAACTCCGCCGGGTCTACCTCTGCCTCCTTCCGTTCCCTGGCCCGCAGACCGTATTTCAGGAAATAGGCCAGCTTGCACTCCGCCTGCCGGTCCACCTGGGAGGCAGACAGGGTCAGCTTTTTTCCGTACAGACGGTCCACGTTCTCCCGGCAGATCGTACCAAGGGCAAAGTCCCGGTGGGAGAGCGCCTGGGAATAGAGCGTTTCCAGCCCCAGCGCCCCGGCCCGATCCGCTTCGTTCCACTTGGCAAGATAACAGGCCGCCTCAAACGGATCTGCCGTAGCAGGAAGGACCGGCGCTTCCCTATCGCCGCCGGCCAGGTCCCGAAGACGGCGGTACACATAAGAGGGCTGATCGTCGGCGCAGGATACACGGATCGTTTCCGAAGCGCCGCAAAACACGCCGTAGACCTCGGCAAAGCTGGCCTGGATCGCCTCCAAAGCGCCCCCGGTGATCGGTACATCCAGGCTTCGCAGCGCCACCCGCTCCTGGTCCGTCAGCACTCCCTGGGATTCGCCGTAGGCGGGCAGGAGCCCTTCGCTGGCGCCCAGCACGAACAGGTGCTTTCCACGCTGGCAGCGCATGGCCGTCACCGGCCCCACCGTCACCGAGTCCAGCACCGTGGGGATGGTGCCGACATCATACTGCTCCAACAGCAGCGTCAGCAGCCGGAGGAAGGCCTCCCCTTCCCACACCGTCTGTCCCAGCACATCATACATCTGTTCCAGCGCCGAGATCAAGATCTCCCACAGCTGGTTCAGGATCTGGGCGCTTCGGTCATCTCCTGCCGCTTCCAAGTCCTCCGCCAGTTCCGACAGCCGCTCTTCCAGCCGGATATCCACCAGGAAGGCATACAGCGCCTCCACCTGATCTTTTAGCTTCACCCCGGACCGAAGTCCCCGGCGGAGCCGGTCCAGAGGATCCGTGACCAGCTTCCGCCCTTCCTCGATCTTAGCAAGGCGCTGGGCGGCCCGGTCGTCCCAAACGCCGCTTAAGCCGTCTGGATGCTCCTTCCAGGGCTGGAGCCAGCGGTTGCCGCTGACGCCCCAGACCACCGCGTAATTCTCCATCTGGTCGTACAGATCCTGGCTCACCGGGGAGAGCGTGGACCGCAGATACCTGAGCACGCTTTTTCGGTCGAAGCCGTCGAGCACCGCCTCCAGAGCGGCGATCACCGTAGTCACCGCCCCCTTGTCCAAGATCCCTTCCGTGCCGGACAGATATACCGGGATCTGGCAGCGCTTGAACACCAGGCCGATCACGTTTCGATAAGCGGCCATATCCGTGCATACCAGGCTGATGTCCCGGTAGCGGCAGCCGCCTCGGACCAGCGCCTGGATGTCCCGAGCCGCCGCCTGGCACTCCTGCCATATGGACCCGGCATGGCGCGCCAGGAGCCTTCCCTCCAGCGCCGGGTCCGGGCTGATCGGCCCCTGGAAGAGCTGGTCCCACACCGACACCAGGGGGGTCTGCCTGGGCAGGACTTGGGTATACTTTACCTCCACACCGGCACGCCGGGCGCATTTTACCAGCTCTGATGCCGTCTGGCCTGCCTTCTCGAAGGCCAGGCGCTTGGAGCCTACCGTATCGCAGTTCAGGCTCACCACCACCTGGGGGCAGACCCGGATCAGATGCTCCACCACAGCCAGGTTTTGCCGGGTCAGGTCCGGGAAGCCGTCTATGTAAAAGACCCGGTCCGCCGCGAAGTCGCTGTCTTCCAATTGTTCCAAGACCCACTCCATCTGGTCCCGTGGATCTCGCTTGCCCCGGCGGCACAGCGCGTCGTAGCTCTCCAGCAGCAGCGACAGCTCCTCCAGCTTCTGGGCCAGCACCCCTTCGGTCCGCTGGGAGGCGGCTTTCAGGTCTGTCCCGTCGATCCGGCAGCGCTTAAACTCGTCCACCGCGTCCACCATTTGAAGGAGAAATTCCGGCCTGGTCTGCACAGAGGCATAGGCCTTGAGCTTGCTGTGGAGCTGCCGGGCCGCCGCCGCCATGGCAACCACCCGGCCGCCATCGTCCAAACATTGGAGCGCGGCGCTGCCCACGCTGTCGGATATCCGGCGGGCCAGTCGGGTGAAGGACAGGACTTCCGCGTAGCGGCTGGCCGTATCCCCCGCCGCGGCACACAGCCGCCGCTCCATATCATGGCTGATCAGCTCCGGCACCAGGCAGATCCGGCCCCCTTTTCTGGCCGCCACGTCTGCCGAGAGCCTGCGCAGGATCTCATCGGTATTGGCGATATGATCTTTTCCCAGGATCAGTTCCAGCATTGGACCACCGTCTTTCGTCGAGATGGTACCATTCTATCACAGAAAGTGTCCAAATAATAGGCCACGGATCATCTGTGGAAGAAATTTTCCACCCGGCCCAGCCAGTCCAGGATCCAAAACCGGATCTCATAGCCCTCCTGGCCGGTGATGGCACCGCTAAGGCTCTGGGAGAACCCGGCGCCGGTGGCCACATCCTCCACCTGCTGAGATGCCGCCGGTACACATAGCCCGGGAAATACCACGCACCACCAGTTTCTGCCGCTTCCTTCGCCGATCGTCACCCGCAGGGAATCGTACACCCCTGCCGGGAGGGTGAAGGTATCATATTCCCTTTTGGGAAACTCCTCCTGGGATAAGCGCACAGTGGCCCGGTCCGTGGAGCCGGCCTGGATCAGCACCTGGTCTGCCGCCTCCTTTAACTGCGGGAGCAATTCCTCCACCGCGTCCTCCGCCGCGTCCTTGTCCGGGGCCTGGCTCACCGCCTCCTGGACCGCCTGGAGCACCGCGTCCCGGACCTGGAGCTTCAGCTCCTGGTCCTCCTGGGCATCGGAAGCGCCCACCACATGGAGCCGCAGCACCTGCTCTTCCAGAAGCTGCTTGTCCCGGACCACGGACACCATGTAAAACGCGGCCGCCACCAGCGCCAGGGCCAGCAAGCATTTCAACATTTTGAACATAAAAAACACCGTCCATACTAGGATAAGCCCAGTATGGACGGCATTCGGGAAACTTATACAGGTTTGGCGATAAATACCTGGGGATAATTGGGCCGGAGCATCTGGCAGATCACCGCGGCGATCTCAAATTCGGAGACCATGCAGTATACCGCCGAGCCGGAGCCGGTCATTTGGTGGCCCACAGAGCCATAGTTGTAAAACAGGGACTTGATGTAGTTCAGCTCCAAATGATCCTCCGTGACCACCGGATCGAACACATTGCACAGGTTCTGCCCCACCCGGCTCAGGTCCCCGGCAAGAAGGGCCGACTCCATTGCCTGGTGGTCCGGCCGGTGGGCGATCTGCTTTTGATCGATCGCCTGGAACAGTTCCGGGGTGGAGATGGAAAACGCCGGCTTTACCACCACGAAGACGCAATCAGGCATATCCGGGAGCTTCCGCATCCGCTCTCCACGGCCCTCACACATCATGGTGCCGCCTACCACACAGAAAGGAACGTCGCTGCCCACCTGTGCGCCCAGTTCCGCCAGAGCCATGATCGACAGCGGCTCCCCGTAGTGCCGGTTCAGTCCCCGAAGGACCGCCGCCGCGTCGGCGCTGCCGCCGCCCAGCCCCGCCTGGCTGGGGATCCGCTTGGTGATGTGGATCGTCAGTCCCTCCGGATCCTTGCCCATGGCGTCGCAGTAGATCTGGGCCGCTTTCCAGGCCAGGTTCCGCTGGTCTGTAGGGATCCCCTCCTTGTCGCACAAAAGCGCCCAAGGCTCCCCGGTGCCGATATCCAGCCGGATATCGTCCCGCAGGGAGATGGTCTGCATCACGCTTTTTAAGTCATGATAACCGTCAGGCCGCTTTCCCAGCACATCCAGCGTCAGATTGACCTTGGCATAAGCAGGTTCGTATATGGTGGTCATCGTAGTTTCCTTCCTTCGATATAGTATTTTTTCTCTCGGGCCTGGCCGATGGAGAAGGTCTTCGGCGGCAGTACACCGCCCCGGATCATCTCCCGGAACAGAACGTTTTTATTAAGCGGCGGCAGGAGCAGGCCCAGCGCCCCAGGCTGACTGGCCGCTTGACAAAGGGCCTGGCGGCCGTGGATGTAGTCCATGTTCCCGGGATGATCTTTCAGATACGCATCCAGCAAAGGCTGGAGGGCCGCCACCGCCAGTTCCCGGTCTGCCTGGGCAAGGGTCAGCGTGCCGGATCGGTCCCCTCCGATCCACTCGATCTGAAGAGCCTCCGGGGCTTGGGCCGCGGCCAGGGACCGCAAAAGCTCATCCACATCCACTTGCGTAACGAGGCGGTGGATCGGGTGGAAGATCACCGCCGGATCTTGCAGATCCACCAGCTCTACCAGGGCGTACCTGGCAGGATGGGAAGACATATCACGCTGGGGGTGGGCCGCTTTCAGCGCCTCATAGGCGGCCTTTGCGGTAGCCAGGGCGTGGTTCCCATCGCCCACCGCCAGGACCACCGGCGCGTCGGTCAGCCCCCGGTATCTGCCAGACACCTGCCGGACATACGCGGCAAAGCGGCGGTCAAAGGCCCGTGCCTGGTCCTGAGGCACCAGATAGCCCCGGATCCGGCCTCCCTGCTCCATCAGCTCCAGATCGTACAGCAGGGGCATCTCCTCCCGGCATTGACGTAGCGGCGAAAGGAGCGCGTCCTCCGGGTCGTCACACAGCATGAGCACATGGGACAGCTCCAGGCAGGCCCCCTGGCGCATGGCTTTCCGGGCCTGGACCCGTTCCGGCACCGTGCGCTCGGTGGCACGGATCGGCGAGGCCGAGCCTGGGTCGGGATCGAAGTGCTCCAGGTCCAGCGCGCCCACCAGGCCCAGGCGAAGGCGGCCATCGCCCAACGTCCGCTCCACCAGGATATAGGACTTGGGCAGGGCGCGAAAAACATCCCCTGCCAGATATGCCTCCATGGCGGCATGGATCTGCTTCGGAGAAGTCCCATGGGCCAGCTCCGCCTCCGGCAAGATCAAATGGATGGCGGAGGGACCGTCCCCGGCCCGAGCGCGCACCCGGTGCCAGTAGGCAGGGTCGGAGGTGAACTGGTCGCAGGCGATCACCGGCCAGCTCTGGAGCAGGTCTTCTCTGGGCAACAGGATATCCGCAGGTCCAAACAGCGCCATAGACGCGCACCTCCTTTTTCACTGGATATTATAGCCGGAAAGCTACCACGCGTCAATCTTGAAAGTACGCGCCCCGGCCATTGTAAATGCGAAGAGGATATGCTATGATATCCAAAAACGGAGAGGAGGTATGGATATGGCCCATAAAAAGACCGGGAAGCGCTCCATCGCGGTCCGGGCGGTCGCTGTGATCGGGGCGGTGGTCCTCCTCCTGACGATCGGATGGTCTACCAACTGGTTGGGCTATTACGGTCCCACCACCAAGATCATGCTGGCGGCGAAGAAGACCCTGGATAAAAGCTCCTTTACCGCCCAGATCCAACTGACTGTAGGCCAGTTCGACCCGGACCCTTATACCCTGGCCTTCTCCATCGATCCCGGCCACCGGGAACTGATCATGACCCTGGCCGACAGCAATGGCACTCTCCAATGCGCCATCTACGACGGCTTCTGGATCCAACGCACCGGCTCTTTGGGCCGGTATCAGGCCACGGACATCTCCCATCATCTGGACGCGCTTTTCGATCATGCCCAGGACCTGGATCTGGAGGAACTGCTCCGCGCCATCGACGAAGAGCTGTACCTTCAGGCCCGGGAAGCAGTGGACTTTCAAAAGGCGACGGAGTATCTTCCCGCCCTTTACCGGCAGTGGAACCAGCCCAAATTCCTGAAAGAGGCCCTGGGGATGACCAAGGAAAAAGAGAACGGCGTCAGCTGCTACCGCTTCCGGCCGGATACCCGCCAGGTCCTGACGGCCAGCCTTGCCTGCTTCGAGGAAGCGTTTTTGGACCCGGACCGATACGAAGACGCGGTCCAAGCCCTGGAACAGGAAGGGTCTGACCATCAGACGCAGATCTGCTTCTTGCTGTCAAAGGGGTATCTGACCGGGCTGGACATCCAGACCCAGATCCAGGAGCGGGCGGTGAAGATCTGTCTGCGGCTCGATCAGATCGGCAGCACCGCCATCGACACCGCGGCGCTGGAGGATATCCTGGACCGATGCCGGTGATCTTCCCCGCGCCCTGAAAAAGATCCGCACTTTCCCCATTTTTCGATGGAATTTGTGTGGTCCATAGGCTATCGTGATAGACGGTGGGCATACTCCCATATTGCGACAGCCCCCATACCGCCGCTTCGTCTCTCCCACGAAGCGGCGGTAACTATTTTCAGACTACAGGGATCAGCAGCATGGCATCGTCCGTCGGTTCCTCCGTCAGACCGTTGGCCTTGCTGATCGCCTCCACCGTGGAGCCGCATCCCTTGGCCAGCGCCCACAAAGACCGGCCCCCGGACCGGCGCATGATCACGGAAGGTCTGCCGGGATCGGGCTGTGTCTGGTCCCCCAGGTCCAGGGCCGTGACCATGGTCATGCCGTCCCGGGCGCAGATCCTGGTCTGGACCGTCAGTTCCAGCCGCAGATCCATCTGCTCAGGCCCGACCGTGACCACCGGCGCGGCAGCCCCTGCCAGCTCCGCGATCACCAAAGACCCCTCCGAAGCGGTATGCTCCACCACCTGGCTGAACGAGCCTGTACCCGATTGCAGCTTGCCGGACTGGTCCAGATATGCCACCCCCACCGTGCCGCTGACTTCCAGTTCATACAGATCTCCTGCCCGGCGGATCCTGGGCTGGGGATGGCAGATCCAGGCATCCACCACTTGGGAGGCGCTGCCGGATACCGTCCCTTCACAGCGGATCGTTTCCGTACACTGGTCCAAGATCGCGGGAAGCTCCATAGGCTCCTGCCTGGGCTGGACCGTACGGCAAACGCTGTAAGCGTCCTCGATCAGCTCCACCATCACACAGTCCCAGATCACATACTGTGCCGTCACGCCACAGCGGATCTGGAGCTTCCCCTCCTGCAGCTCGTGCTCCAGGTTGGTCAGCGCCGGGGTCACCGACACCGTGGCCTCTTTCTCATAGTCCCGGTCCAGGTCCGAGAACTGGGAAAAAGGCGCTTCCAGGTCCGCGCTGTGCAGCTGTCCGTCCACGCCCTGATAGCACAGGTGGATCTGCAGGACGCCCCGCATCACCGTCTTGTTGCCTACCACGCTGGGGTGGTCCATCCTGGGGACCACCTGCAGTCCCCAGATCTTCTCCGGCGCTTCCCCGCCGGCAGGCAGCGTCAGCTCTTCGTCCACCAGAAAACTCTTCTCTCCCGCCTCTGCCGGCAGCACCATGGGATAGCGCCTGCGCAGGAGCTGAACATCCTCCGGCAGCTGTCCCGGGATCGCCACCGCCGCGTCCGAAGGTTCCATCGCCTCGATCAGCGCGCTGACCACCCCCCGGATCATCATCTTTCTGGGGGAGATGGTCCGGCCGTCCAGGCTCCTCAGCTCCAGGGCACAGCGGATCGAGCCTTCCCGCTGAGAGCCGGACAGGCTGCCCTTGAACTGGACCGGGATCCAGCTCTCGATCATCTGCTGCCCGGTGCCGTCTGCCGGTACGTAGATCGCCCAGACCATGACTCCGCCGGAGATGGTCACGCTGTCGCCCATCCACTCCTTGCCGCGCAGGACGCACTGTCCCCGGACGGACAGGATGCTGCCGATATCCGGCATCTCGTCCCCCAGCCGCACCTCCTGGGTCTGTTCCCGGTCCTGGACCTGCCAAAGGGCCCGCTTCAGGCAGGGCACCGTCTGCTTCTCAAAAGGTCGTTCCATTTGGATCCTCTCCTTATCACACATTTTCCGTACATCCTATTCCCGGGTGGACAGGTTTATGCCCCTATTTTTTTGCCAGGACCAGCACCCCCGCGCCAAGAGCCAGGATCCCAAAACAGACCTGCCAAAAATGAGAATCGATCCATACCGACGCCAGTAGCCCCAAGCCAAAGCCCAGCAAGGCCAGGCCCCGGAGCTGATCCTTTCGGCACATGAAAACACCCCCTGCATGACTTTACGCAGGGGGTGGGGCTTATATGACTTCCTTGCAGACCTCCAGGAGCTGGCTGATGATCGGCACGCAGGTATTCTGGCCGTAACCGCCTTCCTCTACCACGATGATGAAAGACAGGGGATATTCTTCCTCCAGCACGAACCCGGTCAGCAGGGCGTTGGATGCCTTGCCGTCGGCCTGGGCCGTGCCGGTCTTGGCGCAGACGGTCATCCCCTCCGGGAAATTGTCCACGCCGTATTTGACTTCCACGTTGCTGCGCATCATTTTCTGCAGCTCCAGCGCCACCTCCTCCGGCATGACCCGGTCCATGGTCTGGGTCTGGGCCTGGTAGGTCACCTCCCCGCCGCAGGTCACCTGGGAGACCACATAGGGCTGCTGAGCCGCGCCGCCGTTGGCGATGGCGCTGACAAAGGTCAGATAGCTGCACAGGTTGATCTGGTCCTTATGCTGACCGATACCGCTCCAGGCCACCTGATCTAAGGAGGCATCGGTGATGTCGAATCGGCCCGCGGCGGTGGTGATCCCGTCGAAGGACACAGGCTCGGTGACGCTGTAGCGATCTACTTGCTCTTTCAGCGCCTGGGCGCCCATCTGCTCCACCACCGAAGCGAAGGCGCAGTTGCAGGAATTGGCCATGGCGCCGTAAAAGTCCAGGGTGCCGTGGGCGTGCTCACAGGTCACAGAGCCGGTGGAAAGATCATACTCTCCGGTGCAATGGAAGGTCTGGTCCAAAATGCCGTCGATCCGCTCCAGGGCGGCGGCCGCGGTAACGATCTTGAATATGGATCCGGGGACATATACCGACTGGGTGAAGCGGTTCAGGTAGACCCCTTCCCAGATATCCTGATTCTCCTCGGTGATCTCCGGCGGGTCGTCCGGATCATAGGTGGGAGAAGAAACGGCGCACAGGATCTGGCCTGTCCGATAGTCCATGATGGCGATCGAGCCTTTCCGATCCCCCAGGGCCTCCATGGCCGCCACCTGGAGCCGGGCGGACAGGGATAAGGTGGCCTGTCCCACGCCTGAGTAGGAATACAGCCCTCCGATCGGGTCGAAGCCGGCCATCTCCTTGGCGTAATGGGCTACCGCCGGGGCTTGGATATAGCCGTATCGGTCGCCCACCCAGTGGATCGTGGACATCCGGATCTTTTGGTCCTCGGAGAAGACCCGTTCGTTCCGATCATCCAGGAGCAGTATCCCATCCCGGTCCGTAACGATGCCGCAGCCGATGTTGGAGCCGTCATAGACATGGGGACTGCCCTTGGATATGACCCACTGGTCCGCGTACATAAAATACTCCACCAGGAAAAAACTCAAGCCGGAGACCATGATTACCGCCAGGATGATCACCGCCGTTGAGCGCCGGGCGATCCTATTCATCCGCATCACTGCCTTTCTCTTTGCGGACGGCAAAGCTGGCATCCAGCCGGGTGTCCGCTGCCTTGATAAAGGAGAGCAGGCCCCAGGCACAGATCATACTGGAGCCGCCATTGGAAACGAAGGGGAACGTAACGCCGGTCAAGGGCAGTACATCCAGCGTTCCAAGTACATTGAACATGGTCTGCACCACCAAGATCGTGGCGGCGGTGCAGGCGCCGATGGTATAAAAGCTGCTGCGGCTGGCCGAGGCGCTGCGGACCGCGAACAGGGCCACCGCCAGCATCGACACCACCAACAGCGTCGACAGCAGCAGGCCCCACTCCTCGGAAAGGGTGGCATAGACCACATCCGAGTCCGAGGCGAATAGATTTTTCATCCATCCCTGACCAATGCCCAGTCCGAACAATCCGCCGGAGGCGATGCACATCAGCGCCCGGGTCTGCTGATAGCCCGCCCCCAGGGGATCTTCCCAAATGTGCCGCCAGGAGGAGAACCGGGACAGGGCGTGGGGCGCGATCTTCAGCACGATGATCCCGGCAAAGCCCAGGGCCGTCAGCGCCAGGGCGATGGTGCCTACGCTGCCGGAACGCAGGTAGGCGATCATCAAAAAGGCGCAGAAGAAGATCAGGGCGGTGCCGAAATCGTTCATCAGCGCCAGACAGCCGCAGATCATCAAGGTGTAAATGATGAACCCGATCAGGTTCCGCTTGTTCATGATCCGCTCCAGAGTGGAAGCGCCTACATAGACGAAGCAGATCTTCGCCAGTTCCGACGGCTGGATGGACATGGAGCCGATCACCAGCCAGTTTTTCGCGCCGTAGATCTCCTTGCCGAAAACAAGCGTCACCACCAGCAGTCCCACACCGGCCACCGCCGCCAGATACCGCATCTTCTTGGCCCGCTCCAGGTCCCGCAGGGACCAGCCAACGATCAAATAGACCGTCAGCCCCAGCAGCAAGGCGATCACCTGCTTCACGGCCTCCCCGGGCTTCACCGCGCAGATCGCGGCCATACCCATGGTACACAGGAGGAACGCCACGGTCTCCAGCTCGAAAGCCGGGCGGCGGATCCCCAGATAAAAGGCCAGCAGGCCCCATTGGGCGGCGATGATCGCGCCGAACCCCGCCACTACCGACATCGGCTCCTCACAGCCGGAAAGAAGGAAGCCCAGGCAGGCCAGCAGTTGGAAGATCGTCAGCAGCAGCAGGTCCGAAACGCTTTTCAGGCCGGTGGAGGCGCGGGTCCTATTTTGGGTAAGACGCTGCACCTGGTATTTGGATACCGGCTGGAGGGCCATCTCGATGCCGCCTACCTCGATCCGGTCTTCCGGCTCCAGGGCGCAGATCTTCACCCGCTTTCCGTTGACGAGCACGCCGTTTTTAGACCCGGCGTCGCTGATCGTCCAGCTGCCGTCGTCGTATCGGGTGAGCACCGCATGGGTGCGGGAGACCGTAGGCAGTTCCAAAACGATGTCACAGCGCTTATGCTGGCCGATCACATTCTCCCAGTGGGTCACGGGATACCGCTTCCCTGTGCTGGCGATCAGAAAGGCCCAGATCTCCGGCTCCCGCCGGAAGGTCAGCAACGGCCGGCAGCCGCGCCACAAGATCGCCGCCACCAGAGCAGGCGCCACGTATCGCATCACCGCCAGGAATACCCGGACAAAGGTACTGTCCAGATCGGAAAGGGCCGTCAGTACCTGCTCCATGGGATCACCTCCTTGTTTTTCTACAGGGATCTGAGCAGTTGGATCTCTGCCTGATAGCCCGGAAGCTCATTGGGGGTCTCCAGGATCATGGGCTTGTCCGCCAGGGCCGGATGACGGCAGATCAGGCGGAAGGTATCCACCCCCAGACTGCCCTGGCCGATACACGCGTGGCGGTCCTTATGGCTGGCGAAGGGATTTTTAGAGTCGTTCAGGTGAAGGGCTTTCAGCTTGTCCAGCCCGATCACCCGGTCAAATTCCGCCAGGACCCCGTCCAGATCTGCCACGATGTCATAGCCGCCGTCATACACATGGCAGGTGTCCAGGCAGATACCCAGGTCCTCCCGGCCTACGGCGTCTAAGATCATTTTCAGCTCCTGGAAGGTGCCGCCCACCTCCGTGCCTTTCCCGGCCATGGTCTCCAGAAGCACCGTCACAGGATACCCGTGGGCCATGGCCTGCCTCAGCGCCCCGGCGATCTGATCCACCGCCGCCTCCACCCCCTGGCCTACATGACAGCCGGGATGAAAATTGTAAAACTGGCCGGGCAGCGCCGCCATCCGGCGCAGATCCTCCTCCAGGATGCCCGCGGCAAAGGCTCTGGCCTCCGGGTCGGCGGTGCAAAGGTTCATGGTGTAAGCCCCGTGGGCCACCAGCGGCCCAAATCCGCCCTCCCGCAGGGCTTCCACGGCGGCGGCGCTGTCTTTGGGATCTTTCGGCTTGGCTCTGGAGCCTCTTGGATCGCGGGTGAAGAAGGCAAAGGTATCCGCGCCGATCGACTGGGCGGTGCGGACCATAGCCAGATCTCCCTTGGACATGGAAAGATGGCAGCCAAAATAAGGCATCGTATCAACTCCT
>CALXFQ010000005.1 GCA_944387625.1 uncultured Oscillospiraceae bacterium
GGTGACGACGATGACCGGCATTTTCGACGGCTGTGAGGCCCTGGCCGAAAAGCCCGCCTGGTACGATGAAGACTGATCTGAATGGGACGGGGCGATGTTCCGTCCCGTTTTTGCGCCTTTCTTTTTTGCCGGCGGTGTGCTATGATGTCCGGGATCAAACAAAGGAGCCAGGATATGATGACCATTTCAGAACAGCTTTCCCAGGAATTGGGACAAAAGCTTCAATATGTGGAGAACGTGATCGCCCTGATCGATGAGGGCAACACGATCCCCTTCATCGCCCGCTACCGCAAGGAGCTTCATGGCGCTATGGACGACACCACCCTGCGGGCCTTGGAGACCCGGCTGAACTACCTGCGGAACCTGGCGGAACGCCGGGAGGAGGTCAAGCGGTCGATCGACAGCCAGGGCAAGCTCACCCAGGCGCTTTCCGATGCCATCGACAGCGCCGCCACCGTGGCGGAGGTGGAGGACCTGTACCGGCCCTATAAGCAGAAGCGGCGCACCCGGGCCTCCGTCGCCCGGGAGCGGGGACTGGAGCCGCTGGCGGCGGCCATCTTCGCCCAGGAAGGGGCGGATCCGTATGTGCTGGCCCAGGGGTATATCGACCCGGAGAAAGGGGTCGGGAGCGTGGAGGATGCCCTCCAGGGGGCCAGCGACATCATCGCCGAAGACCTGTCTGACGACGCCAAGATCCGCAAAGACCTGCGGGCCTTGGTCAACCGCCGGGGGTATCTGCAAAGCAAGGCGGACGATCCGGAAACGGATACGGTGTTCAGACTTTACTACGACTTCGCTCAGCCGATCAGCCGGCTCCTGGACCACCAGATCCTGGCGATCTGCCGGGGGGAGAAGGAGGGGGTCTTGAAGGTCGCTGTGGTCCTGCCGGGGAACGAGGGCGCGGCGCTGGTGTGCCGGGCGGCCCTGAAGCCCACCGCCCGGGTCTGCCCGGTGGTCCGGGCCGCCGCAGAGGATGCCTACCAGCGGCTGATCTTCCCGTCGATCTGCCGCCAGGTCCGCGCGGACCTGGCGGACCGGGCCTATACCGGGGCCATCGCCAATTTCGCGCTGAACCTGCGGCCGCTGCTCATGCAGCCGCCGGTGAAGGGCTTCGTGACCATGGGCCTGGACCCGGGCTACCGCAACGGCTGCAAGGTGGCGGTGGTAGACCCTACCGGCAAGGTGCTGGATACCGCTGTGGTGTATCCCACCTTCAGCGAAAAGAAGAAGCAGGGATCGATCGATACCCTCCGCGCCATGATGCGCCGCCACGGCGTCCGGCACATCGCCATCGGCAACGGCACCGCCTCCCGGGAGACCGAGGCCATGACCGTGGAGCTGCTGAGGTCCTTCCCGGAGGCCAGTTACGCCATCGTCAACGAGGCGGGGGCCTCGGTGTACTCCGCCTCCCCGCTGGCGGCGGAGGAGTTCCCGGGATACGATGTGAACCTGCGCTCTGCCGTGTCGATCGCCCGGCGGCTCCAGGACCCGCTGGCGGAGCTTGTGAAGATCGACCCCAAGGCCATCGGCGTGGGCCAGTATCAGCATGACTGTCCCCAGAAGGAGCTGGACGCCGCCCTGGGGGCGGTGGTGGAGGACTGCGTCAACGCGGTGGGGGTGGACGTGAACACCGCCTCCCGGAGCCTGCTGCAGCAGGTGTCCGGCCTGAACGCCACCACGGCAAAGAACATCGTGGCCTATCGGGAGGAGCACGGGGCCTTCACCAGCCGGAGCCAGCTGAAAAAGGTGCCAAAGCTCGGCCCCAAAGCCTTCCGGCAGTGCGCCGGGTTCCTTCGGGTGCCGGAGAGCCGGGAGCTGCTGGACAACACCGGCGTCCATCCTGAGTCCTACGACGCGGCCAAAGCCCTGCTGAGCCTCTTCGGCCTGGAAAAGACCGGCGATCTGGCGGACCTTCCCGCCAAGCTGGCGGACTACGGGCCGGAGAAGGCCGCCGAAGGATGCGGAGCAGGGGCGCTGACCCTGACGGACATCGCCAAGGAGCTGGCAAAGCCCGGCCGGGACCCTCGGGAGGACCTGCCCGCCCCGGTGCTTCGGAAGGACGTGCTGGAGATGAAGGACCTGAAGCCCGGGATGGTCCTCAGCGGCACGGTGCGGAACGTGATCGATTTCGGCGTGTTCGTGGACATCGGCGTCCACCAGGACGGCCTGGTCCACATCTCCCAGGTAGCCTCCCGCCGGGTCCGCCACCCCAGCGAGGTGGTGCAGGTGGGGGACGTGGTAAAGGTGGTGGTCCTGGAGGTGGACGAAAAATGCCGCCGGATCGGCCTGTCCATGAAGCAGGCGCCTAAAGGATGATAAAGGACCGGCCCGCGGGCCGGTCCAAGACTGTCGAAAACCCCTTCGGGGCTGTTTGTTCCAAGCCCCGATATTCTGCCCACCCACTTGGCTCTCCCTATGGGGGTGAGCGAAGCGAAGCCGCGGTAGTGAATGACGGTCCGGTGGACCGTCAGAGCCGCGACCGGGTCGCGCCGCAGCGCGCTGGCAGGCCGAACGGCCTGACGGAGAGGGTGCTCACGCCACTCTTTCAGACTAGCGTTTCCTAAATACGAAACGCCGCGACCCTCTCAGGCACGGCCCCTACGGGTCCGTGCCAGCTCTCCCAAAGGGAGAGCCAAGGGCGTCGATGGAGTGTCGGGGCGTGGTGGAAGGTCGAGGCGCGCTCCTGTAGAGAGCGCCATGGCCCCGCTTTTCGGGGCTCAGACTGTCGAAAAATCCCCGTCGGGGCTTTTCGGCAAAGAAGATGCCGTCAGCGGACGGCAAACTCCGCAAGGCTTTTTGTACACGAGGAAGGACCGGCCTGAGGGCCGGTCCTTTTGATCACAGGTGCAGTACCCGGTCCCGGATCTCTTGGGTCCGGCCCTGGTTCCAATACTGGGTGCCGATATAGCCGCAGGTGCGGCGAGCCACGTTCATCTTGCTCTGGTCCTGGTTGCCGCACTGAGGGCAGGTCCACACCAGCTTGCCGTCCACTTCCTCGATAACGATCTCGCCGTCGAAGCCGCAGACCTGGCAGTAGTCGGATTTGGTGTTCAGCTCGGCGTACATGATGTTGTCGTAGATGAACTGCATCACCTGGAGCACCGCGTCGATGTTGTTCTGCATATTAGGCACTTCCACATAGCTGATCGCGCCGCCGGGGGAGAGCTGCTGGAACTGGGCCTCGAACGCCAGCTTGGTGAAGGCGTCGATCGGCTCGGTCACATGGACATGGTAGGAGTTGGTGATGTAGCTCTTGTCCGTGATGCCGGGGATCATGCCGAAGCGATTTTGCAGGCACTTGGCGAACTTGTAGGTGGTGGACTCCAGGGGCGTGCCGTAGAGGGAGAAGTCGATGTTGTGCAGGGCCTTCCAGCCCTTGCAGGCGTCGTTCATGTGCCGCATGACTTCCAGGGCGAAGGGCTTGGCCTCCTCTTCGGTGTGGGATCTGCCGGTCATGTACTTGACACATTCATAAAGGCCGGCGTAGCCCAGGGAGATGGTGGAATAGCCGCCGTAGAGCAGCTTGTCGATCGGCTCTCCTTTTTTCAACCGGGCAAGCGCGCCATACTGCCACAAGATCGGGGCGGCGTCGGACAGGGTGCCTTTGAGCCGTTCGTGGCGGCACATCAGCGCCCGGTGGCACAGCTCCAGCCGCTCGTCGAAAACCTGCCAGAACTTGTCCATATCCCGGCCGGAGGACAGCGCCACGTCCACCAGGTTGATGGTGACCACGCCCTGGTTGAACCGGCCGTAGTACTTGGGCTTGCCGTTTTCGTCCAGGTAGGGGGTGAGGAAGGACCGGCAGCCCATGCAGGTGTAGCAGTGGCCCTCGCCGTTGGCGTCCACTTTCAGCTCCAGCATCTTCTTCTCGGAGATGTAGTCCGGCACCATCCGCTTGGCGGTGCACTGGGCCGCCAGCTTCGTCAGATACCAGTAGGGCGTGCCTTCCCGCACGTTGTCCTCTTCCAGCACATAGATCAGCTTGGGGAAGGCGGGGGTGATCCACACGCCCTTTTCGTTTTTCACGCCCTCATAGCGCTGGCGCAGGGTCTCCTCGATGATCATGGCCAGGTCCTTCTTCTCCTGCTCGGACCGGGCCTCGTTCAGGTACATGAACACGGTGATGAAGGGGGCCTGACCGTTGGTGGTCATCAGGGTCACCACCTGGTACTGGATCGTCTGGACGCCCCGGTTGATCTCCTCCCGGACCCGGGATTCCACCACGGCGCAGATCTGCTCCTCCTCCGGCCGGACGCCCAGCAGCTCCAGCTCCGCCTCCACGTTCTTCCGGATCCGCTCCCGGCTGATCTGGACGAAGGGGGCCAGATGGGTCAGGCTGATGGACTGGCCGCCGTACTGGTTGGAGGCCACCTGGGCGATGATCTGAGTGGCGATGTTGCAGGCGGTGGAGAAGGAGTGGGGCTTATCGATCCGGGTGCCGGAGATCACGGTGCCGTTTTGCAGCATATCCTCCAGGTCCACCAGGTCACAGTTGTGCATATGCTGGGCATAGTAGTCCGAATCGTGGAAGTGGATGATGCCGGCCTCGTGGGCCTCCACGATGTCCTGGGGCAGTAAGATCCGGCGGGTGATGTCCTTGCTGACCTCACCGGCCATATAGTCCCGCTGGACGGCATTGATGGTGGGGTTCTTGTTGGCGTTCTCCTGCTTGACCTCCTCGTTATTGCACTCGATCAAAGAGAGGATCCGGTCGTCGGTGGTGTTGGACTGGCGCAGCAGACTGCGCTTGTAGCGGTAGGTGATGTAGCACTTGGCGACCTCAAAAGCGCCGTGGGCCATGATGGACTTCTCCACCAGGTCCTGGATCTCCTCCACCGAGGGGCTGCGGCCCAGCTCTTCACAGGCGATCTGCACGCTCTGCGAGATCCGCTTGATCTGCAGGGGGGTCATCCGGACTGCTTCTTCCACGGCATCGTTGGCCTTGGTCACGGCCATCTCGATCTTTCGGATATCGAAGGTCTCTTCGGCGCCGTTTCGCTTGATGATCTTCATTCTTTTTCGACCTCCTTTTGTGTAGCACGGCCTATTATACTACATATTGTGGTTTTTGCAAGAGGGAGAACACTAAATCATGTGTCAAAAATAAAAGTTGGGATCTGTGCATTTTTTTGTCGGCCGGGACTATCGAAATTCGGAAGGATGTGGTATAATCTTAATATATCAACGATCGGGAGGATGTATCATGATCAGTGGATTCGGCTGTCTGCCCGACGGCAGGGAAGCAAAGCTGTATACCTTGGACAACGGTATCCTGAGAGCCACCGTCACAGATCTGGGGGCCACCCTGGTGAGCCTGTTCGTGCCGGACCGCCAGGGCCGGATGGCCGATGTGGTGCTGGGCTACGACGACGCCATGGGCTACTGGAACGGTACTTGCTTTTTCGGGGCCACCGTGGGCCGCAATGCCAATCGCATCAAAAACGCCTGCTTCCAGCTGGGCGGCAAGCGGGTGGAGCTGGAGCAGTCCGAGGGCTGTAACAATCTCCATAGCGGTACGGACTTTTTCAATAAGCGGATCTGGCAGGCGCTGGTCCGGGAGGAGAACAAGGTCACCTTCTATCTGGACAGCCCGGAGGGGGACCAGGGTTTCCCGGGGAATGCTCGGATCTGGGTGGTCTATACCCTGGAGGGCAGCAGTCTGAAGGTGGGCTTCCATATGCTCAGCGACCGGGACACGGTGTTCAACATGACCAACCACAGCTATTTCAACCTGGCCGGTCACGACCAGCCCCAGCGGGCCATGGACCAGGTGCTGATGATGCCTGCCCGGTATTTCACCCCCAGCGACGCCCAGTCGATCCCCACCGGCGAGGTCCGCGGCGTGGCTGGCACGCCTATGGACTTCCGGGAGCCTAAGCCCCTGAGCCGGGACATCGAAGAAGACTACGAGCCGCTGAAGCTCCAAAAGGGATATGACCACAACTTCGAGGTGTTCTGCGCGCCCTGCGCCATTTTGTCCGATCCCTGGTCCGGCCGGTCCATGACCGTGACCACCGACTGCCCCGGCGTCCAGCTCTACACCGGCAACTATGTGCAAGACCGCGGCAAGGGCGGCGTGGCGTATCCTGAGCGCAGCGGCGTGTGTCTGGAGACCCAGTTCTGGCCGGACTCGGTGAACCACCCGGAGTGGAAGCAGCCCTTCGCCAAGGCCAACGTGACCAACAGCTCTGAGACCACGTTCCAGTTCCGCTGGTGATCTATACATTAAAACGGGACATTTCTTGATGAAATGTCCCGTTTTTTGTGCTGGCTTTTGTTCGGTCAGCTCTCGCCGCAGCAGCCGCAGTCTTTTTTGTCGCAGCTCTTGGGCGTGAACCGATCGGCGGGGAAGGGGATGCGGCTGAACATCTCGCAGGGATCGTCGGCGCAGCCTGGGGCGTCACAGCACTCCTTGGTGGGGATCGACCAGTCTACCACCGGCACCACCAGCTGGGCGTCCCGCTCCAGACGGATGATCGAGAACTGGCCCAGGGTGACGTACAGCCGCCGCCGTTCCGAGGTCAGCACCAGCTCCTCGTCGAACAGCGAGCAGATGTGGGGCGGCACCTGGCAGGTCTCCTGACCGGCCCGGTCGCATGCTTCCGTGACTCGGGAACTGAGGACCATGGGATCGAGCACCTCCACCACAGCCGTGGGAAGATCGGAGCGGACCTTCACCGGGCCGTCCGGCCCATAGAGCCGGGTGCGGGAAGTGAAGACGTGGGCGCGGGAGTCCTCACCGCACAGCACCGCCCGCTTGGAGAACACCGCCAGTCCGCACAGGGCGGCAGGCCGCCCCGCGCCCAAGGTGGCGTCGGCGACGATCCGGTAATAGAAGGTCACGTCGATGCAGTAGTGGGTCCGGTCGAAGGCCACCTGCTCTACATCGATGCTGGCGTGGAGCAGTTCGGCACAGCGGACCCGTACCGTGGCACACGAGTCCAAGATCGCCTGGGATCCACAGGTCAGATATACCCGCAGATCTTCGATGCAGTCTTTGTCCCGGCAGCTGTCGGTGATCTTTTGGGTGTGGATGGACAGCGTTTCCTGCGGGTCCTCGGGCCTGCATTGGGACGTGTCCTGACAGCGTTCAGACATGGTATTACCTCCCGATGGTGATTTTCCATAAGCGCAGGCTTATGGGACAGTTTATGCTTCTTTTTCCTTGGAAGTGCAATGAAGGGCCGCCGCCCCTTCCAGCAAGGCCCGGGTCTGGGCCGGGCAGGCGTCGTGGCCGAAGCTGGCCCGCAACGTGCCGGTGTCCAGGGTCCCGGCGCTTTCGTGGGCCAGGGGGGCGCAGTGCAGCCCGGCCCGCAGGGCGATGCCCCGTTTTGACAGGGCCGCTTCCGCCTCCTGGCAGTCCATAGGGGGGATGAAGCTCACCGTGCCAAGCTGGTCCTTGCCGTGAAAGACCCGGAACCCCAGCTTCTCCAGTCCCCGGGCCGCCGCCTGGGCCTGTGTCCGCGCCCGCCGGGCGATGGTGTCGATCCCGGCGCGGTGGAGGCAGTCCAGCCCGGCGGCCAGCCCCGCGATCCCCGGCACGTTCATGGTACCGGCCTCCGCCCGGTCCGGCAGATGTTCCGGCATGGTCCGGGGCAGGGAGTAGCTGCCGGTGCCGCCGTAGAGGATCGGTCCCGGCACCTGTCCGCACAGGAGCAGGCCCGTGCCTTGGGGGCCAAGGAGGCCCTTGTGGCCGGGCATGGCGATGAAGGCGGCCCCCAGGGCCTGCAGATCCACCTCCAAAGCACCGGCGGACTGGGCCGCGTCCACGATCAGCGGCACGTCGTATTCCCGACACAGCCTGGCGATCCGCCGGACCGGCAGGATGTAGCCGAACACGTTGGAAACGTGGGTACACACCACCACCTTTGCCCCCTGGGCGAGGGCCTGCTCAAATTCCCGGAGCGTGTCCTCCTGGTCGAACAGCCGCCGGCCGCATACCAAGATCTCCGCCCCCAGGGCGTGGAGGGGCCGGACCACCGCGTTGTGCTCGAAGCCGGAGATCGCCACCTTGTCCCCCGGCCGGACCAGGGTGGCGATCGCCATGTTCAGCCCATGGGTGCAGTTGGAAGTGATCACCACCTGCTCCGGCAGGCAGTGGAACAGCCTGGCGGCGCTGGAGCGGCAATGATAGACCGCCTCCGCTGCCGCTATGGCCGCCGGATGGCCGCCCCGGCCCGGGTTGGCGCAGGTCCGAAGGGCACGGGCAACGGCCCGGTGGACCTGGGGCGGCTTGTGCAGGGAGGTGGCTCCATTGTCCAGATAGATCAAACCTCCACCTCCTCCGGCGTGCCGCCGGGGGGCAGATGGTAGATCTTGCTGAAGGGGATGTTTTGGGCGCGCAGCGCCTCCACCGCCCGGGCCAGCGCCTCCCGGCGCAGCGTCAGGCAGTAGCCGCAGCCCCGCTCTTCCATCCACCGGGGTGTCCGCCCCAGCGCGCATGGGATCGACGCGGCCCGCAGCGCCCGCTCCCCCCGCTGGGCCACCGTCACCGACCGCATGGTGATATAATAGTTATCCATAGCCAAGACCTCCTGGCCCAGACTATGGGGGAGGGGTCAGATCTGTGCGAAAAATGAAGACCGGCGGCGGATGCCAGGGCCGTTTTTTCCATGCTGCCCTCTTGTAAACCCAGGCGGTATGTGGTAAAATAAAGCGGTTTTGTGATATTTATGGTTTAGGAGCCAGTGATATGAGCGATTTGAAAGAACAGATCAGCCGCCGCCGGACCTTTGCGATCATCTCCCACCCGGACGCCGGTAAGACCACCCTGACGGAAAAGTTCCTGCTCTACGGCGGGGCCATCGCCCAGGCCGGTGTGGTCAAGGGCAAGAAGAACGCCCGGGCCGCCACCTCCGACTGGATGGAGATCGAGAAGCAGCGTGGCATCTCCGTCACCTCTTCGGTGATGCAGTTCCAGTATAAGGGCTTCTGCATCAACATCCTGGACACCCCCGGCCACCAGGACTTCTCCGAGGACACCTACCGCACGCTGATGGCGGCCGACTCGGCGGTGATGGTGATCGACGGGGCCAAGGGCGTGGAGCCTCAGACCCGGAAGCTGTTCAAGGTCTGCGCCATGCGCCACATCCCGATCTTCACCTTCGTCAACAAGATGGACCGGCAGACCAAGGACCCCTTCGACCTGCTGGACGAAGTGGAGCGGGAGCTGGGGATCGAAACTTACGCCATGAACTGGCCCATCGGTTCGGGAAAGGATTTTCAGGGCGTGTATGACCGGGAGCAGAGCCGGCTCCTGTTTTTCTCCGGGGTGAACGGCAAGGCCAAGGCGGAGAAGCTGGAGGTGGATCTGTACGATCCCCAGGTGGCCGAGCTGCTGGACTCCCAGGCCCGGCATCAGCAGCTGATCGAGGATGTGGAGCTGCTCTCCGCCGGCCGGGAGATGGACCTGGAAGCGGTGCGCTCCGGCCAGCTCAGCCCGGTGTTCTTCGGCTCGGCGCTGACCAATTTCGGTATCGAGCCGTTCCTGGAGGCGTTTTTGAAGCTGACGCCGCCGCCGCTGGCCCGGGTGTCCGACTGCGGCGTCGTGGATGTGTTCAGCGAGGACTTCTCCGCGTTCGTCTTCAAGATCCAGGCCAACATGAACAAGGCCCACCGGGACCGGCTGGCCTTCATGCGGATCTGCTCCGGCCGGTTCCAGCGGGACAAGGAGTATTTCCACGTCCAGGGCAACAAGAAGATGCGTCTGTCCCAGCCTCAGCAGTTGATGGCGGCGGAGCGGGAGATCGTGGAGGAAGCCTACGCCGGAGATGTGATCGGCGTGTTCGATCCGGGCATCTTCTCGATCGGCGATACGATCACCGTGCCTGGGAAGAAGTTTCGGTATTCCGGGATCCCGACCTTCGCCCCGGAACATTTCTGCCGGGTGTCCGCCAGGGACTCCATGAAGCGCAAGCAGTTCGTCAAAGGCACGGAGCAGATCGCCCAGGAGGGCGCGATCCAGATCTTCAAGGTGCCCAACTCCGGCATGGAGGAGGTCATCGTAGGCGTGGTGGGCACGCTGCAGTTCGACGTGTTCGAGTATCGGATGAAGAACGAGTACTGCGTGGAACTGCGGATGGAGGGCCTGCCCTATGAGCAGATCCGCCTGATCGAGAGCTATCCCGGGGAGCTGACGGACCTGGAGCTGGGCAGCGACGCGGAACTGCTGGAGGACTATCGGGGCCGGAAGCTGCTGGTGTTCACCAGCTACTGGGCCATCGACTTTATCTGCCGCCGCAATCCCGGGCTGGTGGTCCGGCAGATCGTGGTGGAGGAGGGCTAAGGCCCCGCGCAGGCGGATATATTCGGAAGGAGCCGTGACCACCACGGCTCCTTTTGCTGTGTACAGTCGTAAATTTTTTGCGTTTTCTATTGCGATCGCGGCGCTCATCCGCTATAATAGTACGGATAATAGGGTCCGTGTGCGGATCTTCCGCTCTGGGTGGAGGCTCGGGGCGAAAATGGGGGAAGGATGAGGGGTATGGAGTATCTTGAGAGCTTATTCATCATGTTTACACGGCTGCGATGGACGGACCTGCTGGACATCGCCGTTGTTGCTTTTTTGATCTACCGGCTGCTGCCCATGTTCCGTTCCAGCGGCGCCGTCCGCATCGCCCAGACCGTGGGCACGCTGCTGCTGCTGTCCTGGATCACGGATCTGCTGGATATGTACGCGCTGAACTATCTGCTCGACCAGGTGCTGCAAGTGGGCTTCCTGGCGATCGTGATCTTGTTCCAGCCGGAGCTGCGGCGGATGATCGACCATCTGCTGAGCAATGTGAAGCTGGCCGGCTTCTTCGGCCTGGAAAAGCCTACCCAGGAGACCGAACTGGTGATCGGCCAGGTGGTCCGGGCCTGTGAGTCCATGAGCCGGGACCGGGTGGGCGCGCTGATCGTGTTCGGCCGGGACTCTGCCCTGGACGAGTATATCCGGTCCGGCACGGAGATCCAGGGCCAGGTGTCTGAACAGCTGATCCGGAACATCTTCTTCCCCAAGGCGGCCCTCCATGACGGGGCCATGATCATCCGGGAAGGGAAGATCGCCGCGGCGGGGTGCGTGCTGCCGTTGTCGGCCAGCCACGCGATCAGCGCAGACCTGGGCACCCGGCACCGGGCCGGTGTGGGCATGAGCGAGGCTTCCGACGCGGTGGTGGTGATCGTTTCCGAGGAGACCGGGATCATCTCCGTGGCGGTGGGCGGCGTGCTCAAGCGCTACCTGGCGCCCCAGATGCTGGAGCGGATGCTCCGCAACGAGCTGTGCAAAGAGCCGAAGGAGGCTTCCAATGACCTGATGGATAAGGTCAAGCGGATGGTCCAAAAGCAGAGCGACCGAAAGGAAGGGGGATCTGACCGTGAAAAGTAAGATGCTCAAGATCCTGCTCTCTGTGACGATCGCGCTGACGCTGTGGCTGTATGTGATCTCCGTGGAGCGTACCGAAACGGTACAAAACTTCCGAAACGTGCCGGTGATCCTGGACGGCGAAAGCGTCCTGGAGGACCGGGGATTGAAGATCGTTTCTGACACGGATCTGACGGTGGACCTGGAGCTCACCGGCAACCGTTCCGAACTGAACAAGCTGCGAAGCTCCGACATCGTGGTGATCGTGGACCTGACCCGGATCTATGAGGCCGGGGAGAAGGAGCTGGAATATTCGGTGACGCTGCCCGGCACCATCGAGGTGGTCAGCCGGGAACCGCAGACCATCAACATCGAAGTGGCCAGGTGGGTCACCCAGGAGGTGCCGGTGCAGCTCGAGCAGGTAGGGTCCCTGCCGGACAACTACATCGTCGATCAGCAGAACGTGACCCTGGACCGGCAGTTCATCACCCTTTCCGGCCCTCAGAGCGTGGTGGAGAATATCGCCATGGCCAAGGTGACGGTGGATATGACCGGGCGCACCGAGTCGGTGGAAGAGCGGGTCAGCGTGACCTTGTGTGATGAAAACAGCGTCCCGCTGGACGTTTCCTCGGTGACGGTGGATACGGACAAGGTGCTGGTGAAGATCCCGGTGCTGATGGTCAAGGACATCCAGCTCCAGGTATCGGTGATCAGCGGCGGCGGCCTGACCGCCCAGGATGTGACGGTGACCCTGGATAAGACCGAGATCACCGTCAGCGGCTCCCCCGCGGTGATCTCCAAGCTGGAGGACGTGCTCGTTCTGGGCACCATCGACCTGAGCCAGGAGCTGGAGGGCTTTACCGATCGGACCTACCAGGTGGAGCTGCCTGCCGGGGTGAAGAACCTGTCCGGCATCGAGGAAGTGCAGGTGTCCCTGGAGATGCCGGAGCGGGAGATCCAGAGCTTCGACCTGTCTATGGAGGATATGCTCGACCGGGTGGAGCTGCAGAACGTGCCGGACGGTGTGCCGGTACGGGTCCGGGAGAACCAGCAGCTCACCGTGTGGATCCGGGGCCAGGCCAAGGACCTGGAAAAGGTGATGATCACCGACTTCCGGATCGTGGTGGACCTGACCGGCGCCACCCAGACCGGTATGTACGAGGCCCAGATCCTGGTGGAGAACGTCAGCGGTGTGGGCGTGGTGTCCGATCCTGACGATCCATACGAGATCCTGGTCCAGATCGGCGAGAGCGGTCAGACGACGCCGGCGAGCTGATATGGAGCAGCGGGTACTGGTGCGCCGGGTGTTTGAGGACGGCACCGCGGAGGTGGTCCGGGTCCGGGAGAGCGCGTGCTCCGGGGACTGCCATCAGTGTGCCGGCTGCGGGGCAGCCAGGCAGATCCTGGTGCTGACCGCTTATGACCGGATCGGCGCGGCGCCGGGAGATCTGGTGACCATCCAGGCCCGGTCCGGGCCGGTGCTCATCAAGGCGGCGGTGCTGTATATGCTGCCGCTGTGCCTGTTCTTTCTTGGATATTACATCGCGGAGGTCCTGGGCGGCTGTCTGGGCTTCTGCGCGGGGCTGGGCCTGGCGGTGCTGTTCGACCGCCTGGTGGCCCGGAGAGGGCCGGTGGGCTATACCATCACCGGCTTCGTGAAAAAACAATAAAGGGGAAATGGGATTTGATCAAGAGCATGACCGGCTACGGCCGGGCCGTTGATACGGTGAACGGCCGGGAGCTGACGGTGGAAGTACGCTCCGTGAACAACCGATACTTGGACTGCAACGTAAAGCTGCCCCGGAGCCTGACTTTCGCGGAGGAAGCGGTGAAGCAGGCGGTCAAGGCCACCATTTCCCGGGGCAAGGTGGACCTGTTCGTATCGGTCCGCAGCGAAGGCGGAGAGGACGTGCGGGTGAGCCTGAACCAGAGCGTGCTGGAGGGATATTTGGATGCCATGCGCCGGATGGTCAGCGACTACGGCGTTCGGGACGATATCAGCGCCGCCAACCTGTCCCGGCTGCCGGACGTGTTCACCCTGGAGCGGCCGGAGGTGGATGAAGATCAGCTCCGGGCGGATCTGATGACGGTGGTGGTCAAGGCCCTGGAAGGGTTCGACGCCATGCGCCGTGCCGAGGGCCAGTCCCTGGAGAACGATCTGCGGAGCCGGGGCCAGACCCTCTTGCGTCTGGTGGCCCAGGTGGAGAAGGGGAACGCCCAGACCGTGGTGGACTATCGGGCGCGGCTGGAGGCCAAGCTCCAGGAGGTGCTGGCCAATACCGCCATCGATGAGAGCCGCATCCTGACCGAGGCGGCGATCTTCGCGGACAAGGTGGCGGTGGACGAAGAGACCGTCCGCCTGCGCAGCCATTTACAGCAGATGGATACCATGCTCACCACCGGCGGCGCCGTGGGCCGGAAGCTGGACTTCCTGCTCCAGGAGATGAACCGGGAGACCAACACCATCGGCTCCAAATGCGCCGATGTGCGGCTGGCCCGGATCGTGGTGGAGATGAAGGCCGAGCTGGAAAAGATCCGGGAACAGACCCAGAACATCGAATAAGAGGTGGCTATGGAACTGATGAACATCGGCTTTGGCAGCCTGATCGCCACCGGCCGGGTGCTGGCCATATTAGATCCGGACTCCGCGCCTATCAAACGGGTGGTCCAGGAGGCCCGGGACCGGGGGATGCTGATCGACGCGTCCTACGGTCGGAAGACCAAGTCGGTGCTGCTGATGGATACGGATCATGTGATCTTGTCCGCCATGACGCCGGACGTTTTGGGCGCCCGCTGGAAGGGCATCCATGAGGAAGAGGAGGAGCCATGATGAGCGGAAAACTGTTCGTGATCTCCGGCGCTTCCGGCGTGGGGAAAGGCACGGTGCTGGGCCGGGTGATGGAAGAGCGGCAGGACCTGGCCTTCTCCGTTTCCGCCACCACCCGCGCCCCCAGGCCCAACGAGGTGGAAGGGGTCCACTATTACTTCGTCACCATGGACCGATTCCGGGAGATGATCGAAAACGATGAGTTCCTGGAATACGACCTCCACGCCAAGGCCGGCTACGGCACGCCGCTAAAGCAGCTGGAAGAGAAGCTGCGGACCCACCATGTGGTGCTGGACATCGAGCCAAAGGGCGCCGCGATCGTGCGGAAAAAGCGGCCGGACGCCACCTTGATCTTCATCATGCCCCCATCGGTCCAGGAGCTGGAGCGCCGGCTTCGCAGTCGGGGCGATACGGATGAGGAGCAGATCCAGATCCGGCTGGAGCGGGCCAGATGGGAGATCGAACAAAGAAGCTGGTATGACTATACTGTGGTCAACGATGACCTGGACCGGTGCGTCCGGGAAGTTTTGAATATCATCGCCGAGAAGGCGGACTAAATGAAGTTGGAGGAAATGGATATGCTGTACCCCCCTGTTGCGGATCTGCTGAAGAATGTGGAGAGCCGGTACCTGCTGGTGAACGTGGTGGCCCATCGGGCACGCCAGATCGCCGCGGAGGCGGAGGCTTTTCAGGAAGAGCTGCCGGATAAGCCGGTGACTATGGCCATCCGGGAGGTGGCGGAGGGCAAGCTCACCGCCGGACTGAAAGACGAGTATATGAACTGATCGGGAGGAAGGGGCTTTATGGTCGCAAAGATCGCGGTAAGTGCCGCTAATTTTGCCATCGATAGGCCCTATTCCTATTGGGCGCCGGAAGGGATGGACCTGGAGCCGGGGATGCGTGTGATGGTCTGCTTTGGCAGGAACGACCGGCACTGTGAGGGCATGGTGCTGTCCCTGGAGCCAGGCGGCCCGGAGGGGCTGAAGACCGTGATCCGGGCGCTGGACCCGGGGCCGGTGCTGGAAAGGCCCATGCTCCAGTTGGCCCGGGCCATGCGGGAGCGGTATTTCTGCACCTTGTACGACGCGGTCCGGGTCATGCTGCCGGGGCTGGGCTTTCGGACCCAGGAGACCCTGTCTTTGACGGAGGATCGGGCCTGGAAGGAAAAGACCATCCGCAAGCCCGGCGCTCGGGAGCTGCTGGTCCTTTTGGAGGAACTGGGCGGCCAGGGGAGCGCCGAGGCCCTGCGCCAGGCGGTGCCTCAGCCGGAGGTGTTTGACCAGGCGGTGCGCTATCTGGCAGGGAAGAAGTGGATCTCCAGCCAGACAGACCTGCGCCGCTACACCGGCGACAGAAAGCAGCAGGTGGCCAGCCTTGCCGCCTCGGTGGAGGAGGCCATGGACTTTGCCGCCCGGCGGCCCCGGTCCGCCGCCATGCAGCGGACGGTGCTGGAGATGCTGTGTCAGCTGGGCAGCGTCAGCGTCAAGGAGATTTGCTATTATACCGGCGCGTCCACCGCTGTGGTCCGCCGGCTGCGGGACCTGGGCTATGTGCGCCTGGAGGAGCGGGAGGTGCTTCGCTGCCGGGAGCTCAGGCCCGCCCAGGTGGATACGGACCCTACATTGGACCCGGAGCAGCAGACGGCTTACGACGGCTGCGCCGCCCAGATGGACCAGGACGCGCCGGGTGTGGCCCTGCTCTACGGTGTCACCGGGTCCGGCAAGACCCTGGTGTATCTGAAACTGATCCGCCGGTGCCTGGAACAGGGCAGGGGCGCGATCTTGCTGGTGCCGGAGATCGCCCTGACTCCCCAGCTTTTGGGGGTGGTGGCCGCCTACTTTGGCGACCGGGTGGCGGTGCTCCACAGCAGCCTTCCTGCCGGAGAACGCTATGATCAATGGAAAAAGATCCGTGCCGGACAGGCCCGGGTGGTGGTGGGGACCCGCTCGGCGGTGTTCGCCCCGGTCCGGGACCTGGGACTGATCGTCCTGGACGAGGAGCAGGAACACTCTTATAAATCCCAGGATCCTCCCCGGTATCATGCCCGGGAAGTGGCCATCTGGCGGGGGATCAAAGAAAAGGCGCTGGTGCTGCTCGGCTCGGCCACCCCGTCGGTGGAGTCGCTGTACCATGCCAAACAGGGCCGCTATCGGCTCTACCGGCTCCGCCAGCGGCACAACCGCCAGGACCTGCCTCAGGTGCAGGTGGTGGATATGCGCCAGGAGATGAAAGACGGCAACGATACCGGCTTTTCCATGCCGCTGCGCCAGGCGATACGGGAAACGGCGGATCGGGGCAAGCAGACGATCCTGCTCCTCAACCGCCGGGGCAACAGCCGATGCCTGGTGTGCGTGGACTGCCGGAAGGCCCCGGAATGTCCCAGATGCGCCGCCCGGCTCACTTACCACAGCGCCAACGAGCGGCTCATGTGCCACTACTGCGGGTTCTCCCAGCCGGTACCGGCCCGGTGCGCCTGCGGCGGCCCTCTGAAAAAGGTGGGCGTGGGCACCCAGAAAGCCCAGCAGGAGCTGCAGACGCTTCTGCCGGATCTGGACAGCGCCCGGATGGACGCGGACACGGTAAGCGCCGTGAACACTCACGAGAAGATCCTGGACCATTTCCGAAAGGATCGGGTCCCGGTGCTGATCGGCACCCAGATGGTGGCCAAGGGCCTGGATATGCCGGATGTGACTCTGGTAGGCGTTCTGGACGGGGACCTGGGCTTGTATTCCGGGGACTATCGGGCGGCGGAGACCACCTTCAATATGCTCACCCAGGTGGTGGGCCGGGCAGGCCGGGGCCGGGACCCGGGCCGGGCGATCATCCAGACCATGGTGCCCGATCACCCGGTGATCGGCTTGGCGGCCCGGCAGGACCATGAGGGCTTTTACGATCTGGAGATCCGGCTCCGGCAGGTCCAAAACCTGCCGCCCTTTGCGGATGTGCTCACCGTGACCTTCACCGGCCAGGACGAGGAGCGGGTGATCCGGGGAGCCACCAAGTTCCGGGACTCCATGATCTCGTGCATGGCCGGTCCGCCTTATCATCAAAACGACAGCACGGTGCTGGGGCCTGCCCCATGCCCGGTGCCGAAGATCAACTATCATTATCGCTATCAGCTCACCATCCGATGCCGGCTGGACCGGCAACTGCGGTCTTTGGTGGCCTATATGCTGGGGCAGTTCGCCAGGGACGGCGCCAACCGTGGGGTCAGCGCCTATGCCGATGTGAACGGCCTGGGATAGAGAGGAGATCACGAATGGGAAAGCGAAAGATCTTAACGGACAAAGATCCGGCTCTGCATAAGGTGTGCAGGCCGGTGGAAAAATTTGACGGACGGCTCCACAAGCTCCTGGACGATATGGCCGAAACTTTGGAGGAGGCCAACGGCGTGGGCTTGGCGGCTCCCCAGGTGGGGATCTTGCGCCGGGTGGTGGTGGTGGACACCGGCGAGGGCATTTTGGAGCTGGTCAATCCCACCATGCTGGAGACCGCCGGTGAGCAGACCGGCATGGAGGGGTGCTTGAGCGTGCCTGGCAAGTACGGCCTGGTGACCCGGCCCTACATCGCCAAGGTCCGTGCTCAGGACCGATACGGTGACTGGTTCGAGGCGGAAGGGGAGGAGCTGATCGCCCGGTGCTTCTGCCATGAGCTGGACCACCTGGACGGCATCGTATACACCCAGGTCATGGAGCGCTTCCTCACCGACGAGGAGCTGGAGGAGATGGGCTGAGGCCCGGAAACGAGGGAAAAGCATGAGAGTGGTTTTTATGGGCACGCCGGATATCGCGGCCACCTGTCTGAAAAAGATCTTAGCCGACGGCTTCCAGGTGGTCGGCGTGTATACCCAGCCGGACCGGCCCAAGGGCCGGGGGATGAAGATGGTGGCATCTCCTGTGAAGGAGGTGGCCCTGGCGGCGGGGATCGAAGTGTATCAGCCGGAGAATTTCCGGGACCCGGCCACGGTGGAGCAGCTGCGGGCCTTGCGGCCTGACGTTTGCGCCGTGGTAGCCTATGGCAGGATCCTGCCCCAGAGCGTGCTGGATGTGCCGGGCCGTGGCTGTATCAACATCCACGCCAGTGTCCTGCCGGAATACCGTGGCTCCGCGCCCTATCAGTGGGCGGTGCTGGACGGCAGGACCGAGACCGGCGTCACCGCCATGTACCTGACCCGGGAGATGGACGCGGGAGATGTGATCGACGTGGCGCGCACCCCGATCGGTCCTGACGAGACCGCCGGAGAGCTGCTGGACCGGCTGGCGGTGCTGGGGGCGGATATCCTCAGCAAGACCCTGCGCCGGTTCCAGGCCGGGCCGGTGGCGGGGACCCCCCAAGATCACAGCGCCGCCACCTATGCCCCCATGCTGGACAAGACCATGTGTCCCATCGACTGGACCAAGACCGCCCGGCAGGTCCATGACCATGTCCGGGGACTGCACCCCTGGCCGGTGGCCACCGCCCAGATCCAGGGGAAGCCGTTCAAGATCCACGCCACCGCGGTGGTGGAGGGCCAGGGCCAGCCGGGCCAGATCCTGGGATTGACCAAGACCGGCCTGGTGGTGGCTTGCGGCCAGGGCGCCATTGAGATCCGCTCTTTGCAGGCAGAGGGCGGCAAACGTATGGCGGCGCCGGACTATTTCCGGGGCCACCCCTTGGAGGGATGAGGATGGGCGCGCGAGAGACCGCTTTGGACGTGCTGATCGCCTGCCGCAAGCAGGCGGCCTGGTCCAACGGGGTGCTGAAGGACTATATCGAGCGGGACCGCCTGGACCGGCGGGACGCGGCTCTTTGTACCCGGCTGTGCTATGGGATCCTTCAAAACCGGGGGATGCTGGACTTTTTCCTGGCCCAGCTTCTCACCGGGCGGGTGAAGGATCTGCATCCTGTGGTCCGGGACATTTTGCATATGGGGATCTACCAGATCTATGAGCTGGACAAGGTGCCGGACAGCGCCGCGGTGAATGACGCGGTGGATCTGGCTAAGAGATACTGCCGCTGGCAGCGCGGCGCGCCGGGGCTTGTGAACGCGGTGCTCCGCAACGCCGCCCGGACCAAGGGGACCCTGGCCCAGCCCACCACCCTGGAAGATCGCTACAGCCATCCCCAGGCCCTGATCGACCTGCTGGAGCGCTATGTGGGCCGGGAGCGGCTGGAGCCTATGCTGGCGGCCAACAACGATACGCCCCAGACGGTGATCCAGGTGAACACCCTGAAGACCACCGTCCGGGACTTGGAGCAGATCTTGGACCGGGAGGGGGTGGACCATCTGCCCCACAGCTGGATGTCCGACTGCCTGACTCTGTCCGGCACGGGCAACCTGGAAAAGCTGCCCTCCTTCCGGGACGGGCTGTACTATGTCCAGGACGCGGCCTCCCGGCTGGCGGTCCAGTGCGCCAAGATCTGCCGGGATGAGCGCTTCCGGGTGCTGGACTGCTGCGCCGCCCCCGGCGGCAAGACCTTTGCCGCCGCCATCGCCCTGGGGGGCGTGGGCAAGGTCCGCTCGGCGGACATCCACCGGCACAAGACCACCCTGATCCAGAGGGGCGCGGACCGGCTGGGCCTGGAGAACGTGCTCGTCCGGGAACAGGACGCCACGGTGGAGCATCCCACCTGGCACGATAAGATGGATGTGGTGCTGTGCGATGTGCCTTGCTCCGGCTATGGCATCATCCGCAAGAAGCCGGACATCCGCTACAAAGATCCCAAGGACATGGCCCGGCTGCCGGATCTGCAGCTGAAGATCCTTTGCCAGCAGGCGCGGTATGTCAAGCCCGGCGGCACGGTGATCTACTCCACCTGCACCCTGGTCCGTGATGAGAACGAAGGGGTGGTGGAGGCGTTTATGAAATGCCATCCCAACTTTTACTTAGAGCCTCTGGACCTGCCGCCGGTCTTCCCCAGGAATACCACGGGGATGGTGGCGCTGGTGCCGGGACAATATGATACCGACGGCTTTTTCATCGCCCGTCTGCGGAGGAAGGCATGAATATCAAGTCCAAGACCCTGCCGGAGATCTGCGCGCTGTTCAAGGATATGGGAGAGCCGGCTTTCCGGGCCAGGCAGGTCTACGGCTGGCTCCACAAAGGGGCCCGCTCTTACGAGGAGATGACCAACATCCCTCAGAGCCTTCGGGCTCGTCTGGCCGAACAATGGCCGATCTGCCCGCCGGAGGTGGTCCGCAAGCAGGGACCGTCCAAGGACGGTACGATCAAATACCTGTGGCGGCTCCAGGACGGCAACTGTGTGGAAACGGTGCTCATGCGCTACCGCTACGGCAACACCGTGTGCATCTCCACCGAGGTGGGCTGCCGGATGGGCTGCGCCTTCTGCGCCTCCACCTTAGGCGGTCTGGTCCGGCGGCTGGAGCCTTACGAGATGCTCGACCAGGTGATCTTCACCCAGCTCGATGCCGGTCTGCCCATCTCCCGGGTGGTGCTCATGGGCATCGGCGAGCCGCTGGACAATTTTGACAATGTGCTGCGGTTTTTGGAGCTGGCCAACAGCCCGGAGGGGCTGGGCCTGTCCATGCGGCATATCAGCCTGTCCACCTGCGGCCTGGTGCCAAAGATCGACGAGCTGGCCAAGCGGAAGCTCCAGATCTCCCTGGCGATCTCTCTCCATGGACCAAACGACCAGATCCGGGACCAGATCATGCCGGTGAACCGGGCCTATCCGATCGAGGAGCTGCTGTCGGCCTGCCGCCGGTACTTTGAGGCCACCGGCCGGCGGGTCCACTTTGAGTACGCCATGATCCGGGACCTGAACGATACGCAAGAGTGCGCCCGGGAACTGCTCCGGCGGCTCAGGGGCCTGCCTGCCCACATCAACCTGATCCCTTTGAACCATGTACAGGAGAGCCCCTTCAAGCCCAGCACCAGGGAGGCGGTGGCCCGGTTCCAGCGGATCTTGGAAGAGGGGGGCATCACCGCCACCGTCCGCCGCAGCTTAGGCGGCGACATCGATGCCTCCTGCGGCCAGCTTCGCAGTAAGTACGCAAAAGAAAACAGATAGACCAGGAAGGAGCGTATGCCTTATGAAAAGCTGGGCTTTGACCGACCCCGGCTGTGTTCGGACGCAAAACCAGGACGCCCACATCATTCGTCAGCTGGACCGCGGCAGCTTGCTGTGTGTGGTCTGCGACGGTATGGGCGGCGCCAAGTCCGGGAACATCGCCAGCGCCCTGGCGGCGGAGGTGTTCGCCCAGGAGGTACGGCGCCTGTACACCGGCGGCATGGATATGGAGGCGGTGGACCAGGTGCTGGAACGGGCGGTGAAGCTTGCCAATTTCACGGTATACGACCGATCCCAGCAATTTGAAGAGTTCCAGGGGATGGGCACCACCTTGGTGGCGGCGCTGATCCAGGGCCGGAAAGTGACGGTGGTGAACGTGGGGGACAGCCGGGCCTATGTGGTGGGCGCTTACGACATCCACCAGGTCACGGTGGATCACTCCCTGGTGCAGATGATGATCGCCCGGGGCCAGATCCACCCGGACAGGGCCAGGGAGATGCCCGGAAAGAACTACATCACCCGGGCCATCGGCACAGAACCCACCGTTCAAAGCGACCTGTTCCACCTGGTCATGGATCGGGGCGATCTGCTGCTGCTGTGCTCGGATGGCCTGACCAATCTGGTGGACGATCAGGAGATCCTCTTCGAGGTGCTCCACGGAGTCAGCCGCAAGAGCTGCTGCCAGCGCCTGGTGGACATTGCCAAGTCCCGGGGGGCGCCGGACAACGTGACCTGTATCTTGGTGCAGGGATGACGGAAGGAGCCAGAAATGGATAAGGATAAATATATCGGAAAGATGTTGGACGGCCGGTACGAGATCCTGGAGGTCATCGGCGTAGGCGGCATGGCGGTGGTGTATAAGGCTCGCTGCCATCGTCTGAACCGTTTGGTGGCGATCAAGATCTTGAAAGACGAATACTCCAAAGACGAGGAGTTCCGCCGCCGCTTCCAGGCGGAGAGCCAGGCGGTAGCCATGCTCAGTCATCCCAACATCGTATCGGTGTATGACGTGTCCAGTTCGGACGATACGGACCATATCATCATGGAGCTGATCGACGGCATCAGTCTGAAGCAGTACATGGAGAAGAAGGGGGTGCTCAACTGGAAGGAGACCCTCCACTTTGCCATGCAGATCGCCAAGGCGCTGGAGCACGCCCACAGCCGGGGCATCGTCCACCGGGACATCAAGCCCCACAATGTGATGGTGCTCAAGAACGGATCTGTAAAGGTGGCCGACTTTGGCATCGCCCAGGTCACCTCCGCCACCAATACCATGACCAAGGAGGCTCTGGGATCTGTCCACTATATCTCCCCGGAACAGGCCAAGGGCGGCCGGGTGGACTGCCGGTCCGATATCTACTCTCTGGGCATCGTCATGTATGAGATGATCACCGGACGGGTGCCTTACGATGGGGATACCCCGGTGTCCGTGGCCATCGCCCACATCAACGGCGGGGCGGAAGCGCCCAGCCTGCTCAATCCCAATACCCCCAAGGGGCTGGAGCAGATCATCATGAAAGCGATCAGCCTCTCCCCCAAGGACCGCTACCCCAGCGCCACGGCCATGCTCTACGATATGGATGAGTTCCGCAAAGACCCGGAGAAGGTCTTCCCGACAGCCAACGAAGAGGCTGTGGAGGCGGGGCAGGTGCCGGAGCATCTGCCCCACCGGGAACAGAGCATCGCCCAGCGGACGGCGCAGGACAGGTCCGGCAAGCCCAAGCCCAAGCCCCGGGACGAGGAGGATCGTGGCCGGGGGGCGACCATCGCCATCGTCAGCTGCGCGGTGGTGGCGGCGATCGCGGTGATCATCTTCCTGGTGATCATGGCCCAGGGCAGCCTGTTCGGCGATGCCAAAATGGTGACGGTCCCCAATTTGATCGGCCAGTATTACGAAGAGCTGGGCCAGTTCGAGGGGATCCGGGTGGTCCGGCAAAGCAGCGAGCACAACGCCGAATATGCCAAGGGCCAGATCATCGACCAGTCGCCAGACCCCGATCAGGAGGTAGTGGAGGGCACCAAGGTGTTCGTGATCGTGAGCCTGGGCGCGGACCTTCCGGAAAAGACCATGGAGGACCTGACAGGCTACACCGCCGATGAGGCGGAGCTGTTCCTGGAGGGCCTGGACATGGGCCTGACGGTGAAGCGCTACAGCGTCAATTCCGATACCCAGCCGGTGGGCGCGGTGGTACGCACCGAGCCTGCCCAGGGGCAGGTGCTGCGCCAGGGACAGACCGTGGGATTGTATGTCAGCACCGGCCCCGCCGTGGAGACCAAGCGGGTGCCCAGAGTGGTGGGGCAGAATGTGACCACCGCCATCCAGAGCCTGGATGTGGTGGGCTTCAAAAATGTTGAGACCCGGGAAGTGGAGAGCGATGAGCCTAAAGGCACGGTGGTCGAGCAGTCGATCAGCGGCGGCACGCTGGTGGATGTGAACCAGAAGATCGTGCTGTCCGTATCCCTGGGACCTGAGGAGCCTTCCGAACCTACGGAGCCGGACCAGGAAGTGACCCTGGAATACCTGTTCCAGATCCCCGCCCATGACCAGACGGTGCTGCTGAGCATCCTGTGGGGCGAGGTATGGCTGGTGGAGGATGTCCCGATGGAGCCGGGGGTGGAGGGCTATACCCTTCAGCTCACGGGGACCGGGGTCCAGAGCTACGACATTTATATCGACGGTGCGTATCTTCAGACCGTCAGCGTGGAGTTTGGTACCCATGGCGAGTAAAAGCACCGGCCGCATCCTGCGGTCGCTCAGCGGTTTTTATGAGGTCCAGACCGAGGCCGGTCTGGTGACCTGCCGGGCCAGGGGGGTCCTGCGCCGGGGGGAGAACATCCCGCTCACCGGGGACCTGGTGCAGATCAGCCTGGAAAACGGCAAGGGGATGGTGGAGAAGATCCTGCCCCGGAAGAATTGGTTCATCCGTCCGGCGGTGGCCAATGTGGACGCCCTGGTGATCTTCGCCACCAATGCCGAGCCGGTGACGGAGCCGTTCCTTATCGACCGGGTGGCGGCGATTGCCGGAGATCGGGGCGTCCAGGTCTATATCTGCATCAACAAATGCGACCTGGACCCGGCGATCGACCTGGAGCGGATCTACCGCGGCGCCGGCTACCCGGTGATCATGACCAGCGCGGAGACCGGCGAAGGGATCGATCGGCTGGGGGAAATGCTCCGGGGAAAGCTCACCGCCTTCACCGGCAACTCCGGCGTGGGCAAGAGCAGCGTCCTGAACCGGCTTTGTCCGGCGCTGGCCCTGCCCACCGGGGAGATATCCCGGAAGCTGGGCCGTGGCCGCCACACCACCCGGCACGTGGAGCTGTACCGGCTGGAAGAGGACACCTATGTGGCGGACACCCCAGGCTTTTCCTCCTTTGATACGGATCGGATGGAAGCGATCGTGAAGGAGGATCTGCAGTACGCCTTCCCGGAGATGGCGCCCTACCTGGGAAAATGCCAGTTCCACGACTGCGCGCACCGAAAAGAACCGGGCTGTGCCGTTACCGCCGCGGTGGCGGAAGGGAAGATCCAGCCCACCCGGTACGACAGCTACCTCAGACTCTATGAAATGGCCAGTCAGGTCAAGCCCTGGGAGATGAAATAAGGAAAAGGGCCTGCTCGTCAGGCCCTTTTAAGCTGTTGCCCCCCTTCGGGGCTTTTGTACCACTCCCCAATATTCTGCCCACCCACTTGCCTCTCCCTATGGGAGAGGTGGCAGGCCGAACGGCCTGACGGAGAGGGTGCCCACGCTGTTTTTTTGGACCGACATTTCCTAAATAATGGCAAGTTGCGACCCTCTCAGTCACGGCCCCTGCGGGTCCGTGCCAGCGCGCTGCGGCGCGCCCGGTCGCGGCTCTGACGGTCCACTGGACCGTCATTCACTACCGCGACTTCGCTTCGCTCACCCCCAAAGGGAGAGCCAAGTGGGCTGGCGAAAGGTCGGGCGCTCTCCCAAAGGGAGAGCCAAGGGCGTTGGGGGTGATGGGGAGCGTAATACAAAGGCCCCGGTTTGCGGGGCTCAGCCTGCTCGTCAGGCCCTTTCTTTGTGGATGGCGGTTGCGTAATTGATGTCCAGGTGATATAATGGCCCAAGATCATGATATTGGCCGGAAGGAGAGAGGATATGGCTCGCTACACTCGACAGATCCCCCTTGCTGGTCCCCCGGAGATGATATTTGCCGCTGTGCGGCAGTACCTGGAGGGGGAGGGGTTCCAATATATCCACTACCGTGGAGAAGACGTGTTCTGCATGGGGAACGGTTTTTGGACCGCGCCGACGTTCATCAAGATCGGCTTCACCGAGGGCCACGCCCAGGTAGAGTCCTGGATCATGAACGCGCTCCTTCCCAACGTGTTCGTAGGGGAGTACGGCATGAGCGGGGCCGGCCGGAAGCGCATGAAAAAGTATGTGCCCCAGGTAGAACAGCTGGCAGGCGCGGCCTATGATCAGCCGGAGATGCCCCAGAGCGATCCCCAGCCGCGCTGCTGTCTGGCCTGCTGCGTCCAGGCAGGGCAGGAGGACAAATACTGCCCCAACTGCGGACAGGCCCTGCCGGAGCCTGACCCCCAGCCTGCGCCTTTCGTCGTTCCCCAGGCGCTGCTGCCGAAGGAGGAGTTCCTTCGGTCCGGGTCTTCTCATGCCTTTCGCAAAAGCGTCAGCGTCCTGAGCGTGCTCCTATACGGCCTGATCGGCATCGATCTGATCATGCTCCTGACCGGGTCCCTCAGCGGACAGACCGACTGGGCGGAGGTGGCGACAGACCTTCTGATCCTGGCGTTTTTCCTGGGGATGGCCCTGGGCTATCACCGCTTAAAGAGCAAGACCTGTGCCATCGGACTGCTGATCCTCAGTTCCTTCAACACCCTGATCTGGTTGCTGGCCGTCCAGCAGGTGGTGGGCTGGTGGTGGATCTTGATCAGTGTGGCCGCCGTTTCCACCATCGCCAGCGGGGAAAAGGAATACGCCAATTACCGGGCCGGGGCCGTTCGTATTTGATACAGCGATAGGCGGTCAGACGGTGAAAACGGCCCTGAGGGGGATCCCTCAGGGCCGTTTTTACGGTCCAAGATCTGAAAACAGCAGGGCGCAGACCTGTTGGGCATCCATCTGGCGCAGGCCCTGGGGGTCGGCAAGGACCTGCCAGCGCATCACCGTCACATCGGTCAGGTAGCTGTGGGGCCGGGCGCAGTGGGGGAAGCGGCTGTAATGATCCGGATACTGGGTGGACATGATCTGCTCTGCCAGCCGGGAGGCCTGGCTTTCGCTGCCGTCAGGCAGGGTGGTGCCGCTGAACATCACAGCGGGGGGACTGGCATGGAGGAGCAGCACGCTCCCGTCAGCACAGCTGCCCACCACGATATAGCAGTGACCGGGCATACTGACGATGTCGCCGGGCAGGAAAGGCTCCTGCGTGTCGCCGCTTAGGAGCCGGCCAAGGCCCCGGTCCGCCAGGAAGCCTGCCAGCTTGGTGGAGCTTGTCACATAGCCCGGGCGGCCGTTCTCCTTCTCCATCACATTGTACACCGCCCAGCCTACATAGCCGGAGCAGTCCAGGCCGTCATGGATCTGGTAGCGGTGGTCCATATAGTCATAATCGCTGGTCTGGGCCTGGGCGAAGGCCTCCCAGCGGGGGCTGACCCCCAAGGTGGTGGCTTCCGGCCCGGCGCCGGTATCCGCCTCGTTCCAGCCGCCGCCCCAGACGTACATGGTCCGGCCCACCGGAAGGGTGGCGATGGAGAGGAAGTCCAGGATGGAGGGGCTTTCCGGCTCTGTGGGAACGGTAGGGTCGGTCTGCACGGTAGGTACTGTGGATACAGCCGACGGATCCGAAGGCTGGGTGCCGGGATCTGTTGGGGCTGTGGAAGGCGCTGTGGAAGGGACCGGGGCATGGGCGCAGCCTGCCAGCAGGGCCGCGGAGAATATCAATGAAAAGAGCCTTTTGTACATGATGTTCCTCGCTTATGTTTGTCTGGTGGCATGATACCATAGAAGGACCTGGAAAGTCAATGGGGCGCTGCCGCAAATGGGCCTGGGATAGGGAGATCTTTTCTGATAAGGAGGAGCACAGATGGAATGGAACGATATTTATGACGAGCACCGTGTCTTCACCGGCCGCACCCACCTGCGGGGGACTGCCTGGCAGCCGGGAGAATACGGCCTGGTGGTATGTGTCTGGGTCTATGACGGGCAGGGCCGGATCTTACTGACCCGCCGGGCGCGGGGGAAGACCTTTGCCGGGACTTGGGAGAACTCCGGCGGCGCGGCCATGGCCGGAGAGGACAGCCGGACGGCCATCCGCCGGGAACTGCTGGAAGAGACCGGGATCGAGGCCCGGCCGGAGGAGTTTCGGCTCCTGCGGACCGTGCGGGATGAAAATTGCTTTTATGACCACTACTGCCTGCACCGGGAACTGCCGATCGAGCAGGTGGTGCTGCGGCCGGGAGAGACCGACGCCGCCCAATGGGCCACCTTCCGGCAGATCCATGACCTGATCGGTGCGGGGCTGATCTGTGACGTGATCGCCCGGCAATTTCTGGAAGAGGAGCCGGTCCTCCGCTGTCTGGCTGGGGCTGGACGGATCGCACAATAAAATTGGAAAAATTTTGTTTTGTTTGACGGCAGATCTTTCCTTGAGATCCGGGGGCTTTCTGGAGTATAATTAAAAAAAGCGTTTTTTGAGCATCCGGCAAAAACGCTGCTGCCGGAGCTGAAAGCGCTTTTCTTTTTTATTCTGAAACCTTATGGAGGACTGCATCATGATCCAGATCACCCATTTGCCTGTACGTCACGGCAACGTGCCCCTTCGCTTTGCCCAAGGTCATTTCGCTACCAACCATAGCCACATCAATTACTACATCGACATCACCTTCCCCAAGACCCGCCTTAGCGAGGCCCAGGCGGTGGCCAAGCAGCTGGTGGCCAATTTCATCAACAATTCCCCGGTGGATACGATCTTGTGCCTGGACGGCACTTCGGTGATCGGGGCGTGTCTGGCCGAGGAGGTGACCCGCAGCGGTTTTCGGAATATCAACAGCCACAACACCATCTATGTGGTAGAGCCTGAATACAACACCAATTCCCAGATGATCTTCCGGGAGAATATCCAGCCCATGATCCGCAACAAGCACGTGCTGATCTTGATGGCCTCCTGCACCACCGGCTTCACCGCCCAGAAGGGCATCGAGGCGATCGACTACTACGGCGGTCAGGTGGTGGGCATCGCCGCCCTTTACAGCGCCAAGAAGGATGTCAACGGCTATCCCGTTCGTTCGGTGTACGATCTGAGCGACTTCCCCGATTATGCCAGCTACGACTACAAGGACTGCCCCTACTGCAAGGCGGGCATGAAGATCGATGCCCTGGTAAACTCCTACGGCTACTCCTCCCTTTGACTAAAAACGCTTCCCCGGCCCACAGGCCGGGGAAGCGTTTTCAGCGCAGGACCACAGAGCCGGTGGCCTGGTCCACCGTCATCAGCAAGGAGGTCAGAAGCCCGCGGGAGCGGTAAGTCAGCCGCAGCGCCGGACCATCCGCCGGGAAGGAGGCCCGGACCGCGATCTTCTGGCCGGTCTGGAGGGAGGGAAGGGCCAGCACCGTGCAGCGGGGAACAAAGCCTGCCGCTGTTTGGTCCCCCAGCTCCAGCACCAGATCGGTGACCTGGCCGTCGCAGGTCAGGAGCAGGGGCTGTCCTTCCGGGTCCAGGGTCACCTGGACCTGCGCCGCCTCTTCTTCACCGGCGGCAGGGGAGAGGGCAAGGACACCGCCGGACTGGTCCGTGGCAGGAAGATAGGCGTCCAGGATGAAGCCCTCCAGGTCGTCATAGGGGATCTGGGCGGTGACCGGACCGATCGCGGCAGGGGCAAGCTCATAGGGGGAGAACAGGAAGCACAGGCCCTCCGCCGTCAGGCACCAGCTTAGGGGCGTCTGGGCGTCAGGCGCAAGGCGGGCCAGGATCTGCTCCTCATAGCCCGGATACAGCCCGTCGGCCATGGGGGAGAGGGCTTGGCAGATCTGCCGGGCCAATCCCTCCGCCGAAAAGTCCGCCGCCAGGATATCCTTCAGCTCCAGCGCTTCGCCGGAGGACAGGTCATAGCTCACGCCCTTTACCATGGTGATCGGATGGGCGCTTCCGGAATAGTATTCGATACGCTGTTCCAGGCTCAGCACCCGGCCGTCGAACCGGGTGACCAGGGCGCGCTGCTGGGCGGTATAAGGGTCCCAGGGGTCCTGGCCTGAATAGTCGTTCTGGGCATAACTGCGGATCTGCTGGGCATGCTCCAGGAAAGAGTCCTGTCGGGATACCAGGTCTTCCTGGATCTGGGCGGCAGTCTGGCTGTGGACCAGCTGGAGCTGTGGGCGCTGATAGAACGACGAGAAGAGCTGGGTACCGTCAGCCAGAAGGCTGTCCGTCACCGGCTCCAGGACCAGGGCGGCCAGCAGGGGGGTGGCGGACTGGGAAGGGGCGGTGGAGCCGCCGGTGCTCTCCGGGCCGTCTTCGCCGCATCCGGCGGCCATGGCCGCCAGGCAAAGGCAGAGGAATACTGCCAGGATCTTTTTCATAGGCTGTACCTCCTGAATACGCTGTGGCCATTATACCATAAAGCATAGCGAATGGTATAATAGCAGCCATATTTTCCGGTTTCCGGCTATGCCGGAGAGGAAAATGGCGATAACTGGGTATAATAGCTGCTTTTGCAGCTATTATACCACGTTTCCCCGGCCTGGGCAATGGTCCGGCTTGACAAAACCTGTGGCGGGGTGATAGAATATACCAAACTGCATATCCGCGTCGATCGGAAAGAGTAGCGTCTTTGATCCATCAGAGAGCCGGGGCCGTTGGCTGGGAGCCTGGGCGGGGGAGGGGGCGTGAAAGTGCGTCCGGGAGCGGCTTTTCAAAATGAGTGATAAATGAGAGTGGAACCGCGGTTCGTTCGATCCGCCTCTTGTACTTCGGTATGAGAGGCGTTTTTTATTTTTGTAAGTGGAGGAGACCATATGTATCTTTATAATTCGCTGTCCCATAAAAAGGAGCTGTTCATCCCCAATTCCCCGGACCAGGTGAAGATGTACACCTGCGGCCCTACGGTGTACCACTACGCCCATATCGGCAACCTGCGGACCTATATCATGGAGGATGTGCTGGAGAAGGCTCTGCGCTACCAGGGCTATCCTGTCAAGCGGGTGATGAACATCACCGATGTGGGCCACCTGGCCTCCGACGCCGACACCGGCGAGGACAAGATGCTCAAAGGCGCCAAGCGGGAAAACAAATCCGTCATGGAGATCGCCCAGTTCTACACCGACGCGTTCTTCGCCGACTGCGAAAAGCTGAACATCAAGCGGCCGGAGGTGGTGGAGCCTGCCACCGCCTGCATCCCCGAGTTCATCCGGATCGTCCAGGGACTGCTGGAAAAGGGCTTTGCCTATATCGCCGGGGGCAATGTGTATTTCGACACCTCCAAGCTGGAAAAATACTATGTCTTCAACGACCACGATGAGGAGGACCTGGCGGTAGGCGTTCGGGAGGGGGTGGAGGAAGACCCCAACAAGCGCAACAGAAACGACTTCGTCCTCTGGTTCACCAAGTCCAAATTCGAGGACCAGGCCCTGAAATGGGACTCTCCCTGGGGCGTAGGCTATCCCGGCTGGCATATCGAGTGCTCCGGCATCTCCATGAAGCACCTGGGGGAGGATCTGGACATCCACGCCGGCGGCATCGACAACGCCTTCCCTCACCACACCAACGAGATCGCCCAGTCCGAGAGCTACCTGGGCCACAAGTGGTGCAACTACTGGTTCCATGTCCACCACCTGAACACGGACACCGGCAAGATGTCCAAATCCAAAGGCGAGTTCCTGACCGTGTCCCTGCTGGAGCGCAAGGGCTACGATCCCATGGCCTACCGGCTGTTCTGCCTTCAGAGCCATTATCGCCGGAACCTGGTGTTCTCCTGGGAGAACCTGGACAACGCGGTGGTGGCCTATGACAAGCTGATCGCCAAGATCGCCGCCTTGCAGCCCGGCGGCGATGTGGAGGAAGAGGCTTTGGCGGCCCTGCGGGAGCGGTTTGGCAAGGCGCTGGACGCGGACCTGAATACCTCCCTGGCGGTGACGGCGGTGTATGACGTGCTGAAGGCCAAGTGCTCTGACGATACCAAGCTGGCGGCGCTGGCGGAGTTTGATACCGTGCTGTCTTTGGATCTGCTCAGCGCCGCGGAAAAGCTCCGGGCCAGACAGGCCCAGGAGGCGGCCCAAGCCGCCGATCCCCGGATCGACGCGCTGGTGGCTCAGCGCACCGCCGCCAAGAAGTCCCGGGATTTTGCCACCGCCGACCGGATCCGGGACGAGCTGAAGGCCCAGGGGATCGAGATCATCGACACGCCCCAAGGCACCAAGTGGAGAAAAGTATGAAATTGATGATCCTGGATGGCAATTCTGTCATCAATCGTGCCTATTTCGGCGTCAGGCCCCTGACCAATCGGGAGGGGCTGTATACTCACGCGATCTATGGCTTTCTGAACATCCTGGAGCGGATGGAGAAGGAGGAGCAGCCGGAGGCGGTGTGCGTGGCCTTCGACCTTCACGGCCCCACCTTCCGCCACCTGCGCTATGAGCCGTACAAGGCCACCCGGCACAAGATGCCGGAAGAGCTGGCGATGCAGCTGCCGGTGATGAAGGACGTGCTCCGGGCCATGAACATCCCGATCTATGAGTGCGCGGGCTGGGAGGCGGACGATGTGATCGGCACCGTGGGCCGGATCTGCGGCCAGAGCGGCTGGGACTGTGTGATCGTCACCGGGGACCGGGACAGCCTGCAGCTGATCGACGACCATGTAAGCGTGAAGCTGGTGATCTCCCGTCCCGGCCAGACCACCGCCACGCTGTATGACCGCGGGCTGTTTCAGGAGGAATACGGCTTCGAGCCGAAAAAGCTGATCGACTTGAAGGCCCTGATGGGGGACGCCTCCGACAACATCCCCGGCGTGAAAGGCGTAGGGGAGAAGACCGCCAAGGAACTGCTGGGGAGATTCGGCAGCCTGGACGGGGTGTATGAGAACCTGGAAGATCCGTCGATCCGGCCCAAGCTTCGGGAGAAGCTGGAAGCGGACCGGGACAACGCCTACCTTTCCTACGAACTGGCTACGATCCGACCGGAGGCCCCGATCGACTTCCAGCCCCGGGACGCGGTGGTCCAGCCCTATGACCGGGCGGCGCTGTATCAGCTGTTCCAGAAGCTGAACTTCGTGAAACTGATCGACCGATACGGCCTCCGGGGGGCGGAGAAAGAGCTCCCCCAGACCGAAACGGCTTCGTTCCAGCCCCTGCCCCGGGTGGACCATCTGCCGGAGCCTGGGGCGCCCTGCGCCGTGTATCTGGCCCCGGATGGTTCTGTGGGCCTGGCCTGGGCGGCGGGGGCCTGCGCCCTGTCCCCCATGGAGCGGCAGATGGCCGGGGATTTCCTGGCCGGGCGGACGGACTGCGTCTGCCATGACCTGAAGACCACCATGCACCGGCTGGACGAGATGGGGCTGACCCATTGCGCCTTTGCCTTTGATACCGCTCTGGCGGCGTATGATCTGGACCCATCCCGGTCCGAACAGCCGGTGAGCAAGCTGGCTACCGATCTGCTGGGCGCCACCGTGGAGGAGGAAGATCCGGCGGCCTGCGCCGAAGCAGTCTGGGCGCTCCGGGAGGTACTGCTCACCGAGCTGAAAAATAAGGGGATGGAAGACCTTTATTTCCAGATGGAGCTGCCCCTCTGCCCGGTGCTCTACCGAATGGAGCAGGCGGGGATCGCCATCGACCGGGGGGAGCTGGGCCGGTTCGGCCAGATGCTCTCCCAGCGGATCGGGGAACTGGAAGCGCAGATCTATGCCTATACAGACGCGCCCTTCAACATCCAGTCCCCCAAACAGTTGGGGGAGGTGCTCTTCGAGAAGCTGGGCCTGCCCCCGGTGAAAAAGACCAAGACCGGCTACTCCACCAACGCGGAGGTACTGGAAAAGCTTAGATCCAAGCACCCGATCGTGGAGAAGATCCTGGAATATCGGATGCTCACCAAACTCAGCTCCACCTATGCCGACGGGCTGATGAAGACCATCGGTCCCGACGGCCGGATCCACACCACCTTGCAGAACATGGTCACCGCCACCGGGCGGCTGTCCTCCACCGAGCCAAATCTGCAAAACATCCCGGTCCGCACGGATCTGGGGGCGCAGATCCGGAAAATGTTCATCCCCAAGCCCGGCTGTGTGCTGGTGGACGCGGACTACAGCCAGATCGAGCTTCGGGTGCTGGCCCATATCGCCGGGGATCAGACCATGCGGCAGGCGTTTCAGTCCGGCATGGACATCCACACCGTCACCGCCTCCCAGGTCTTCGCCGTCCCGGCGGACCAGGTGACACCGCTGCAGCGCCGCCACGCCAAGGCGGTGAACTTTGGCATCGTCTACGGCATCTCCGAGTTCTCTCTGGCGGAGGATATCGGGGTATCCCGGTGGGAGGCCAGGGACTATATCCAAAGCTACCTGGCAAAGTACCAGGGCGTGGGGACGTATATGAAGGAGGTGGTGGACCAGGCCCGGGAGCGGGGCTACACCACCACCCTCTATGGCCGCCGAAGGTATATCCCGGAGCTGACCAGCAGTAATTTCAACGTCCGCAGCGCCGCCGAGCGGATCGCCCTGAACTCGCCGATCCAAGGCACGGCGGCGGATCTGATCAAGCTGGCCATGATCCAGGTGGACCGGGTGCTGTCCCGGCGGTTCCCGGAGGCCCGGCTCCTGCTCCAGGTCCACGACGAGCTGATCGTGGAATGCCCCGAGCAGATCGCCGAAGAAGTGGCGGCGGTGGTGAGCAGCCAGATGGAGCAGGTGGCGGACCTGTCCGTGCCACTGACCGCCGAGGCCAAGTGGGGAAAGAGCTGGTACGACGCGAAATGAAGATCATGAAAATGGACCGCCAGCACGTTCCCCAGGTGGCGGAACTGGAAAAACAGTGCTTTTCCGACCCCTGGAGCGCCCGGAGCATCGCTTCTGAGGTAGATGGTCCTCTGTCGCTGTGGCTGGTGGCGCTGGAAGGGGAAGCCGTGGTGGGCTATGTAGGCGCGCAGACCGTGCTGGGGGAAACGGATATGATGAACATTGCCGTCCACCCGGACCACCGGCGCAAAGGGATCGCCCAGACCCTGGTCATGGAGCTGATCCGGGAACTGAAAGCGGCGGGGGCCTATCAGCTGACCCTGGAGGTCCGGGCCTCCAATGAAAACGCCCGGAAGCTGTACGATAAGCTGGGCTTTGCCCAGGTGGGGCGGCGGCCGGGGTATTACCACCACCCCAAAGAAGACGCGCTGATCCTCAGGAAGGAGTGGAGCATTTGAACATCCTTGCGATAGAGTCCTCCTGCGACGAAACGGCGGTGGCGATCGTCCGGGACGGCCGTCAGGTGCTGACGGACTGCATCGCCTCCCAGGTGGACCTGCACCGGATCTACGGAGGCGTGGTGCCGGAGATCGCCTCCCGGATGCACATCGAAGCGATCTACGGCCTGGCGGACCAGGCCCTGGCCCAGACCGGGCTGACCCGGTCCGATCTGGACGCGGTGGCGGTGACCTACGCTCCCGGCCTGATCGGGGCGGTGCTGGTGGGGGTGAACTTCGCCAAGGCGGCGGCGCTGGCCCTGGACAAGCCGCTGATCCCGGTCCATCACATCCGGGGCCATATCGCCGCCAATTACCTGGCCTATCCCCAGCTGGAGCCGCCGTTTTTGTGTCTGGTGGTCTCCGGCGGCCACACCATGATCGTGGATGTCCGGGACTATACGGATATGCAGATCCTTGGCACCACCCTGGACGACGCCGCCGGGGAGTGCTTTGACAAGGTGGGCCGGGTGCTGGGGATGCCCTATCCCGGCGGCGCGGCGGTGGACAAGGCGGCCCAGCAGGGCCAAAGCGGGAAGTATGACCTGCCCCGAAGCAAGCCCGGCGCCAACCCCTATGACATGAGCTTTTCCGGCTTGAAGACCGCCTCCCTGAACCTGATCCACCATGCCCGGCAGGTGGGGGAGGACCTGGATATCCCCAGCCTTTGCGCCAGCTTCACCCAAGCGGTATCCGACACCCTGGTGCCTCGGGTGGTCCAGGCCCTGGCCCAGACCGGGCGGAAGCGTCTGGCGGCCGCCGGAGGGGTGGCGGCCAACTCCCGGATCCGGGGGGATATTTTAAAGACCGCCGAGGCCCTGGGGGTGACGGTGTATCTGCCGCCGCTGAAGCTGTGCGGCGACAACGCCGCCATGATCGGCGCCCAGGCCTACTACGAGTATCTGGCGGGCAATGTGGCGGATATGGGCCTGAACGCCTACGCCACCAAGTCCATCCTGGGAGAGGCGATATGACGAGAAGGGGAGGAGCCGGCGCTCCTCCCTAATTTTTGACGAGATTTTCCCTATGCATAAGAAAAGTGAATGATCATTTTATGTAAAGCGGAAGTTTTTGGTGATAATGCGTCAAAATAGTTCGGAATACAGAGGAAAAATGTTAACAGACTAAACTTGACGGCAGGTGTTCGTGGGCGGTCGGCTGTGGAAAAACCTGTGGAAGATGTGCATAACTATTTGGATATGTCCTGTCTTCCACAGTTATGGAAACCATGTTTCTCAACTTTTCGTCGAAAAATGGGGGATCTGGGCAGGCTCCATAGGCGCGGGAAGCGCCAGCTCCTGGTACAGCCCTACCGCCAGCTCCGCCCCCAGGGACTGGGCCTGCTCCCAAAGGGCCAGCTGGTCCTCCCGGGTCCGCCAGAGGGTGAACACGATCTTCTCCGGCAGTACCTGGGTCCGATAGTGGCAGACCAGGGCAGGGTCGAAATGGGGCAATGGCCCTTCCGGCGGAGGGATGATCTGGGCTTTACAGCCCTGTCCGTCCACCGTCACCGCCGACCCTTGGGTGGATACCTCCAGCCAGATCCGGCGGCCCTGCCAGGGGGCCAGATGGTCCTGGAGGGGGCTGGACGGCGGCACCGGGGGGACCAGCACGGGACATTCCAGGTCCTGAGCGTAGGCCGCCGATACGCACACCGGGCAGGAAAGGGTCCGCGCCACGGTCCGGGCGATCTGGGCGGTGAGGGCGTCCCCTGGCCGCTGCAGGTCCAGCAGTACGGCCTTGCAGTCCAGACGGACCGCCGCCTCTTCCAGCTCTTGGGCCACCTGGTCCGGGTCCTGGTCTGCAGGCGGGACCTGATCGTTGAGCGTCAGGATCGCGCCCTCCGGCAGGTCTGGGGGCGGCGCTTCCAGCCCCGGTCCCTGGGCGGAAAAGTGGCAGGCCATATAGGCCAGGTGGAGGGGAAGGGGCGTGATATTGGACATTTCCGCATGGGTCATGGCAAGATAGAGCATGATCGCCATGGACAAATGCCTCCTTCCGTGATATGATGTACCCAAGATATATGAAAGGAGGAGCGCGGGTATGTCTTTTTCCCTGCTGCCAAGATACACCGCCCCGGCTTTGACGGATATCCCTCCAGGCTTCCTGGCGCGGCAGGGCATAGAGCTGGTGATGCTGGACTTCGACAACACCATCGTGCCATACACCACCGACCAGCCCACGCCCCGGGTGGCGTCGTGGCTGGTCATGGTCAAAGACCTGCAGATCCATGTGTGCGTGGTGTCCAATTCCAAAAACGACCGGGTCCGCCGGTTCTGCAAAAAGTACCGCCTGCACTGCGTCACCAACGCCAAAAAGCCCTTCCGAAGAGGCATCCGCCAATGCCTGGAGCGGTTCGGCACAGAGCCGGGCCGCGCCATGCTGGTAGGGGACCAGATCTTCACCGACACCCTGGGGGCCAACCGCTGCGGCGTCCAGTCGGTGCTGATCGAAGCGATCGACAATCATAATATCTGGCTCAGGCTCCGCCGAAAGGTGGAGGGGCCATTCCGCTTTATGGCAAGAAAAAGGAGGATCGACCAATGAAAAACATCGAAAAGTACCTCTCCCTTCTGGGAGAAGAGGTGGACGGCCTGCTGCTCACCTCCCGCTATAGCCGTCACTACGGCGCCATGTTTGACATCGCCGAAGGCGTGGCGATCGTCACCGCCAAGGGCTGCCGGTATTTCACCGACAGCCGGTACATCGAGTCCGCCCAGAACGGGATCCAGGGCTTTCAGGTGATCCAGACCGACCGGGACCATCCCTACACCCAGCTTTTGGACCAGGCGATCAAAGACTTCGGCGTCACCCGGCTGGGATACGAGGAAGGGTATCTGACGGTGGCGGAGCATCGGCGCTATGACGAGGCGCTGGATGTGGCTCTGGTGCCTTACCACGAGAAGATTGCCGGCTTCCGGGCGGTGAAGGAGGAGTATGAGCTCCAGCGGATGCGGAAGGCTCAGCAGATCACCGACGCCGCCTTCAAGGAGGTGCTGGGCCGGATCTGTGTAGGCATGACGGAGAAGGAGCTGGCGGCGGAGCTGATCTACTGCCTGCTGAAAAACGGTGGGGAAGGGCTGTCTTTTGACCCGATCGTGGTCTCCGGCCCCAACACCAGTTTGCCCCATGGGGTCCCCGGCGACCGGCGGCTGAAGGAAGGGGACTTTGTCACCATGGACTTCGGCGTGATCTACCAGGGCTATTGCTCGGACATGACCCGCACCGTGGCCCTGGGCCACGCCACCGACGAGATGCGGAAGGTCTACGACACGGTGCTGCGGGCGCAACTGGCAGGGATCGGGGCCACCAGACCCGGCGTTACCGGCAAGCAGATCGACGCGGCTGCCCGGGCGGTGATCGAGGAGGCGGGCTACGGCCCCTATTTCGGCCACGGCTACGGCCATTGCCTGGGCATGGAGATCCACGAGCTGCCCTCCTGCAGCCCGTCGGGGGAGCGGATCATGGAGGCGGGGATGGTGTCCTCTGCCGAGCCGGGGATCTATCTGCCGGGAAAATTCGGCGTTCGGATCGAGGATGTGGTGATCTTTACGGAAGACGGCTGCGAGGACATCACCAAAAGTCCCAAAAATTTGCTGATCATCTGAAAATTTTCAGATCCCCTCTTGAAAAATCAGGACGATCAGGTTAAAATAAACCAGCTACAGCTATATACAAAAAATCGCTCTCCGTTTGGTGGGCAGATCCAGGAGGATAAGATTATGATTTCTGCAGGTGAATTTAGAAACGGCATCACCTTCGACATGGATGGCAAGGTCATGCAGGTCGTGGAGTTCCAGCATGTCAAGCCCGGTAAGGGCGCCGCCTTTGTCCGTGTGAAGATGAAGAACGTGATCACCGGCGGCGTGACCGAGACCAGCTTCAATCCCACTGCCAAGTTCCCCACCGCTTATGTGGAGCGCAAGAAGATGGAATACTCTTACCAGGACGGCGGACTGTACTACTTCATGGACCAGGAGACCTATGAGATGGAGCCGATCGACGCCTCCGCTCTGGATGACTCCTTCAAGTTCGTAAAGGAGAACGACATCTGCACCATCATGAGCTACAAGGGCAAGGTCTTTGGCGTGGAAGTGCCCAACTTCGTGGACCTGGTGGTCACCGCTACCGAGCCTGGCTTCGCCGGCAACACCGCCACCAACGTCACCAAGCCCGCTACCGTGGAGACCGGCGCGGAGGTGAAGGTGCCGCTGTTCATCAACGAAGGCGACAAGATCCAGATCGATACCCGCACCGGCGAGTACCTGGGCCGTTCCAAGGCTTGATAGAAACCACAAAGGGCCGATGGCAGCATCGGTCCTTCCGTCTAAAGATCTAAGGAGGATCCAACATGACCATTTCTGAAAAGGCTGCCTACCTGAAGGGCCTGATGGACGGCCTGGAGCTGGACACCCAGAAGGCCGAGGGCAAGATGATCGCCGCCATCGTGGACCTGCTGGAGGATGTGACCAAGCGGCTGACCGCTGTGGAGGACACCACCATCGCCATCTCCGACGAGCTGGACGAGATCGAAGAGGACCTGGACGCCATCGAGGACTACATCATGGATGAGGACGAGGATGACGACTACGAAGACGACGACTACGAGGACGAAGACGACTACGAGGAAGACTTCGACGACGAGGGCTTCGACTTCGGCGACGAGGACACCACCATCTATGAGGTGGAGTGCGCCTGCGGCAATGTGATCGACTTCGACGAGGAGACCCTGGAGCGGGGCAGCATCGTCTGCGACAAGTGCGGCGAGACCCTGGAGTTCACCTACGACGACGAGGAAGAGGACGGCTGACCGACGGGTCTGTGAAGGGATAACGAAAAAGGCTTGCCGCGGGGATCCTTGCGGCAAGCCTTTATATATTTACTTTTTCCCCGGGGCTGATATAATAGAGCCAAGACCGGGGCTGGCCCCGAGATAGAGCGGAGAGGACTTATGCATTACGCCAATATCAAAAACTGCGACATCGCCAACGGACCGGGGGTCCGGGTGAGCCTGTTCGTTTCCGGCTGCACTCACCACTGCAAGGGCTGCTTCAACCAGGTGGCCTGGGACTTTGGATACGGACAGCCGTTCACCCGGCAGACCATCGACCAGATCTTATCCATGCTGGCCCCGGATTACATCCAGGGGCTGACCCTGCTGGGGGGAGAGCCTTTCGAGCCGGAGAACCAGGGGCCGGTGGTGGAGCTGCTTCGGCAGGTCCGGGAAAAATACCCCCAGAAGACCATCTGGACCTTCTCAGGATACTTGTTCGACCGGGACCTGGCCCCAGGGCGGATCGGCGATCCGGCCACGGTCCGGGAGTATCTGGGGCATCTGGACGTGCTGGTGGACGGGCCGTTCATCGAAGAGGAAAAAGATCTGTCCCTGCGGTTCCGGGGTTCCCGGAACCAACGGCTGATCGATGTGCCTGCCTCTCTGGCCCAGGGCCGGGTGGTCCTGTGGCAGGACTGGCAGGGAGAAGGAAAGGGGATCAAATAATGGAGCCGATCCGTGTAAAAAAACTGGACCCGAAGGCCAAGCTGCCCAGCTACGGCAGCGCCCAGGCCGCCGGGGCAGATCTGTATGCCTGTCTGGAAGAAGCGGTGACGATCGAGCCGGGCGGGAGCGCCTGGATCGGCACCGGGATCGCTCTGGAAGTGCCGGAGGGCTGTGCCGGACTGGTGTATGCCCGGTCGGGCATGGCCTGTAAGCGGGGCCTGGCTCCTGCCAACAAGGTGGGGGTGATCGACAGCGACTATCGGGGGCAGATCATCGTGGTGCTCTACAACCACGGCAGTCAGCCCCAGACCGTGGAGCATGGGGAGCGGATCGCCCAGCTGGTGATCACGCCGGTGCTCACGCCGCCGTATATAGAGGCCCAGGAGCTGTCCGGATCCGGGCGCGGGACCGGCGGTTTCGGCTCCACCGGGTCCTGACGAACATAATTCCCCCACAAAAGCAGGCCCCAGCCTGCTTCTGTGGGGGCTTTTCCCTGTTAGTTCAGGGTGCTTTCCAGCTTGTTTTCCAAAGCGGTGCCCAGCTTGCTGGCCGCCTGCTCTACCTGAGTTGCGGCTTTGCTGGCCAGCTTCCGGGCGGTGTTGTTCCGGGGCATCATCATGATCGCCACCGCGCCGGCGGCGGCACCGATCCCCATGGAGATCGCCAGACCCTTCATGTCCATGTTTCTCCCTCCCTTCGACAATAGTATGCCCCGCCTGGGCGGCAAGATGGCTGGAAAGGTTTCGGGGTATGTAAGCCCCGGTTCAAGACCGGGACTGGGTGCCAGCATGGCCGTCCTGGAAGTCGTTGGTATGGTCCGTGGTATCGGTACCATGGGTGGCTTCCGGGCCGGTGGTGGACGTGGTGGTGTCGTGGGTTGGCACGGTGGGCGTGGTGGTGGGCGTAGTGGTCGGATGCGTGGTATGCTGGGTCGCCGCCGTGGTGTGTGTGGGCATCAGGGTCTCGTCCTCGATGTTGTCCCGGCAGGCGCTCAGGGTGAACAACAGCGCCACAGCGGCGGCGGCACAAAGAATGGCTTTCATGTCGATCCCTCCTTTTTATCTGTCACAGTGCTATTATCCCCGAAAGGATCTGTTCTACCCTGGCAAAATACGACGATCCGGGAAAGACAGATCGATCATCTTTTGCCATATTTATGGTTTTGCTGTTGCATTTTTGATCATCTGTGTGTATAATGAAAGGGCAAAAAAGTAAAGGAGAGGTTCTTTGCGATGAAGAAGCTGGCAGTTAAGAAAGATATCGAGTGCATGGCCTGTCTGGAGTGTGTCCGGGCTTGCTCTGAGGCGTTTTATAAGGAGTTCGACCAGGACCTGAGCTGCATCCGCATCGTGGCCAAGGGCAGCGGCGCCAAGCCCATGACCTGCATCCAGTGCGGCAAGTGTATGCGCTCCTGCGAGCACGAGGCCATCACCCAGAACCCCAAGACCGGCGTGTACATGATCAACAAGAAGAAGTGCGTGGGCTGCGGCAAGTGCGTGGAGGCCTGCCCGATGAAGGTCATGGTCCTCAAGCCGGAGGCTCCCGCGTCCAAGTGCATCGCCTGTGGCATCTGTGTCAAGGTGTGCCCCATGGAACTGCTGGAGGTCGTGGAGAAATAATGGCGGTTTGAAAGGGGCAGCTCTGGTGAGCTGTCCCTTTGCGCTTTGACCCGGAAGGAGGGAAGATCATGGCCGAAAGAAGGCAGGTCCCGAAGCGTACCTTCTCAGATCTGGTGAGCCTGGGCCTCTCCCGCAGCCACAGCGACAGCCGGGGATGCTATTTTTTCCGCCTCCAGCGGCTGGAGGAGGGATGGGAGCTGTCCGCGGACTGCCAGATCCCCGGCCGGGACCGGCGGACGGATCTGGTGCGTATGGTCCCGGATGAGGATGTGGCGCAGTTGTATCACATCCTGGGCACCAATTCCCTGAACTACTATCTGGAACGATACCGGCCTTCCCGGCGCCGTCCTGCCCACCCGGAAGAGGCCGCCTGCTTTTTGTCCTTCGCCCTGGCGGACGGGGAAAAGATCCATGAGCCGGTCCGGGACCATATCGAGCTGGAATCCTTCTTCTTTGACTTGGTCTGCCTATATCAGGAAGGGCTGGCCCACCGACATGGTGAAAATGAAACAGCTCGATAGCGCCGATAGGACAGCACGCTGGCGCTGTCCTGCGCTTTCCTGACTTGACACGGGGGCCTGGGGATGGTATGATTTGGGAAAGCGCTTATACGGCGGCATTTGACGAAAGGAAGAGATCGGTATGGATCGGTTGAGAAGCATCCTGACTTTGGCCCTGGCCCTGGTGATGCTGGTTTGCCTTTGCGCCTGCAGGGACGATGGGGAAGATATTTTAAATACCGGCCCCAAGGACACCGGCTCGTCCGACACGAGCCAGTCTTCCGGCACGACTGCCGGGCCTGCAGATCCTGACGAGGACCCTGAGCCTACGGACCCTGATGAAAGCACCACGGCCACCGATCCTTCAGATACCTACGGTATATACTATCTGCGCTATATGCGCTACAACGCCCAGGTCTTTACGCCTGAACAGATGGATGTGGACCCCCGGAAGGTCTATGTGGAACTGAAGCAAGACGGCGTGGCCGTGCTTGCCGATCCGGAGGGCATGGAAGAGGTCCTGTGGACCACCGAGAAGATCTGGAACCCGGAGGTCGAGGACTATGTGGTATCCCTGCGGGTGGAGGATGGCGTGCTGTACCTTTACAGCCAGGGGGAACTGATGATCTTTGCCAAGGATGGCGTAGAGGTGGGACCGCCTGAGCCTACCGGTGGCTTCTGAGGGGCCTGCCCAGGCATCAGACCTGAATGATCGGATATCGGAACATCGTCTCCGACTTGGTTCGGAGGCGATGTTTTTGGCGGAGGGATGACCGTGGATAAATATGAGATACTGCAAAGATGCTTCGGCTACAGCACATTTCGCCCCGGACAGGAGCAAATGGTGGACGGCATCCTCTCCGGCCGGGACGTGTTTGGGATCATGCCCACCGGGGGAGGAAAGAGCATCTGCTATCAGCTCCCGGCCATGATGATGGATGGGATCTCGCTGGTGGTCTCGCCGCTGATCTCGCTGATGCGGGACCAGGTGATGTCCCTGAAAGGCATGGGCGTCCCGGCGGCCTATATCAACAGCACCCTGACCCCCCAGCAGATCCAGCTGGTGTACCGAAATCTGCTGGCAGGGATGTATAAGATCGTCTATGTGGCGCCTGAACGGCTGGATCAGCCGGGGTTCGCTTCCGTGGCGGCCCGGTTGAAGATCTCCATGGTGGCGGTGGACGAGGCCCACTGTATCAGCCAGTGGGGGCAGGATTTCCGGCCCAGCTATCTGCGGATCGCGGGATTCGCGGAGCGTCTGCCCCGGCGGCCGGTGGTGGGGGCCTTTACCGCCACCGCCACGGCCCAGGTCCGCCAGGATGTGGAGCGGCTCCTGGGACTGCGGGACCCGGTACGGACCGTTACCGGCTTCGACCGGCCAAATCTGTATTTCCAGGTCCTCAAGCCGGAGAGGAAGGACCAGGCCCTGCTCTCCGCGCTGGAGCGGCGTCGGGACAAAAGCGGCATCGTCTACTGCGCTACCCGTAAGAACGTGGAAACGGTGTGCCAGTTCCTGCTGGACCACGGCTTCGCCGCCGCCCGGTATCATGCCGGATTGGAGGAGCGGGAGCGGACGCAGAGCCAGGAGGACTTCCTGTACGACCGGAAAATGATCATGGTGGCTACCAACGCCTTCGGCATGGGGATCGATAAATCCAATGTCAGCTTCGTGATCCACTACAATATGCCCAAGAGCATGGAGGCCTACTACCAGGAGGCAGGGCGGGCAGGCCGGGACGGCAGCCCGGCGGATTGTATCCTGCTGTTCAGCCGGGGGGATGTACGCACCGCCCAATTCCTGATCGAAAATTCCGCGGATAACGAGGATCTGGACCCCCAGACCCGGGCGATCGTTCGGGCGCAGGACCTGAAACGGCTGGATGCCATGGTGGGCTACTGCCGCACCGGGGAGTGCCTGCGGGGCTACATCCTGGAGTATTTCGGCCAGAAGCACCCGCTCCTGTGCGGCAGCTGCGGCACCTGCAAGGGCAATTTCATCACCGTGGACATCACCCGGGAGGCGAAGATGATCCTCTCCTGCGTCCAGCAGATCCATGAAAAGCTGGGCTACGGCGTGGGGATCGACCTGGCAGGCCGGGTGCTTCGTGGGAGCCGGGATAAGCGGGTGCTGGAACTGGGCCTGGACCGGCTCAGCACCTACGGACTGATGCGCGGCGTAGCCCGGACCCCGATCCGGGAGATGGCGGATCAGCTGGAAACGGAAGGGTATCTTGTCACCGACCAGACGCACCAGGCTCTGCGCCTGACGCCCAAGGCTGCCCAGGTCCTGTTCCGGGGGCAGGAAGTGACCATGCGCAAGCCCCTGGAAGAGCGGCAGGAGCCGCCGGCGGCCCGTCGGGACGTGGTGCCGGAGGAGGACGAGGCCCTCTATCAGCGGCTTCGGGAGGTACGCGGCCGGCTGGCCCGAAAGGCCCAGGTGCCGGCCTATGTCGTATTCTCCAATGCCACCTTGTCCGACATGGCCCGGCGCAAGCCCAGGACCATGTCCCAGTTCCGCCAGGTCTCCGGGGTGGGCCAGCTGAAGGCCCAGTGGTACGGCCAGGATTTTTTGGAGTGTATCCGGGAATACCTGGATGGACCGGCATAAAAAGTTGCCGCCGGAACGGTCCGGCGGCAACTTTTTCGACAGCTGAGCCCCAGTCAGGGCAATACTTTCCTCCAGGGACGCGTCCTGGAGGAAAAGATCAAGAACTTTTTGCCGTGTGCGGGCGGCAAACTCCGCAGGCTTTTTAGATGTATTCGACCCGGATATGACTGAAGCTGGCGGAGGCTTCCAAACAGATCGACTTGTCCGTGTCCGGATCCGGATGGCCCACTGTTTCGGTGCCGCTAAAGGCCGCGCTGTTGACGATCTGCACCTGGAACCGGCGGGGGACTTTCAAAATGATATCCCCGAAACTGCAATTGGCTTGGATGGCGCACCCATCCTGAACATCCCGGACCCCGGACAGGTCCAGCGTCAGCGTACCGAAAGAGCAGTCGACTTCGCCCCCGGCCAGGAGCGGCATCTCCACCTGCTTATATAGCTCAGAGAAGGCCAGGCCACAGTGGAACCGCCCTTCCTCCTGGTCGTAGCTGACCCGGGTGTTCTTGTTGGAGAACCGAAAGAATGGGGGAGAGGACCGCCGCCGGGCGCCCAGCAGCAGGCTCAGGCCCAGGAGCACCAGCACCACCGCCCAAACGATCTTCCCATCCAGCTCCCAGCCCGGATCTGCAAAGCTGGTGAATAGGAAGTACCCGCCGCACAGCAGAAGGGCCAGGGAGGTAAAGGATGGGCGGCGCAGGGTCATGGTCAGGCCGAGGAACAAAAAGGCGCTTTGCCAGGTGATCTGCCAGAACCCTACATCCAGCTCAAGCAATGTGCTGACCAAATAAAGGACCCCCACGGCGATCAGCCACAGCGCGCAGGAGATGCAGTGCCGCCGGCCGCTGTTCCATTGGAAATGGAAACCGCTATCGTCGTCCTCCTTTTTCTCCTCCTGCTTGGGTGTGTGGACCTGGGTCATGGTGGCCCGGCCCAGCAGCTCATCGGTGGTCATGCCGAAAATATCCGCCAGCTTGGGGATCACAGAGATGTCCGGGCAGGATTGATCGTTCTCCCACTTGCTCACCGCCTGGGCGGTGACCCCCAGCTTTTCCGCCAGCTGTTCCTGGGTCAGGCCCAGGGCTTTTCGCCGGGCGGCGATCCGTTTTCCAAGGGTATAGTCCATATGGTATCCTCCTTCTGTTTTGGCCCTATCATAGCATAAGCCTGGGGCAAATGCTATCAATTATCCGTTTGATCTGGATCAGATGCGGCTCAACTGCCGGTTGTTTGCCACTCAACTGGCGGTTGAACGAGAAGATCCTTGCTTTTGGAAAGGTTCTGGGGTATGATGGAGAAAAAGGAGGAGGAGCACATGAAGCCCATCGCAAGTTTTACCATCGACCATATCAAACTCAAACCCGGCCTGTATGTATCCCGGAAGGACGCTGTGGGGGCGGTGACGATCACCACCTTCGACCTGCGGATCACGGATCCTAACGAAGAGCCGGTGATGAACACCGGGGAGATCCATACCATCGAGCACTTGGGCGCTACCTTCCTGCGTGGTCAGGAGCAGTGGAAGGACCAGGTGATCTACTTTGGGCCTATGGGCTGCCGCACCGGCTTTTATCTGCTGTTGGCCGGGGATCGGACGGCCCGGGAGGTGCTGCCCCTGGTCCGGGACTGCTTCCGCTTCATCGCCGGTTTTGAAGGACAGGTCCCCGGCGCCAGTCCCGAGGCGTGTGGTCACTATCTGGACATGGACCTGCCCATGGCCCGGTTTTGGGCAAAGCGCTATGGGGCGCTGTTGGAAAACATCACCGAAGACCGTCTGGTCTACCCGGATCAAAGGAGCGCAATATGAAAAAGTTAGGCATCATCGGCGCGATGGAGCAGGAGGTAGAGAGCCTGTTTGGCGCCATGGAAGAAAAACAGTCCGTCACCGTGGCTGGCAGTACCTTTTATGAAGGAAAGCTCAGCGGCCTGGAGGTGGTGGTGGTAAGGTGCGGCGTCGGCAAGGTCAACGCGGCGATCTGTGTTCAGATCCTGTGCGACCGCTTCGGCATCACCCACCTGGTGAACACCGGCATCGCCGGATCTTTGTCCGCCCGGCTGGATATCGGCGACCTGGTGGTGAGCCAGGACGCCATGTACCATGATTTTGACTGTGTCCACTTCGGCTACCCCCATGGCAAAGTGCCGGGAATGGATGGGGAGGCTTTCCCCGCCGATCCGGCGCTGGTACGGCTGGCCCTGGCCGCGGGAGAGGCGGTCTATCCCGGCCACGTCTGTTCCGGCCGGGTGGCCAGCGGGGATCAGTTCGTGGCTGACGCGGCGGTGAAAGATCAGATCGTGGCCCACACCGGGGCGTTGTGTACGGAGATGGAGGGCGCGGCCATCGCTCACGCCGCTTACCGCAATCAGGTGCCCTGTGTGATCATCCGGGCGATCTCCGACAAGGCGGACCACTCCGCCAGCATGGATTACCCTGCCTTTGAACGGCTGGCGGCCCACCGCTGTGCCAGCGTCACCATGGCGTTGGCGGCCCAATTGGCCGAATAAATGACGCACCGGGAAGCCGGTCTGCGCCGGTCTTCTCCCGACGTCCCTTCCTGGTCAAAATGGAAGAAAAAAGAAGTATCCTGTCTTGCAATGAGATCGGCTTTATGGTAGCATAATAGTATCAATGGTCACCGTTGGGCGCGGACCGTGCCTGGTGGGACATTCTTTCCCGGCGCTGCTGCCGAGGCATAGGAGGGAGATCCATGTTCAAACGTTGGTGTGGCATCGTGATGCTGCTGGCGATGTGCCTGACCGGCTGCGCGCCGGGAAACGACCCCCAGCCCTCCCAGACCGAGCCTCCGATCTCCACCGATGGGAGCCGGGTGACGGATCCGCCGGTCGTCCAGGACATGGTATCCATGGAAGACATCAAGCCTTTGAGCCGTGTCCAGGAGGGAAAACTGTTCATCCAGCACAAGTCTGATGGGCGTGTCCTGTGTATCGACCGGGACGGGAAGATCTTGTTCCGGCTGGAGCAGGGATATCTTCCCGATGATCTGGGTGGGGGAGGCTTTTGCAATGGCCTGGCGCTGGTGAGCAGCGAAGATGACCCGGCACGGGTCTGCCTGTGCACCCAGGATGGCACCATCGTGACCCCGGAGCGTTTTGGCGGTGAACAGTTTTTGTTTACGCACTCGGCGATCCGGCTCCAGCAGGCACGATTTTTTGCCGATGGCTATATCATGGTCCAGGGAGAGGATGGCCTTGGGCTTTTGGACGCGTCGCTCCAATGGGTCGTTCCCATGTCCATGGCGTATCTGGACCTGAACCAGACCTTTGCCCAAGAACATGACCCGGACGGCTGGGGCGCGGAGCTGTATTATGACGACGGCAGGCTCCTTGCCCCGGATGGATATGTGGACCTGGTGAACGGTCAACTGGTGGATGGACTGCCTGGGGACCTGGCGCTGGAGCATCCCTCGGACCTTTGGCTGGAATGGCGGCAGGGCACATCCATCAAGTTCCAGGATCCCCTGGGACTGTCCCGGCCCTGGGCCTTGGAGCTGGACGACTGGATGAATGGAACGAAGAAGATCCCCACGTTGTCTTTCCAGGACGGCTATGCCGGCGTGCTCCGCAGCGGTGAGGATGGGAACACCTTCGGCGTTATCGACGAGGAAGGGCGTTACAGATCCCAGCCGGTGTGGGTGGTCGGTACGACCTTTTCCTATGACCGGCAGACCGGGATGTACTGTGTGGACGGGATCGACGATCAGGGACGGTCGGCCATCCAGATCTTCACCGTGGATGGCCTGGTCTACGACCATCGTTATCCGCTGCCCCAGGGGGCGGAGCATTGCAGCGCCCAGCTGCAGGATGGGGTGATCGTGCTGTGCATCCGCTATGGCGCGGACCGGGCGGAGGGCGTGGAATGGGTGTTGCTGGACCTGGAGCTGCAGCCTCTGTTTTGATGGGGACCACCGGCATTGCCGCTTACGGCAGTGCCGGATATGGTTACGTTTTGTAGTTGACATAACAGTATGCTGATGATAGAATGATCCACGACCAGTAAAATCCTGGGATGGTTTCCAAATAGATACATAAACGAGGCAGAGCAAGGGCATGGAAGAAATGCAGTTGAATGTAAGGCGCAGGAGGCGGCGGCGGAGAAAAAGGACCAGCCGCTGGGCGCAGATCTTGGTATTGATCGCTATCGTCAGCGCGATCGGCGTGGTCTGCTGGGGCTTGTCGTCCCGGCAGGATCATACGGTGGTCGTGGAGCTGTTGGGGGATAAAACGATAACGCTGGAGTACGGCCAGACTTTCCAGGATCCGGGCGCGCGGGCCACGGCTCTGCTCCGGGACGGGGAGGAGCCCCTGGAACTGGAGGTGGAAGCGGAAGGGACCGTGGATGTCCACCGCCTGGGCCGGTACACCATCGTCTATACCGCCGAGTATGAGGGCCGGAAGGGAAGCGTCAGCAGGACCGTGGAGGTGGTGGATACCACCCCGCCGGTGATCGAGCTGAAGAACGATCCGGACATCTATACTCTGCCGGGGCAGCCCTACCAGGAGGAGGGCTTCACCGCCTATGACCAGTGCGACGGAGACCTGACCGACCGGGTGGAGCGGCAGGAACTAGACGGGGTGGTGACCTACACCGTCACCGATTCCTCCGGCAACCGCGCCCAGGTGGAGCGGGCGATCGAGTATAAAGATCCCCGGCCGCCGGTGCTGACACTGCTGGGCGAGGAAAAGATCCAGATCACGGAAGGGGCGGGCTGGTCCGATCCGGGCTGCACGGCTATGGACAATGTGGATGGGGACCTGACCGCCAAGATCCAGGTCCAGGGATCTGTGAATGCCTATAAAAGCGGTACATATGTTCTGACCTATCAGGTCACAGACTCCTACGGCAATACCGCCCAGGTCCAGCGGACCGTGGTGGTGGAGCCGCTGGAACTGCCGGATCCTGTGGAGCCTGAGGGAAAGGTGATCTACCTGACCTTTGACGACGGCCCCCGGGAGCATACCGAAAAACTTCTGCAGATCCTGGACAAATACCAGGCGAAGGCCACCTTCTTCGTGGTCAACAACGAAAAATACATCCATCTGCTGGACGATATCGTCCAGGCGGGCCACAGTGTGGGGATCCACTCGGTGACCCACCAATACAGCCAGATCTATGCCAGCGATGAGGCGTTTTTTGAAGATCTGTACGCCATGCAGCAGATCATCTATGAACAGACCGGCGTGAAGACCTGGCTCATGCGCTTCCCCGGCGGCAGTTCCAACCGGGTGAGCATGAAGTACAACCAGGGGATCATGTCCCGGCTGGTGAAGTCGGTGCAGCTCAAGGGCTTCCGCTATTTCGACTGGAACGTGGACAGCGGCGACGGCGGCGGCGGCAACATCTCCTCGGATGAGTTTTTCAACAACGTGATCCAGGGGATCCAGAAGAAGAAGTACCCGGTGGTGCTGATGCACGACATCTGGGCCAACAGCGTGGATACGGTGGAGCGGATCCTCCAGTGGGGCGTGGCCAACGGCTATACCTTCCAGGCGCTGGATGAAAACAGCCCTCCCTGCCATCACAATACGATCGCGAACTGAAGCACCAAGCCCCCGGACCAATGGTCCGGGGGCTTAGACTGTCAAAAAGCATCGCGGTGTTTGCCGCCCGCAGGCGGAAAATACCTTTCAGGGCGCAAGTGTGTATTTGTATGAAAAAGGCGTGCAGATCGCGCGCGGCAGACTGCGGCCCTTTGCCGCAAAGCCCCGAAGAAGTCTTCCACGGTCCAAAGGCCGGGGGCTGTGGGGTCAGCGTCTGGCGTCCATGGTCTTCATCACATGGAGCTGGATCGGGATGGCGCACACCAGGGTGCAGATGTCCGCGGCGGACTGGGCCATTTGCAGGCCGGTAAGTCCGAAAAGCCGGTCCAGGATCAGCACCGCCGGGATGAAGAACACCCCTTGCCGGGCCACCGCCAGGAAGGTGGCGCTGGCCGTGCGGCCGATGGACTGCTCCATCATATTGCTGATCACGATCCAGCTTTGGGCCGGGAAGGTCAGGCACTGGAAGCGGATGGCGGCGGTGCCGCATTGGATCACCGCCGGATCGTCCCGGAACAGGCGGATCAGCGCGGGGGCCTGCCAGTAGATCAGAGCACTGATCAAGATCAAAAACACCAGGGAGGTCCTGACACAGAACCAGAAGCCCTCCTTCACCCGGTGGTACAGCTCAGCGCCGAAGTTGAAGCCGCACACCGGCTGGAAGCCCTGGCCGAAGCCGATCATGGCGGAGGAGCCGAACATCATGATCCGCTGGACCACCCCCATGGCCGCCACCGCCGCATCGGAATGGCCGCCGGCGGCGTGGTTCAGGCTGATGGTTGCCAGGGAGGCCAGGGACTGCCGGGCCAGGGAAGGCAGACCGCCCCGGACGATCTGGCCCATGTAGAAGGGCTTCCATTGGACGTTGCGAAAATGGATATGGATATTGCTGCCCTTGGCACAGCCCATGTACAGTAGGCCGAAGCTCACCGCCTGGCTGAGGATGGTGGCCAGGCCCGCCCCGGCCACCCCCATGCGGAACACGAAGATCAGCAGAGGGTCCAGGGCGATGTTCAGCACGGCCCCGGTGACGATGCCCACCATGGCGTAGGCGGCGCTGCCCTGGTAGCGCAGCTGATTGTTCAGCACAAAGGAGGCGCACATCCAGGGCGCGCCGATCAGGATCATTTGCAGATACGCCTTCACGTGCTCCAGCATGGTATCCGTGGACCCCAGAAGATAGGCCAAAGGCTCCAGGAAGATCGTGCCCAGCACCGCGATCAGCGCCCCGGCGATCAGGGCGTAGTAAAAGCCGGTGGCGGCCATCCGGCTGGCCTCCGGGTAGTTCCGCTTGCCCAGCTCCCGGGAGATGTAGTTGCCGCTGCCGTGGCCGAAGAAGAAGCCCACCGCCTGGATCACCGCCATC
>CALXFQ010000006.1 GCA_944387625.1 uncultured Oscillospiraceae bacterium
CTTAAACCGCATGTCCTGTGTTATCTTATTCATAGCGGATAGGGTGGCACCTGCCTTTCAGTCTTGTCTGGACAACTTGACCTTAGCACATGCCATCCCTATTCGCTACTTTTTTTATTTTTCCTTTCTGTCACATATCATTGTAACACCTACAGGCTCTTGCCTTTTTACAACGGATCGTCTATAGACAAATATATAAAACTATGATATGATACTTGAATTAAGCGAGAGAGGAGCGTGAGAGCGATGATATTTGGCAAGCATATCCGCCGCTATTATCTGCGGTTTCTGCCGGTACTGCTGCTGGGCCTGTTTTCCCTGATCGTGGTAGACTATATGCAGCTGCTGGTGCCGAACCTGTATCAGATGGTGGTCAACGGCGTACATATGGGCCAGGTGGAAGTGGACGGCGTCATGGTAGAGCTGACCATGGACGTGCTGCTCGAGCAGATCTGTATGCCCATGGTGTGGATCATCCTGGCTATGGTGGCCGGCCGGTTCCTGTGGCGGATCTGTTTCTTCGGCGCCGCCATCAAGGTGGAGGCGGACCTGCGGCTGCGGATGTTCGACAACGCCCGGCGGCTCAGCCAGGAGTTTTACGCCCGGAGCAAGGTGGGCGACCTGATGAGCCTGTTCACCAACGACCTGGACACGGTGCAGGAGTGCTTCGGCTGGGGCATCATGATGTTTTTCGATGCCCTGTTCTTAGGGATCATGGCGGTGATCAAGATGTGGAAGATGGACCCCTTCCTCACGGTGCTGTCTTTGATCCCCATGATCTTCCTGCTGGCCGCCGCCACGGTGCTGGGCCGGTACATGACGAAGAAGTGGGACGTGCGCCAGGAGGCCTTCTCCAAGCTGTCGGACTTTGCCCAGGAGACCTTCTCCGGCATCGCCGTGATCAAGGCTTTCGTCAAGGAGTCCAAAGAGCTGATGGCCTTCAAGAAGATCAACCAGGAGAACGAGGCCGCCAACATCGACCATACCAAGTCCTCGGTGCTGCTGCGGGTGTTCGTCATGCTGTTCGTGGAGAGCGTGGTCTGCGTGATCTTGGGCTACGGCGGCTACCTGGTGTACCTGGGCCGGTTCAACGCCGGAGAGCTGGTGGAGTTCATCGGCTACTTCAACGCGGTGATCTGGCCGATCATGGCGGTGTCCGAGCTGATCGACATGACCTCCCGGGGCCGGGCCTCCCTGGCCCGGATCAGCGAGCTGCTGGAGGAGCGGCCGGATGTGGTGGACAAGCCCGGTGTGGCGCCTCTGGAAGAGGTCCGGGGGGATATCGAGTTCCGGGACCTGTGCTTCCGCTACCCGGACGGGGAGTATGACGCTTTAGAGCATATCAGCTTCACCATCCACGCCGGTGAGAACGTGGGCCTGGTGGGCAAGACCGGCTCCGGCAAGACCACGCTGGTCGATCTGTTGCTGCGGACCTACAACGTCCCTGACGGCACCGTGTTCATCGACGGGCGGGACGTGAACAGCGTGTCCATCCGGGACCTGCGGGCGGCCTGCGCCTATGTGCCCCAGGACAATTTCCTGTTCTCTGATACGATCGAGCACAACATCTCCTTCGGTATGCGCTCCGACCGGCGGGAGGCGGTGATCAAAGCCGCCAAGCTGGCGGACGTCCACGAAAACATCCAGGGCTTCGCCCAGGGCTATAACACGGTGCTGGGCGAACGGGGCGTCACCGTTTCCGGCGGCCAGAAGCAGCGGATCTCCATTGCCCGGGCGCTGATGAAGGACGCGCCGATCCTGATCCTGGACGACAGCGTTTCCGCCGTGGATACCAAGACCGAGCACGCGATCTTGCACAACCTCCGGGCCACCCGGGCAGGCAAGACCACGATCTTGATCGCCCACCGGATCTCCACCATCGAATCCATGGATAAGATCTTGTTCCTGGAGGAAGGCCGCCTAACGGCGGTAGGCACCCATGAGGAGCTGCTGGCACGGTGTCCGGCCTATAACAACATGGTCCAGCTCCAGCGGCTGGAGGAGGAGGAAGGAGGCGAGGGCCATGTCTGACTATCTGCCCTTACTGATCGTGGGGGCGATCATCGGCGTTTTTTCCCTGGTGTTCCTGGTGGTCTACCTGACGGACCTGCGCCGGGGGGAGGAACGGACCTCCGACCGGCATATGAAGGACACCCAGATCATCCGCCGCCTGCTCCACTACGCCAGGCCCTACTGGAAGAGCTTCGTGGCGGTGGTGGTGGTCATGCTGATCTCCATCGCCTACGATGTCCTCTCTCCCCTGCTGATCGGCGACATCCAGCGTGTGGTGCGGGACGAGTTCCAGCTCCGGGACCTGTATATCCGGGTGGGCGTCTACGCGGGGATCTTGGTGGTGAGCCTGGTGTGCACCTACTTGCAGGCCATGATCTTGCAAAAGACCGGCCAGAAGATCCTGTCCAAGATCCGGGAGGATGTGTATACCCACATCCTGTCCCTGTCCCATGATCAGCTGAACAACATCCCGGTGGGCAAGCTGGTCACCCGGGTGAGCAACGACCCCAATGCGATCAGCTACCTGTTCACCAACATCCTGGTGACCCTGGCCAAGAACATCATGGTGATCTTCGGCGTGCTGGGGGCCATGCTCCTGCTGAATTACGCTTTGACGCTGATGGTGCTGTGCTTCGTGCCGGTGCTGGTGCTGTTCACCCTGGTGTTCCGCCGGTTCTCCCGGAAGGTCCACCGCCGGGTCAGCGACGCCACCACCGACATCAACACCTTCCTGTCGGAGAACCTGTCCGGCATGAAGATCACCCAGGTCTTCTGCCAGGAGGATCGGAAGATGCAGGAGTTCCGCCAGCGCTCCGACCGGCTGGAAAAGGTCAAGCATCAGCGGATGTTCGTCTTCGGCATCTTCCGGCCCATGGTGTATATGCTCTTCATCAGCTCCAACCTGTTCCTGTTCTACATCGGCGCCAGAGGGTACATCGATGGCTGGTCCTTGCTGGGCCAGACGATCACCAGCGACGTGGTGGTGTCCTTCTATATGTACATCTCCAAATTCTTCAACCCGATCCAGACCCTGGCGGAACAGTTCGATATGCTCCAGCGGTCCTTCGCCTCGGCGGAGAAGATCTTCACCGTCCTGGACATGGAGCCGGAGGTGGTGGACGAGCCGGACGCGATCGACCTGCCCCAGATCCAGGGGGCGATCGAGTTCCGGGACGTGTGGTTCGCCTATGAGCCGGGAGAGTGGGTGCTCAAGGGGGTGTCCTTCAAGGTACAGCCCAAGCAGACCGTGGCCTTCGTCGGGTCCACCGGCTCCGGCAAGACCACGATCCTCAGCCTGATCTGCCGCAACTACGACATCCAGAAGGGCCAGATCCTGATCGACGGCATCGACATCCGAAAGATCAAGATCGCCTCCCTGCGCCGCCACTTCGGCCAGATGCTCCAGGACGTGTTCCTGTTCTCCGGCACCATCCGAAGCAACATCGCCCTGGGGGAAGACTTTACCCAAGAGCAGATCCAGGAGGCGGCCCACTATGTCAACGCCGACTCCTTCATCTCCAAGCTGGACAAGGGCCTGGACGAGCCGGTACGGGAGCGGGGCAACAACTTCTCCGCCGGCCAGCGCCAGCTATTGTCCTTCGCCCGGACGGTGGTCCACCGGCCTTCGGTGATGATCCTGGACGAGGCCACCGCCAACATCGACACGGAGACCGAGCTGCTGATCCAGGACTCTCTGGACAAGATGAAGAACATCGGCACCATGCTGGTGGTGGCCCACCGGCTCTCCACGATCCAGCACGCGGACAACATCATCCTGCTGTCCCACGGCAAGATCGTGGAGCAAGGCACCCATCAGGAGCTTCTGAAACAGCACGGCCGGTACTACCAGCTCTACACCCTGCAATACAACAAAAGCCAGCTGGCGTGAAAAATGCCCGGAGGGATCCTCCCCTCCGGGTATATCATTTTTTTCGCTTATGCCAAAGCCAGACGGCCAGGGTAAAGACCGCCAGGCCGGTGGCCACACCGGCAGAGTCGATCGCCACGTCCACCAGGCTGCTGTTGCGGCCGGGCGAGAAGGCTTGGATCGTTTCGTCCGCCACCGCCGCCGCCACGCCTCCCAGCAGGGGCAGACCCAGCCGCAGGGCAGAGGGCCGCACCGTCATGGCCCCCATCCAGGCCAGGCACGCTCCCAGGGCGGCAAATTCGGAGAAATGGGCCAGTTTCCGCAAAATGTGCAGCCCCTGAGGGCTGTTCAGGTCCAGGAAGGGCAGCAGCGTTTCCAGCACCGCCCCCACCCAGCCGCTGACCTGGCCGGACTGCTGGCCGGGCAGGGCGGAGTTGCCCCAGATGAAAGCCAGCAGCAGCGCCAAAAACACGGCGCAAAGGGCCATCCGTCCCTTGGTGCGTTGGATCATGTTCATCCACCTCTGATGCGTTTTTCCCATCATAGCACGGCCCGGCAGGCCCTGTCAAGACCGCCACGGACGCTCGGATCCCGCCCTGCCTCCCCTTCTGCCCAGATATGGAAAAAAGCCGGTCTTTTGGATCTGCAGGGGCATTTTTTGCGGTATACTGTCGAAACGTAAGGATCGGGCTGGTTTTTTCCCTGTTTTTTCGGCGTTATGCTTTTGGGCTGTGTATTGCTTTTTTTACCATTAAGATGGTATAATACTGATGAAATGTTCGTGCTGTTGGGTACAGCCATATCATGAAAAAGCGAGGTACATGAAATGATCGCGTACGGTAACAACATCAAGATCTTCTGCGGCAACTCCAACCCCGCCTTTGCCGAGACCATCTGCAAAGAGCTGGGCCTCCCCATGGGCCAGAGCCTGGTCCAGACCTTCGCCGACGGCGAAGCCTCCGTGACCCTGGAAGAAACTGTCCGTGGCGCTGACGTGTTCCTGATCCAGTCCACCTGCAAGCCGGTCAACGACCATCTGATGGAACTGCTGATCATGATCGATGCCTGCCGCCGTGCCTCCGCCGGCCGGATCACCGCCGTGATCCCCTACTTTGGCTACGCCCGTCAGGATCGGAAGGCCAAGAGCCGGGACCCGATCTCCGCCAAGCTGGTGGCCAACATGATCACCGTGGCCGGCGCCGACCGGGTGCTGACCATGGACCTCCACGCCAACCAGATCCAGGGCTTCTTCGACATCCCGCTGGATCACCTGCTGGGCGCCCCCACCTTCGTCAACTACTATCTGGAGAAGTTCCCCGAGGGCTCCTTCAACCACGATGAGTTCGTGGTGGTCTCCCCGGACGTAGGATCCGTGGGCCGGGCAAGAAACTTCGCCACCAAGGTCCATATGGGCCTGGCCATCGTAGACAAGCGCCGCCAGAAGGCCAACGAGTGTGAGGTCATGAACGTGATCGGCGATGTCAAGGGCAAGATCTGCATCCTGTACGACGATATGGTGGACACCGCCGGTTCCCTGTGCAACGCCGCCAAGGCTCTGGTGGAAGTAGGCGGGGCGAAAGAGGTCTACGCCTGCGCCACCCACGGCGTCCTGTCCGGCCCCGCCTATGACCGGCTGGAGGCCAGCCCGATCAAGGAGATGCTGTTCCTGAACACCATCCCCCAGACCGGCAACACCGCCAGCGGTAAGATCAAGTTCCTGGACGTGGCCCCGATCTTCGCCCGGGCCATCTCCCACATCCACGGCGGTACTTCCATCGCCGACCTGTTCTGAGCGGTGTTCAGATCCGATAAAGAGCACTGGCTGATCGTGGGCCTGGGCAACCCAGGCCGGGACTACGCCCACACCCGGCACAACGCCGGTTTTCGGGCGCTCGATGTGCTGGCTCAGAAGCTGGGCTGTAAGATCGACAAGCTCAAGTTCCAGGGCCTGTACTGCCAGACCGGCTATGAGGGGAAAAAGCTGTTTCTGCTCAAGCCTCAGACCTATATGAACCTGTCCGGCCGGTCGGTGCTTCAGCTGTCCGCCTACTATAACATCCCGCCTCAGAAGATCGTGGTGCTCTTTGATGACATCTCCCTGCCCCCCGGCCGTCTGCGGGTCCGGCCCAACGGCTCCGCCGGTGGACACAACGGGATCAAGTCGATCATCGCCGAGCTGGGCAGTCAGGACTTCCCCCGGGTGAAGATCGGGGTGGGGGCCAAAGCCCATCCAGATCAGGACCTGGCGGACTGGGTCCTCTCAGGCTTCACCGCCCAGGAGGAAAAAGCCCTGGAGTCCGCCCTCTCAAGGGCGGCGGACGCGGCATTGACGATCGTGGACGATGGGGTGCCTAAGGCGGCGGACCGTTTCAACGGCTCTCAGCCGTAACAATTTGTCGAACCACGGAAAGGGGGCAAAGCCCCCTTTCCGCATTGTCACGTGGAGCAAAGCCGCTCCCATTTGAGGTGGACCATGGAAAAACTACTCGATGTACTCAGATCCCTGCCGGAATACGCCGCCCTTTTGGAGGCCACGGCCAACCACCAGACCGCTGCCGTCACCGGCATCAGCCAGATCGGCCGCAGCCACGTTCTGGCGGCGCTGTACCGCCATACCCAGCGGCCGATCGTAGCGCTGTGCCAGGACGACATGGCCGGCCGGCGGCTCCAGGAAGAGCTCAACGCCTTCCTGGGGGAGACCGTCCCCATCCTCCCCAGCCGGGAACTGACATTGTACGACACGGCGGTGGTCTCCCGGGCTTGGGAGCAGAAGCGGCTGCGCCAGCTGTGGGACCTGGGCCAGGGCAACACCCGGCTCCAGATCATGACCTGGGACGCCCTGAGCCAGCGGACCATGCCCCCCCAGGTGCTGAACGAGGCCGCCTTCACCTTGGAGGTGGGCCGGACCTACAGCCTGGAAGCGCTTCTGGAAAAGCTCACCGGGGCCGGCTACAGCCGGTGCGGCATGGTGGAAGGGCCGGGCCAGTTCGCCGTCCGGGGGGACATCCTGGACATCTTCTCCCCTGCCGGGGATCTGCCGGTGCGGGCGGAGTTCTTCGGAGATGATCTGGACGCCATGGGCTGGTTCGACCCGGCCACCCAGCGGCGCACCGAGAACATCCAGGCGGTGACGATCCTGCCGGTAGGCGAAACGCAGCCCCGGCTCCATCCTCAGGGGCTGGAGGGCCTGCGGGCGGATCTTCAAAAGCAGATCGGCCGCCAGAAGCGGCGGAAAAATCTAAACGAGCCTTTGATCCAGACCCTGGAAAAGGACCTGGAAAAGCTGGAAAACGGCCTGCATTTCCCGGCGGCGGATCGGTATATGGCCCTGATCTATCCAGACTTCGCCACCGCCATGGATCATGTCCCCCAGGAGGCGCTGATCGTGGTGTGCGACCAGGGGAGCCTGCGCCGCCGGGCACATACCCGGACCGAGGAGATCGGGATGCAGTTGGACAGCCTGCTGCAGGGCGGCACCCTGGTTGGGGAACTGTGCGACTATGTGTGCACCTGGGAGGATCTGTGCCGCCGTCTGGCAGGCCGGGATCTGGTGTACCTGGACAGCTTCGGCGGCAGCAGTTACCCGGAGGAGAACCGGCCAAAGCACCTGCTGCCCATGGTCGCCAAGCAGCTGCCCAGCTACGGCGGCAGTCTGGACACCGCCATCGCCGACCTGCAGCACTATCAAAAGCAGGACTTCTCCTGCCTGGTGCTCTGCGGCAGCCGCCGCCGGGCGGAGATGCTCCAGGAGATGATGGGTACCAGGAACCTGTCCGGCATGCTGTGCATCCCTCTGGATGTCATGCCCAAGCCCGGCCAGACCCTGCTGTCCGAGGGGACCCTGCCCTACGGCATGGAATACCCGGATATCCGGCTGGCGGTGCTCACCGAGGGCCAGCTGATCGCCAAGCGGGAACAGCCCAGGAAGACGAAGAAGACCGCCACCAATCGCCAGAAGCTCAACTCCTTCACCGACCTGTCCCCGGGGGATCTGGTGGTCCACGAAAACTACGGCATCGGCCGGTTCGTGGCCATGGAGCGGATCCGGGTGGACGGGGCGATCAAGGACTATATCAAGATCGCCTACCAGGGCAGCGACACCTTGTTCGTCCCGGCCACCCAGCTGGATATGGTGGGCAAATATATCGGCGGCGGTGAGGACGCCAATGTCCGGCTCAACAAGATCGGGTCCGACGCCTGGCAGAAGACCAAGGCCAAGGCCCGGAAGGCCGCCAAGGACATGGCCGGAGAGCTGATCCAGCTCTACGCCGCCCGGAAGCGCCAGCCCGGCTTCGCCTTCGCCGCCGACTCCCCCTGGCAGAAGGAATTTGAAGACAATTTCCCCTACCCGGAGACCGACGACCAGCTTCGCTGTATCGCCGAGATCAAGGGCGATATGGAGTCCCCTGCCCCCATGGACCGGCTGCTGTGCGGCGACGTGGGCTTCGGCAAGACCGAGGTGGCCCTCCGGGCGGCTATGAAGGCGGTGATGGACGGCAAGCAGGTGGCGATCTTGGTGCCGACCACCGTGCTGGCCCAGCAGCATTACCAGACCGCCGTGGCCCGGTTCCGGGGCTTCCCGGTGAACATCGACGTGCTCAGCCGGTTCATATCCGCCAAGGAGCAGCAGCGGACCTTGCAGAACCTTCGCTCCGGGTCTGTGGACCTGATCGTAGGCACCCACAAACTGCTGCAAAAGTCGGTCCAGTTCAAGGACCTGGGACTGCTGATCGTGGACGAGGAGCAGCGCTTCGGTGTCAGCCATAAGGAGCGGCTGAAAGAGCTGTCCAAGGGGGTGGACGTGCTCACCCTGTCCGCCACCCCGATCCCCCGGACGCTGAACATGGCCCTGTCCGGGATCCGGGATATGTCCACCATCGAAGCGCCCCCTTCCGACCGGTATCCGGTCCAGACCTTCGTGATGGAGCACAACACCGGGGTGATCGACGACGCGATCCGCCGGGAGGTGGAGCGGGGCGGACAGGTCTACTACCTGCACAACCGCACCGATACCATCGACCAGTGCGCCGGCGCTCTCCGCCGGCGGATCCCCGGACTGAACGTGGCCGTGGCTCACGGCCAGATGAGCGAGGACGCTCTGGGGGATGTGATGCAGGCCATGGCCGACGGAGAGATCTCGGTGCTGGTATGCACCACGATCATCGAGACCGGCCTGGATATCCCCAACGCCAACACCCTGATCATCGAGAACGCCGACCGGCTGGGCTTGTCCCAGCTCCACCAGCTTCGGGGACGGGTGGGCCGGTCCACCCGCCACGCCTACGCCTACTTCACCTACAAGCCGGACAAGAACCTGTCGGAGGTGGCGGAAAAGCGGCTCACCGCCATTCGGGACTTTGCCGAGTTCGGCTCCGGCTTCAAGATCGCCATGCGGGACCTGGAGATCCGGGGCGCGGGAGATCTGCTGGGCGCCGAGCAGTCCGGCCATATGATGAGCGTGGGCTATGATATGTACCTGAAACTGCTGGACGAGGCGGTGCTGGAAGAGCGTGGAGAACAGCCCCGCAGCCCGGAGTGCACCGCGGACCTGAACGTCACCGCCAATGTGGACCCGGACTATGTGTCCCGGGGCGAGGAGCGGATGGACCTGTACCGCCGGATGGCGGCGATCCGAAACCAGGAGGACGCGGACGACCTTCTCGACGAGATCGTGGACCGCTACGGCGACCCGCCCAAGGGGGTGCTGAACCTGATCGACATCGCCCTGCTTCGGGCCAATGCCCGGCAGTGCCACATCAAGGACATCCGGCAAAAGGCCGGGGATGTGCTGCTGACCATGACGGATCTGAACTTCGAGGCGGTGTCCAAGATCTGCGCCGACCCGGACTACAAGGCCCGGCTGACCTTCCTGGCCACCGCCAAGGAGCCGACCCTGCGGCTGAAACTCCGCTCCGGGACGGACAGCCTGAAGCAGTGCAAGGCCTTTATCCAGCGGCTGGGGACCGTGATGGAATTGTGAAGAAACCGTCAACTTTCCGGCGGGGCCAGACTTTTTACTTCTTGACCGTTGAATTTTTTCGATCTTATGGTACAATGACTGTATCTATGCGGCCTTTGCCGCTGTCAGAAAGGAGCCGATCCTGATATATGGGAAATCCTGACGCCTCCCGGCCCAAGAAGAGCCCGGGGAAGGCTTCCAATGATAAACGCCGTCCCACCCGCTCCCCTGCCGGCCGCCAGCCTACCTCCCGGCAGATGGCGTCCCGCCGGAAAGCGGTGATGCAGCAGCGGGCCGCGCTGATCGGCGGCGGCTGTGTGCTGCTGGCGGTGCTGATCGTGGTGCTGGTATTCTGGCTGACAGGCCGGAGCAATGTCCGGGACGATGGGAAGATCCTGCCCAATGTCTACGCCGCCGGGATCGACCTGGGCGGCATGACCCCGGAGGAGGCCAGAAGCGCCCTCCACCTGGCCACGGACAAGACCTTCAGCCAGACCGATATGGTGGTCCAGCTGCCGGGCAATCAGATCCGCCTATCTCCGGCGGACACCAGCGCCGGACTGGATGTGGACGCGGTGGTGGACGCCGCCTATGGCTACGGCCGTGGCGGCAGTGACGAAGAGTATGCCCAGGCCGTGCGCCAGGCGGAACAGAGCACCCACACCATCGCCCTGCTGCCCTACCTGTCCCTGGATCTCGATCAGATCCAGGCCACCATCCAGACCTTCTGCGACACTTATTCCAGCCACATGATCCAGCCGGAGGCCCACCTGGAGGGCGACCGCCCGGCCTACGATCCGGAGTACCCGGATCTGGAGGCGGACCACCAGACCCTGGTGATCACCATGGGCCAGCCGGACTACATCCTGGATGCCGGGAGCATCTATGACCGGGTACTGGACGCCTACAGCCTGAACCAGATGACCGTAGAGTATGAGCCGCCCACCCGTTCCGAGCCAAAGCGCCCGGTGGCCGCCGAGCTGTTCCAGCAGTTTTGCATCGCCCCCGCGGACGCGGTGCTGGACGATGTGACCTTCGAGGCCACCCCGGAGGTCTATGGCTACGGTTTCAGCATCCCTGTGCTCCAGCAGATGATCGACAACGCCGGCTACGGCGAGACCATCCAGATCCAGCTGGATTTCCTCATGCCCAATGTCACCGTTACAGAGCTGGTCAAGGACCTGTTCCGGGACAGCCTGGCCACCTACACCGCCGCCAACCAGAGCGGCAACAGCACCGCCCGGGATACCAATCTGCGGCTGTCAGCCGAAGCGATCAACGGCATCGTGATCAAGGACGGGGAGACCTTCTCCTTCAACAACGTGGTAGGCGACCGCACCCCCCAGAAGGGCTACCAGCAGGTCAGCGAACTGCGGGGCGGCAAGGAGACCCTGGTCCTGGGCGGCGGCGTCAGCCAGACCGCCTCGGCCCTGTACTACTGCGCCCTGCTGGCAGATCTGGACATCCTGGAGCGTCACAACAGCCAGTATGCCACCAGCTACGCCCCCCTGGGCCTGGACGCCTACGTAGACTGGGGCATCCAGGACCTGCGGTTCCGCAACAACACCGGCGCCCCTGTGAAGATCATCGCCCAGGCCAACGGCAGCCAGGTCACCGTGCAGCTGCTGGGCAATGACAAACTGGACTACACCATCCGCATCGTCACCGAAGTGGTGGAGACCCTGGAATACCAGGAGCGGGTCCAGATCGTGGACAAGGACAACATCCTGGGCTACACCACCGGTCAGATCCTCCAGGCCGGCATCACCGGCTATGAGGTCCAGACCTCTGTGGATAAGCTGGAGAAAGGCACCGGCACAGTGCTCTCCTCCACCCTGGTGGACACCTCCAGCTACGCGTCCCGGGACCAGGTGGTGATCGCGCTGGAGCCAGGGCCCACCGACCCCACCGATCCTACCGACCCCATACAGCCCAGCGATCCGGAAGAGCCCAGTGAGCCTTCGGAGAATACCGACGATCCTTCCCTGCCCCCAGGCGGCGATATCCCCTCTTATTTCTGAGTCCCCACATAGCACGAGCCTGGCCGTGGTCCACGGCCAGGCTTTTTTTGTGTTCTTATGCAGGCAAATGGGCGTTCAGGAACCGGGATACCACCTGGCGGTACCGCTGGGGGTCCTGGAAGCAGCTCATGGCGTGGCCGGCTTCCGGGAAGCGCTCCAGACAGATCTGTTCCGGGGCGGCCTTTTGGATCTGCTGGCTCATCTGCCAGGGGACGAACCGATCTTCCAGCCCATGGATCAGCAAGATCGGGCATTGGGCGTGGGCCACCGCCCCCACCGCCGTGGCCTGGCTCAGGCGGAAGCCGCCATACACCAGCGCCCCGATCCGACAGCAGCCGGTGGCAGCTTTGGCCGGCAGGCCCATGGCCCCGGCCACCCGGGCGATCATGGCTTTCGGGTCGGAATAGGGACAGTCCGCGATCACCGCCCGCACATTTTCCGGCAGGGCCAGCTCCATGGCCATGAGCACCGTAGCCGCGCCCATGGATACCCCCCACAGCACCATGGGCCGGTCCGGCCCGAAGCGGTCCCGGGCGTACCGGCACCACAGCTGGCAGTCCCGGCGCTCCTTGATGCCGAAGGTGATGGTCCTTCCCTCGCTGTGCCCATGGGCCCGCTGGTCCACCAACAGCACATGGTGGCCCAGCTCCATGACCACCTGGGCGCCAACGCAGAAGTCCCGGATGCCGCTGCTGCGGTAGCCGTGGAACTGGATGTGTACCGGCGCTCCTTCCCGCCCGGGATAGTACCGGGCAAACAGGCTCTTCCCGTCGAAGAAACGGATCCGCACCGGCTCATAGTCCATGGCCTTCAGCCGGTCCATCTGCTCCCGGATCTGGGGGCGGTGCTGTTCATGTTCCTCCCCCAGGGGCAGCAGGTACAGCTCTGCCTGGTGGTCCCCCCGGGCATAGAAGGCCACCCGGTAGGCATAGTAACTGGCCAGCAGCACGCCGGCCAGCACCAGGCAGACAGCAGTGATCCAAACCATATCCATCCCCTCTTCCGACGCTCTTCCCCCATTGTTTCCAACGGATGGGGCTTTCATGCAAAAATGGCTGCCCTGAGGCAGCCATTTTCCTATTCTTCTTCCTTGAAGAGCTTTCCCATGCAGTACTCCATGATCGACCGGCGGGTGACGATTCCGATAAAGGTGTCCTTGTCATCCACCACGGGAACGAAGTTCTGGGTACTGGCCCGTGCCACCAGGTCCTTCATCGACGTGGTGACCCGGACAGGCACATTGTCCCTCCTGCGGGAGATCTCGGTGATCCGATGGGCCTCCGCCTGGCGCATATCCATGTAGCACATATTCTTCAAGGCCCACAGCAGGTCTCCTTCCGTCAGGGTGCCTCGATATTCTCCCCGGCGGCTGAGGATCGGCAGAGCCGCGAAACCGGCAGTTTCCATCTTTTCCAGGGCCTGGCGAATGGTGTGATCGCTGTACACATAGCAGCACATGGCCTTGGGTGTCAGGAAAAATAGTATGTTGTTCATAGGTCCTCCTCATTACGCTGACAGTGGAGCCGGGGCGGACCTGCCCCATCCCCACTGCTATTATAGCATAGGCAGGCCGAGAAATCACCTTAAATTTTTGTAAAGAAAGTATACCGGCCGCCGAAATAATCGGCGGCCGTTTGTATGATATTCACAATTTTGTCGAAAACTGGAAGGGGCTAAAGTCCAGGGTGGCGAAGTAGTCGGCAGGTGTTTCCGCACGGCGGATCAATTGGAACGAACCGTCCTCTCGGAGGAGCACTTCGGCGGAACGGAGCTTGCCGTTGTAGTTGTAGCCCATGGAATGGCCGTGGGCGCCGGTGTCGTGGATCGCCACCAGGTCCCCCACCTGGATCTGGGGCAGGCTGCGTTCGATGGCGAACTTGTCGTTGTTCTCACACAGGCCGCCGGTGACATCGTAAACGTGGTCGAGGATCGCGTCCTCCTTGCCCAGCACGGTGATGTGGTGATAGGCCCCATACATGGCCGGGCGCATCAGGTCCGCGGCGCAGGCGTCCAGGCCCACATACTCCCGGTAGATGTGCTTCTGGTGGAGCACGCTGGCGATCAGGTGGCCGTAAGGTGCCAGCATGAACCGGCCCAGCTCGGTGTAGATGGCTACATCTCCCATCCCGGCAGGGACCAGGATCTGCTCATAGCGCTGGCGGACCCCTTCGCCGATCACGGCGATATTGCAGGCAGGCTGCTCCGGCCGGTAGTCCACGCCGATGCCGCCGGAAAGGTTGATAAACGCGATATGCGCCCCGGTGGCGTTTTGCAGCCGCACCGCCAGGCGGAACAGGTTGGTGGCCAGCTCCGGGTAATACTCGTTGGTGGTGGTGTTGGAGGCCAGGAACGCGTGGATGCCGAAGTGCTTCACCCCCAGCTTCTGCAGCCGGGCGATCGCCCCGGCCATCTGGTCCTCGGTCATGCCGTACTTGGCGTCCCGGGGCATATCCATGATGGTGTTGCTGATCGAGAAGGATCCGCCGGGGTTATACCGCAGGCAGATCGTATCCGGCATCCGATCCACGATCCGCTCCAGAAAGTCCACATGGGTGGCGTCGTCCAGATTGATGTAGGCCCCCATCTCATAGGCTTTCCGCATATCCAGTTCCGGGGTCACGTTGGAGGAGAACATCACATCGTGGCCAGTGATGCCCACCGCCTCGGACAGCAGCAGTTCGGTGTAGCTGGAGCAGTCGCAGCCGCAGCCCTCCTCGTTGAGGATCTTCAGGATGTAGGGGTTGGGGGTGGCCTTCACCGCGAAATACTCCCGAAAGCCCGGGTTCCAGGAAAAGGCGGCCCTCAAAGCCCGGGCGTTTGCCCGGATCCCAGCCTCATCGTACACATGAAAAGGGGTGGGGATCTGCTGGGCGATCTGCCGGGCCTTCTCCAAAGTGATAAAGGGTGTCTTCTTCATAACGGTCCTTCCTTCGATAAAAAATGCCCCATGTCCGCAGACAAAGGGCATCGGCATCGCCATATCCCCTGGTCAGCACTCCACCCCTCCAAAAGGGGCGACAGTCCTGTGCATATTCTGCACAGGCCCAGAAAGCGGCGTTGGGCACCGGCGCTCCCTTCGGCGGTGGCCCCTTTCCGCCCCCGGCATTTGCCCCGCCCGGAGGGTACTGATGGACACCGCGACCTCAGCCATGGTTTCTATAGAATTGTAGTGGAAGACCGGGCATTTGTCAACAATTATTTGACTCTACGCCCAGTTCTACCGGCGGTAGAGGGCAAAAAAACAAAATGTAGTACCATTCCGCCTGCAGGTGTGCTATAATAAGGCCATCTTTTTGAAAGGCGGACCTTTCCCATGAAAAAACGGATCAAACTCTCCGACCGCAAACTGCCGGACTATACCCGGGGGGAGGAGATCATGAACATGGTCACCCACATCGTCGGCGGCGGGCTGGGCGTTGTCGCCCTGGTGCTGTGCGTGATCGTGGCTGCCCTCCACCACAACGCCCTGGGGGTGGTAGGCTCCTCGATCTACGGCGTGTGCATGATCGCCACCTACACCCTCTCCAGCATCTACCACGGCCTGCGGCCCAGCACCGGCAAAAAGGTGCTCCAGGTCCTGGACCACTGCATGATCTACACCCTGATCGCCGGCACCTACACGGTGGTGGCCCTGTCCTCCTTCGTGCCGGTGTACCCGGCGCTGGGCTGGGGGATGTTCGCCTTCCAGTGGGCTTTGGCGGCCCTGGCGATCACGTTGACCGCGATCGACCTGAAAAAGTACAACGTCTTCTCCTACATCTGCTACATCCTGATGGGCTGGGCGATCCTGCCCTTCATGGGGCAGACCCTGGAGGTGCTGGGGACGGCCGGGTTCTTGCTGCTGCTCTTTGGCGGCATCAGCTTCACCATCGGCGCGGTGCTGTACGCCATCGGCTCTAAAAAGCGGTGGATGCACAGCGTGTTCCACATCTTCGTGGTGCTGGGCAGCCTGCTCCAGTTCTTCTGCGTGCTGTTCTACGTCGTCTGAGAAGATCGGCGGAAGGCCAGGAACTTCGCCCAGTTTTCATCGGTTCGGTCCTGCTGGTACGCCAGCAGGGCCTCTTTGGCCCCCTCAGGCGCCTGCTCTATCAGCACCAGGCAGCCCTTCCCTGCCGCCAGGTCCTCCCGAAGGGACTGCTCCGGGGCGTTGGACGTGAACGTGGTCTGGCGGTAGGGCGACAGCCGCCCCAGCAGGTCCAGGGGGGTGGTGCCGTCCTCCTGGGGCAGCACCAGCAGGTCCAGCAGAGCCATGGCCGCGGCGGTCTGCTCCCCGGACACATCGCCCCGGATACACAGGTACTGACGCCCCGTCACACACAGCGTCTGGTCCTGGACATCCGCATGGTCCAGGCACAGCGGCAGGATGTCCAGGCTGATATCCTCCGTAAGCTCGGCGGTACTGCCAAAGCAGAACACCGCCTGACTGCGGACCAGCTCCTGGACCCCGGTGGTGGAAAAGGTGCCGCCGTTGTCCAAAAACAGGTCCGCCAATGCCCGTCCGCCCTCCGGCAGGGACAGCAGCAGCCGGGCCAGCACCGCCGGATCCGCACTGGCGAAGGGCTTTACGGCGGATCGGCTCAGCTCATCCACCACCTCCTCCAGCTTGCTAAAGTCCTGGATCTCTGAAACGGCATAGTGTCCCGCCAGCAGGTGGGTGTTGCAGATCAGGCCATGGCCCTCCATCTCCAAAGGCAGGCCGTAGACCGTTCCATCCCGCTGGGCCGCCAGATCCCAGTTCACCAGCTGGGCGTAGGCCACGGTGGCGGACAGATCGACGCATCGGTCCGCCCAGGAACGGGCCTGGGACAGATCGGTAAATACCATCACCTGTGCCGCCTCCGGCGTATCCGATAGGGTCACTTCACAGTCGGTCAGCGTAGAATAGCTCCCGGCGGCGGCTGCCCAGGCGGCCCTGGCTTGCAGATCCTGGACGTAAACGGACAGACCGGTCTCCGCCGCTTCCAGGGTCTGCTGGAGCTGGGGCGACCCGGAGGACACCGGCTCCGCCTCCTTTGGCACGTCCAGCAGGCTGTATACCAGCAGTCCCAGGCAGAGGGCCGCGATCCATGCCAGGGCGGTCAGTCTTTTCATGCGAGGGTCCTCCTTTCAACGAGTCTGGATACCCGGACAGCCGGGCCATTTTCTCATTTTTTCCATTATACTACAGTATTGTGTAAAACGCAACATTTTGTAACTTTTTCCCCGGAAAGGTTCCAAACGATAAAGATCCCCCGCCAAAGTCCGTGCCGGACTTTGGCGGGGGAACAGTTCTGCGCAGGGCTTATCCCAGCCGCGCGCCGGCAGGGATATCGTCGGAGATCATCACCAAATTCAGCTTCTCCTCGCCCTTCTCCGTGTGGACGGCGGACAGGAGCATCCCGCAGGACTCCCGGCCCATCATCTTCCGGGGGGGCAGGTTCACGATCGCCACCAGGGTCTTGCCGATCAGGTCCTCAGGCTTATAGAACTTGGCGATGCCGGAGAGGATCTGCCGGGGGGTGCCGGTGCCGTCGTCCAGGGTGAACTGCAGGAGCTTGTCGCTCTTCTTCACGTTCTGGCAGTCCAGGACCTTCACCGCCCGCAGATCGCTCTTGCAGAAGGTGTCGAAGTCCACGGTCTGGTCGGTGTAAGGCTCGATCTCCAAAGCAGGCAGGGCCTCCTTGGCCTTCTGGGCGTTGAATTCCTCGATCTGGGCCAGCTTCTTCGCCGGGTCCAGCCGGGCGAACAGGATCTCCCCGGCCCCCACCTGGCCCCCCACCGGCAGTACGCCGAAGGTGGTCAGGCTCTCCAGGCCCCCGTCTTCCACGTTGAGCTGGGCCAAGATCCGCTGGGCGGTATCCGGCAGGTACGGCTCCAGGGCGATGGCGGCGAAGCGGATGGCCTCCAGCAGATTATACAGCACGGTGCCCAGCCGGGGATGGTCCGCCTCGTTCTTGGCTAAGGCCCAGGGGGCGGTCTCGTCGATATACTTGTTGGCCCGGCGCAGCAGCACGAAGATCTCGTCGATCGCCTCGGAGACCTTCAGCTCGTCCATCTTAGCGGCCACCTTGCCGGGCATAGCCAGGGCCACGGCCTTCAGCTCCTCGTCCACCGGCTCCGGGGTGGTGGGGGCCATGATCTTGCCGCCGAAGTACTTGTTGTCCATGGCGATGGTCCGATTCACCAGGTTGCCCAGGATGTTGGCAAGCTCGCTGTTGATCCGCTCGATGATCAGCTCATAGGTCATGATGCCGTCGGCGGCGAAGGGCATCTCGTGGAGGACGAAGTAGCGGATGGCGTCCACCCCGAACAGCTCCACCAGATCGTCGGCGTAGATCATGTTGCCCTTGCTCTTGGACATCTTGTCCCCCTTCACCAGCAGCCAGGGGTGGCCGAAGACCTGCTTGGGCAGGGGCTCGCCCATGCTCATCAGGAAGATGGGCCAGTAGATGGTGTGGAAGCGGACGATGTCCTTGCCGATCAGGTGCAGATCCGCCGGCCAGAACCGCTTATAATGCTCGTCGTGGTCGCCGTCCGGATCGTAGCCGCAGAAGGTGATATAGTTGGACAGGGCGTCCAGCCACACATAGCTCACATGGCCCGGGGCGAAGTCCAGCGGCACGCCCCAGGTGAAGCTGCTGCGGGACACGCACAGGTCCTGAAGGCCCGGCTTGAGGAAGTTGTTGATCATCTCGTTCCTCCGGCTCTCCGGCTGGATGAAGTCGGGATGGGTCTGGATATACTCCATGAGCTGGTCGGCGTACTTGCTCATCCGGAAGAAGTAGGCCTCCTCCTCCGCGTCCACACAGGGCCGGCCGCAGTCGGGGCATTTGCCGTCCACCAGCTGGCTCTCGGTCCAGAAGCTCTCACAGGGGGTGCAGTACTTGCCCACATACTTGCCCTTGTAGATATCCCCCTTCTCGTACATCTTTCGGAAGATCTTCTGGACCTTGGCCTTGTGCTCCGGGTCGGTGGTGCGGACGAACCGATCGTAGGTGGTGTTCATCAGGTCCCAGATCCGGCGGATCTGGCCGGCCACCTGGTCCACATACTCCTGGGGGCTGATCCCGGCGGCCTCGGCCTTCTGCTGGATCTTCTGGCCATGCTCGTCGGTGCCGGTCTGGAAGTAGACGTCGTAGCCCTGCTGGCGCTTGAACCGGGCGATGGCATCGGCCAGGACGATCTCGTAGGTGTTGCCGATGTGGGGCTTGGCGGACGTATAGGCGATGGCGGTGGAAATGTAATAAGGTCTTTTCTCAGTCATATGGCTCCTCCTAAAAAATAGATGATCGCCCTTGAAAAACTCAAGGGCGACGAAAAAACGACGCGGTACCACCTTGTTTCGCAGAAAATTCTGCCTCTTGGCGCTGTAACGGGCGTCCCCGGGGCGGCCTAAACTACTCGACCGTCCGGCTCCGAGACCATGTTCCGCCGCCCGCGCCGTGCCTCTTTCCACCCACCGAGGCTCTCTGACCGGCTGTTTCGGCGTACTCTTCTCTTCCCAGCCTTTTCTATCACCTTATAAGTATACCCGAAAATGCCTGGTTTTGTCAAGGGTTTGGCCGGATATCCAGATGATATTCCACCACACCGCCGACGCTCTGCTCGATATCGATGCCGTAGGTCAGGTCCAAAGTGCCCCCGTCCCCGTCGATCTTGTAGGCGATCTTGGTGGCGCACACCCCGATCATCAGGGCGCCGGCCTCCATCTGGTACAGCGACTCATGGAGCACCCCCAGCTGGAACACCATCCGGGACTGGAGCGCCCCTTTGCGCTCCAGGGTGAGCTTGTCCGGCTCCACCTGGAAGGTGGTGGTGACCCCCTCCAAGCCGGTGAGGGCGCTCTCTTCATAGGAGATGGTCCATCCGGCTTCCGTCTTTTCCAGGGTCCCTTCGGTGACCAGCTCGATCACCTCCGGGTCCAGGTCGTGGTAATACTGCTTGCCCTGGATCGTAAGGATCACATTTTTCTTCATTTTATCCTCCATCAGACCGGCCGCTCTCTGGGAACGGCCCCGGCAAAAAATTAACATTTTCCCTCTGGACTTACACGCCCCAACTGGTATAATGGATCCATGAAAAGGAGGGATACGGATGCAGATCGAATTGACCACCAAGGAGTTCCGCAGGCTCCTGGATCTGGTATACATCGGGAACTGGATCCTCAATTCCACCCGGGGCGAAGATCGGTTCGCCGATTACGACGCCCTGGAGAGCAAGCTCTTCGGCCTGTGCCGGCAAAACCGGATGGAGGCCCTGGTCCAGGAATGGAACGGCCAGGATATCCCCTCCAAGGCCTACACCGAGGGCGGGATCCACGAGGCGATCGGCGTGTATGAGGACACGGTGTTTTATGAGATCCTGGCCGAGGAGCTGTCCCGGCGGGATATGGACTATCCCCCGATCACCGAGGACAACTACGACGAGATTCAGGCCCGGATGCAGCAGTACATGGACGAATTCCAGCTCTCCGGCGTGGACAAGCTGGTATTGGAGAACTGAAAGGAGCGCTGTTGGCCGATGGCCCATCCCCTTTCGGTATGTTCCGCCAGGGCATACCTGGCGGAAACTACGACCCAGCAGTATGAGGACGGCTCAGGCCGTCCTTTTTCATTTCAGCAAGGCATCCCCTGCCCGGTAGATGTCCCCCGCGCCTACGGTGATCACCACATCCCCGGGCCGGACCAGCGCCCGGAGCTTTTCCGTGACCTCCGGCAGCGTCCGGCAGTAGCAGGAGCCGGGGATCCGCGCCTGCAGGTCTTTCGAGGAGATCCCTAAGTCGTTGCGCTCCCGGGCGGCGTAGATCTCCGCCAGGATCAGCACGTCCGGCTTCCGCAGTTCCCGGATAAAGTCCTGGAACAGGGCGTGGGTCCGGGTATAGGTGTGGGGCTGGAAGGCCATGACCAGCCGCTTCCCGCCCATGGACCGCACCGCCTCGATGGTGGCGGCCAGCTCACCGGGGTGATGGGCGTAGTCGTCATACACCAGCGCGCCGTTGTACGTTCCCTTGAATTGGAGCCGCCGGTCCGCGCCGCCAAAGGTCGCCAGGCCCCTGGCCACCGCCTCTCCCGGTACTTTCAAAGCCCAGGCCGCGGCGGCCGCCGCCAGGGCGTTGAGCACGTTGTGCCGGCCCAGGACCTGCAGCTCCAGATGGCAGTAGACCTGCCCGTCACACACCACGTCAAAGCGGCGGTAGTCCTGGGACACGTTCTCCGGCCGGATCCGGTTCTGAGGGCCGAAGCCGAAGGAGATGTAATCCAGCCCCTCCAAAGCCTCCACGGTGTTGGCGTCATCCCCATTGGCGATGACCCGGTCGGTGGCAAGCTGGGCAAACTGGTGGAAGGAGTTCTCGATGGCCTTCAGGTCCTTGAAGTAATCCAGGTGATCTTCTTCGATGTTCAGCACCACCGCCAGGGTGGGATAGAAATTCAGGAAGGAGTCACAATACTCACAGCTCTCCATGATGATCGTGTCCCCATGGCCCACCCGGTGGCCGGCGTGGAGCATGGGCAGATATCCGCCGATCATCACCGTAGGGTCCCACTGAGCCGCCATGAGGATGTGGGTCATCATGGAGGTGGCGGTGGTCTTGCCGTGGGTGCCGGAGAAGCAGATCGCGTGGCGGTACTGCTGCATGATCACGCCCCAGGCCTGTGCACGCTCGAAGATCGGGATCCCGGCGGCCCGGGCGGCCTGGATCTCCGGGTTGTCGTTGTGGGCGGCGGCGGTGCGGATGACGCACTCCGCCCCCTGGATATTCTCCGCCCGGTGGCCGATCGCCACCCGGATCCCGTGGGCGATCAGCTCGTCGGTGGAAACGGAAGAATTCATGTCCGAGCCGGTGACGATCACCCCCATGCCCTGGAGCACCAGGCCCAGCGGCCGCATGGACACGCCGCCGATGCCCACCAGATGGATCCGGCGGCCCGGCTGGATATACTGCTTTAAAGCTTCATTACGTTCGCTCATATGGAAAAACATCCTCCGATGTGATAAAGTCCAACCTGTATATTATAAACCGATCCGAAGGGATTTACAACTGTGATACTTGCCAAAAACATTCGGATATTGCCAGACTTTTCTCCACTTTTTCGGACCGATGGGGCGCTCAGCCGATCAGCTCTTCCAGAAGGCCGGCCAATTCCCGCCAGTCCTCCCCTTCATATTCCCAACGGCGGCAGTCCTTCCCCGCCCGGCGCAGATCCAGCGCCGGGTCCGCCGGCGCCTGGTCCGGGGGCGTCAGGCCGGTGTGCATATAGACCGTGGCGATCCCCATGGCCCTGGCCCCGGCGATGTCCGTATCCCGGTCGTTGCCGATCATCAGGCACTTGTGTATATCCAGTCCCCGCTCCTCCACCAGCGCCTGATAGAACCGCCGGTCCGGCTTCCGGCAGCGGCAGTCCGAGGACAGACAGATCCCGTCCAGCTGCTGTGCCAGCCCCAGGTGCTCCAGCTCGAACGCCGTGAATACCCGCTGGGCGTTGCTCAGCAGCCAAAGCCTGGCCCCTTTTCGGCGCAGGGCCGCCAACGCCTCCACCGCCCCGGGATAGACCCGGATATAGTCCGTAGAGCAGATCCGGAACAGCTGGGCCGCCTGGACCCCCAGGGCCGGGGCGCCGCGCTCTATGCCCTTGGCCCGGAACAGCGCCTCCATCAGCTCCTCGAAAGGTACGTCGGGGAAGCACTCATAGCTCTGGCCCATGGTGGCTTCCCGCTCCTTCAGAAGCTGTCGGAAAGCCGCCTCCAGCTCGCCGGGGGCGTAGCCTGCGCCATAGTATCCAAAAAACAGGGCCGTCTTCTCCCACACCCGGTGGTCTTCCTGGGTGTGGATATCCACCAGCGTGCCGTAAAGGTCAAAGATCAGGTCCGTGTAGGTCATGCTCGTGCCTCCCTTTTCTTTATATCATACCACATTTTCACCGGGAAGTCGATCCGGCGGCGGCATTTTGACCGTTCACGGCGAACATTTATCCTTGTACGAAAAAACAATGCTTGCATTTATGAAAATATATGGTACAATAATGATCGAACATTTACCGACTTTGTCGGTGTTACTTTTTTCCTTCGGAGGTCGATATGATGAACACTTCCCCGAAATACTACATCGTGGAAGCTTCCGCGCTGCCGGAAGTATTTCTGAAAGTCGCGGAGGCCAAGCGTCTGCTGGCTACGGGCCAGGCATCCACAGTCAACGAGGCCACCAAGCTCACGGATATCAGCCGCAGTGCTTTCTACAAGTACCGGGACGCGGTACAGCCCTTTCAGAAGAGCAATGTGAGCCGGGTGATCACCTTCCAGTTCGTGCTCCACGACGTGCCTGGAGTGCTCTCCGCCCTGCTCAACGCCTTTACCCAGCAAAATACCAACCTGCTGACCATCAACTCCATCACCCCCTCCAACGGCACCGCCCTGGTGACGATCTCCGCCGAGACCACCGACATGGGCGTGACCCTGGACGAGATGATGGCCCTGCTGATCCAGACCCCCGGCGTGATCAAGGCCGAAGTGGTAGCCGGCTGATCGGATGCATCCTTGCGGAGCGAGCGCTGCTTGCTCCGCTTTTTTCCGCACCAAACGTCCCCATCCGACATAGGCTGGAGCGGAGGTGATGGGATGCTGATCGTAGAAAAGTATGGCGGGTCTTCCCTGGCTACCGCCCAGCGGGTGGCCGCGGCGGCGGACCGGGCGGCGGACCATGTTCGCGCGGGCCACCGGGTGGTGGTCGTGGTCTCCGCCCAGGGGGATACCACGGACCAGCTTTTGTCCCTGGCAACGCAGGTGTCCGACAGGCCCTCTCCCCGGGAACTGGATATGTGCCTGACCGCCGGAGAGCAGATCTGTGCCGCCCTGATGGCTATGGCCCTGGGGGCGCTGGGGGTCGACGCGGTGAGCCTCACCGCCGCCCAGGCGGGGATCCGCACCGATGGGACCCATGGGGACGCCCGGCCCATCGGCCTGGCCACGGACCGGATCTGGCGGGAGCTGGCCCGGGGGCGGACGGTGGTGGTGACTGGCTTCCAGGGAGTATCCCAGGCAGGAGAGATCACCACCCTGGGCCGTGGCGGTTCGGATACCACCGCCGTGGCCCTGGCGGCCTATCTTGGGGCGGATAAGTGCCTGATCTACACCGACGTGGACGGGGTCTATGACCGGGACCCCCGGAAGTTCCCCGACGCCCAACGGTTCGACCGGATCGGTCATGATCAGATGCTGGCCCTGGCCCGGGGCGGCGCCCAGGTCCTCCATGACCGAAGCGTGGAGCTGGCAAAGCAATACCATGTCCCCATCCAGGTCCTGTCCTCCTTCCGCCCAGGCCCAGGCACGCTCGTCACCGACGAGCCCCCGGACCAGCCATAGCAAACGCCCATGCGGTCTGATGCCGCATGGGCGTTGACAATGGGATAGGATCGATCAGGAGCCGCCACCGTTTTAAAGGATGAACCGCTCAATAGCCCGGACGGTCTTCCCGATCTGGGCGTTGGTGGTGTTGACGCACAGATCATCGTTCCCTTTATCGCCCCATTCCTGGTCTGTGTAGAATCGGTAATAGCGCGCTCTCTTTTTATCGATGGACATGATCTTCTGCCGCAGGGCTTTGTCTGTCAGCTCTTCCGCGTCCGCTCCTTTTTCCCGGCAACGCGCGATCTTGGAAGCCATATCCGCATATACAAACAATCGAAAGGGCCTCAGATCTCGCAAAATGTAGTCGGCGCGTCGTCCCACGATCACGCAGTCGGACCGCTCGGCCGCTTCCTGTATGATCTTGCTCTCCTGCAAATAAAAGTTCAGATTTTATGCCACGGCGTCGTTTGTTGGCAGGCCAAACGCCCGGGCCGTTGTGATCGGGAGCAAAGGAAGCGGGCGCTGGGCCGCCATATAGCGAATGTATGCCTCCGCTTCCGGGTCCCTTTCTATCAAGGCGGTCACGATCTGCTGGTCATAGTAGGCGATCTTCATTGCTTCCGCCAATCGCCTGCCTACCTCCCGGCCACCGCTTCCAAATTCACGACTGATCGTAATGATCCTATTCATAAAAAACGCCTCCTTAAAATGTGTTCTTCCACAGCCTCAGAACAAGGCCATTGCGCCATACCAGATCAGCATGATCCCTGCCAAGCTCACCACCACCGGGACGATGTAGGAGGACACGTTGTCCAGTACCCGTTCGATCCTTTTGATCGTGGCCGTCCCCTGCAATTTGTTGTATCCAAAATAGAGCACGATCAGTGGGAGCATATACATGAAGTTATACAGGAGCATGAATAACAGCGCCAGGGGGAAGTTCAAATGATAGCTTGTGAGCAGCGCCAAGAAGCCAAAATACGGGAACGCGCTGGTCAATTCTACCATGCAAAAAGCCGCCCCCATGATGAGCAAGGATATGGGAGAGAGCTGGGCAGGGGCTTTGATCTGGGCTTCCCCACCGTCACGGTCATGCCGGCCCGCGTTGCTTTGCCTTGTCTTGATGATGAGCCGGATCCCCGCCGCCAAAAGGACCATGCCGCCTATTGCCCCCGCCCCATGTACATACAGTGGGTACGCATTTACGATCTTCATAAGGAATTTTGATGCCCACGCGGCGATCCCATAATAGATGGCCAAGCCCATGATCGGATTTGCCTTGCCGATGCCAGCGATAAAGAACCAAATATGCCGTTTCTTCCTGACCATCGCCTGAAGAAGCATCTGCTGGGCGATGGCAGGCGGATTCAAACTGTCAAAAAAACTTGCTGTGAATGTGGTGCCTAATAAAAGCCACATATGTTTCCCTTAAAAATAAACAGGCCAGCGTTTGTGTAACGCTGGCCTACTACACAAAAATCAAGTCCCCGGCGGGCTGGTTTTTTTCACTTTGCCTGGTGATGGGTCTTTCGCTGTTTTTCCACCTCATTTCCGATAATCCGCCAATAAAAAAACGCTTATTCTCGCTCCTTCAATGGCCTAACGGAGCAAAAATAAGCATTTCCCGGCAGAACTCAATTATCTTTGATGATCGTATCACGATCTGTATGGCAAATCAAGCCTTTTTTTGGCTTTTTACCGCCGTTCAAACTGGGCAGAACCGGCAAAACGGCGCAGCCGAAGCCGCGCCGTTCAGGGGACTTATTCATTTCAGTACCAGCTGTCCGTCTTCCGCGTCTACGGTGACGGTCTGGCCCGGCAGGACCTGGCCTGCCAGGATCTGCTTGCTGAGCATGGTCTCCACGGTATGCTGGATATACCGCCGCAGAGGCCGCGCGCCGTACTGGGGATCGTAGGCCGCGTCCAAGATCGTGTCCTTGGCCCGGTCGGTGAGCCGGATGTGGATCTGCTGCTCCTGGAGCCGCTGGCCCAGGCGGTGGATCTGCAAGTCGATGATCGACTTCATATCCTGACGGGTCAAAGGCTTGTAGAACACGATCTCATCCAGCCGGTTCAAAAACTCCGGCCGGAAGGAGCGGCGCAGCAGCGCCTCCACCTGGGCCTTGGCGTCGGGGCGGATGGTGCCATCCTCGCTGATGCCCCCCAGCAGGTACTCAGAGCCAAGGTTGGAGGTGAGGATGATGATGGTGTTTTTAAAGTCCACCGTCCGGCCCTGGGAGTCGGTGATCCGGCCATCGTCCAGCACCTGCAGCAGCACGTTGAACACGTCCGGGTGGGCCTTCTCCACCTCGTCGAACAGGACCACGGAGTAAGGATGCCGCCGCACCGCTTCGGTGAGCTGACCCCCTTCCTCATAGCCCACATAGCCGGGAGGCGCGCCGATCAGCCGGGACACGGCGTATTTCTCCATATACTCGGACATATCGATCCGGACCATGTTGCGCTCATCGTCGAACAGGGCCTGGGCCAAGGTCTTGGCAAGCTCGGTCTTGCCCACGCCGGTGGGACCAAGGAACAGGAACGAGCCGATGGGACGGCCCGGGTCCTGGATGCCCGCCCGGCTGCGCTGGATGGCCTCGGTGACTGCCCGGACGGCTTCCTCCTGGCCCACCACCCGCTGGCTCAGGGTCTTGTCCAGGGTCAACAGCTTCTCCCGCTCGCCCTGGACCAGCCGGGCCACCGGGATCCCGGTCCACCGCTCCACGATCCGGGCGATCTCCTCTTCCGTCACCCGGTCCCGCAGCAGGGACCCTTCCTTCCGGCTCTGGGCCTTCTGCTCCAGCTCCGCCAAACGGCGCTGGGCCTGGGGCAGACGGCCGTATTTCAGCTCGGCGGCCTTTTCCAGGTCATAGGACTGTTCCGCCGCCTCGATCTGGCGGTTCAGGTCCTCGATCTGCTGGCGCAGGGCCTGCAGGTCGCCGATCTCGCTTTTCTCGTTCTCCCACTGGGCCTTCTGGGCGTTGAACTGCTCTCTGGTCTCCGCCAGCTCCTTTTGCAGCTCTGCCAGCCTTGCCTTGGAGCCTGGGTCCTCCTCCTTCTTCAAGGCCGCCTCCTCGATCTCTAGGGACACGATCTTCCGGGAGATCACATCCAGCTCTGTGGGCATGGAGTCGATCTCCGTGCGGATCTGGGCGCAGGCCTCGTCCACCAGGTCGATGGCCTTGTCCGGCAGGAACCGATCGGTGATATACCGATTGGACAAGGTGGCCGCGGCGATCAGGGCCGGGTCCGCGATCTTCACCCCGTGGAAGACTTCATACCGCTCCTTCAAGCCACGAAGGATGGCGATCGTGTCCTCCACCGTAGGCTCCTGGACCAGCACCGGCTGGAACCGCCGCTCCAGGGCCGGGTCCTTTTCGATATACTGGCGGTATTCATCCAACGTGGTGGCGCCGATGCAGTGCAGCTCGCCCCGGGCCAGCATGGGCTTGAGCAGGTTCCCGGCGTCCATGCTGCCCTCGGTCTTCCCGGCGCCGACGATGGTGTGCAGCTCGTCAATGAACAAGATGATCCGTCCTTCGGACTGCTTCACCTCTTGCAGCACCGCCTTCAGCCGCTCTTCAAACTCGCCCCGATACTTGGCGCCGGCGATCAGCGCGCCCATGTCCAGGGAGAAGATCGTCTTATCCTGAAGGCTCTTAGGCACATCCTTCTTCACGATCCGCTGGGCCAGGCCCTCGGCGATGGCGGTCTTGCCCACGCCAGGCTCGCCGATCAGCACCGGGTTGTTCTTGGTCTTCCGGGAGAGGATCCGGATCACGTTTCGGATCTCCTCGTCCCGGCCGATCACCGGGTCCTGCTTCTGCTCTCTGGCCCGCTTCACAAGGTCCGTGCCGTATTTCGACAGGGCCTCATAGGTCCCCTCCGGGCTGTCGGTGGTGACCCGCTGAGATCCACGGATCGCCTGCAGCGCCTGCAAGGCCCCTTCCTGGGTGATCCGATAGGTGTCCAGCAGGGCCTTCAAGTTCCCCCGGGCAGTTTCCAGCAGGCCCAGAAACAGATGCTCCACGGAAACATAGGCGTCCCGCATGGCCTGGGCTTGCCGCTGGGCGGCGGTGAGAGCGCTGTCCAGGTCCTGACTGATGTAGAAGCGGTCTGCCTCCCGGCTGCCGGTGACTCCGGGCAGCTTCTCCAGCTCCCGGGCCAGCGCCCCGTCCAGGCTCTCTACGGTGATGCCCATCCGACGCAGAAGCTGAGGCACCACGCCCCCCTCCTGGCGGACCAGGGCCAGCATCAGATGTACCGGCTCCAAGGTCTGGTGGTGATGTTCGATGGCCAGGGTCTGTGCGCTCCGCAGGGCCTCTTGGGACTTTTGAGTCAATTCATTCATATCCATAGCACACACTCCTTTGTCTTTAGCACTCTCTAGGCGAGAGTGCTAATTCATTTACCTTCACTATACTCCATTTTTCCCAAAAGTCAAGAGCCCTGCCCAGGGGTCACATAAAATTAACAAATGTTAAATTTGCCCAATTTCCAATTCCAAATTTTTACATACTTAGTATTTGCTTAAGAAAATTTCCGTTTTTTCTTAATATCTATATGATATTTTATACTAGAAAAAGGATAAAACATCCCTCTTCATTTTCTTCCTCTCTTTTCTCAAGTTCCCCCGGGAGCGTCTGGTCAACGCCTCCGGGGGAACGAGCTATCTTAGATCTTGGATACGCCCACGCCTGGCTCAGGCGTGGGCGTTTCAGGTCTGGCAAAGCCGGGGGTCCTTTTTTTCTTAGGGCTTCTGTCTTCTCTCCTTTCACTTTTTTGTCTGTAAACGGTAATTTGAGAGAAGAAAGAGCGCGAAGCGCACAAAAATACCGGGCAATTTTCGCTTGGAAAATTGCCCGGTATTTTTTGGAGCTGCTAACCAGATTTGAACTGGTGACCTCATCCTTACCAAGGATGCGCTCTACCGGCTGAGCTATAGCAGCAGATCTGATTCCAGGCCTTGCGGCAACTCCAATATAATAAAGCATAAAGCCGGATTTGTCAAGGGTTTTTTTTATTTTTTTCCAGGTATTTTCCGATCCTCGACGATCATTTAGAAAGGGCCTGCCGCTTATCACGGCAGGCCCTGACCATTTGATCAGACCAGTTCGATCACGGCCATCTCGGCGGCGTCGCCGCGGCGGGGGCCGGTGCGGGTCACTCTGGTGTAGCCGCCGTTGCGGTCGGCGTACTTGGGAGCGATCTCGTGGAAGAGCTTGTGGCACACATCCTCGTCGGTGATGTAGGCCATGGCCCGGCGGTAGGCAGTCAGGCCGCCCTTCTTGCCCAGGGTGATCATCTTCTCACACATGGGCTGCACTTCCTTGGCACGGTAAAAGGTGGTCTCCATCTTACCGTTGCGGAGCAGGTCGGTGACCTGCTGACGCAGGAGCGCTCTTCTCTGTTCGCTGGTCTTGCCCAGCTTACGAGTGCCAAACATGAACGTTTCCTCCTTATATAAAGGTTAACACGAATAATTAGTTGTTGCTGCCGGTGTCCTCGCTGGCCAGGGACAGGCCCATCATCTCCAGCTTCTTCTGGACTTCATCCAGGGACTTCTTGCCCATGTTCCGCACCTTCATCATGTCCTCGCCGGTCTTGTTGATCAGATCGGCCACGGTGTTGATGTTGGCACGCTTCAGGCAGTTGAAGCTACGCACGGACAGATCCAGCTCATCGATGGTCATGGACAGCTTGGCGTCCGGCCGGTCGGAGACCTTCTCCACCACGGTGGAGCCGATGCTCACGGTGTCGGACAGGCTGGTGAAGACCGTCAGATGATCGGACAGGATCTTGGCGCCCAGGCAGACAGCGTCCTTGGCGGAGATGGTGGAATCGGTCCAGACCTCCAGCGTCAGCTTGTCGAAGTCGGTCTTGTCGCCGACACGGCAAGGCTCCACCGTGTAATTCACCTTGTTCACAGGGGAATAGATGGAGTCGATGGGGATCACGCCGATCACGGTCTGGGGGGTCTTGTTCCGATCGGCGGGCACATAGCCACGGCCCTGGGACAAGGTGATCTCCATATTGAATGTAGCGTCCTCCCCCAGGGTGCAGATGTGCAGCTCCGGGTTCAGGATCTCCACCTCGCTGTCAGCCTTGATGTCGCCGGCCGTGACCTCACAGGGGCCTACGGCGTCGATATACACCGTCTTGATGCCGGTGCTGTGGAGCTTCATGATCATGCGCTTGACGTTCAGAACGATCTCGGTCACATCCTCGGTGACGCCGGGGATGGTGGAGAACTCGTGCTGGACGCCCTGGATCTTCACGGAGGTGGCGGCGTATCCGGGCAGACTGCTCAGCAGGATGCGGCGCAGGGAATTGCCCAGGGTCATGCCATAGCCACGCTCCAGAGGCTCCACGACGAACTTGCCGTAGGACTGGCCCTCGGGGGAATCGGCACAAGTGATGCGGGGCTTTTCAATTTCTACCATGAATCATAACCCTCCTTAAAAGTGTGGGGCGGGCCGCCCCACGCAGTGAAATGCAAACGAACAGGGGGTCGATCACTTGGAGTACAACTCGACGATCAGGTGGACCGCGATGTCGAAGTCGATATCCGCCTGGGTCGGCATAGCAACGACCTTACCGGTGAGGGTGTTCTTGTCACGGTCGAGCCACTTGGGGGCAGCAACGAACGTATCGTCTTCCTTCAGCTTCTTGAAGAAGCTGTTGGAAACGCTCTTCTCGCAGACGGCCACCACATCGCCCACCTTGATCAGGTAGCTGGGGATGTTGACACGCTTGCCGTTGACGGTGAAGTGGCCGTGGTTCACCAGCTGGCGAGCCTGACGGCGGGAGTTGGCAAAGCCCAGACGGTACACCACGTTGTCCAGCCGGCGCTCCACCAGGGACAGCAGGTTCTCACCGGTGTTGCCCTCACGGCGGGCGGCCTTGTCGTAGTAGTTCCGGAACTGCTTCTCCTGGATACCGTAAACGAACTTGACCTTCTGCTTCTCAGTCAGCTGAGTGGCATACTCAGACTTCTTCGCTCTTCTCTGGCCGCCGGGGTTCTTGTTGGAAGTCTTGTTGTAACCCATTGCGGCAGGAGAAACGCCCAGCGTTCTGCAACGCTTCAGCACGGGCTGCATATTCTTAGCCATATTGCAAATTTCCTCCTATCACAAAATCAGACACGACGTCTTTTGGGCGGACGGCAGCCGTTGTGGGGGATGGGCGTCACGTCCTTGATCATCACGACTTCCAGGCCGGCAGTCTGCAGAGCCCGGATGGCAGCCTCACGTCCCTGGCCGGGGCCTTTCACATAGACCTCCACGGACTTCAGGTTGCAGTTCTCGATCGCCGCCTTGGCAGCGGTCTCCGCCGCGGTCTGAGCAGCGAAGGGGGTGGACTTACGGGAGCCACGGAAACCCAGACCGCCGGAGGAAGCCCAGCTCAGGGCATTGCCGTTCAGGTCGGTGATGGTGACCATGGTGTTGTTGAAAGAGGAGCGGATATGCGCCGCGCCCTTTTCGATATTCTTGCGCTCACGACGGCGCTTGATGACCTTCTTAGCAGCTTTTGCAGCCATTACATATCCCTCCTCTTACTTCTTCTTGTTGGCGATGGTCTTCTTCGGGCCCTTCCGGGTACGAGCGTTGGTCTTGGTACGCTGGCCACGGACGGGCAGACCACGGCGATGCCGCAGACCACGGTAGCAGCCGATCTCAGAGAGCCGCTTGATGTTCATCGCGGTCTCACGGCGCAGGTCGCCCTCGATGATATAGTTGTGCTCGATAACGTCACGGAGCTTGGCCTCCTGATCCTCGGTCAGGTCCTTGACCCGGATGTCGGGGTCGATGCCGGTGGTCTCAAGCACCTTGGCGGCCCGGGCGGGGCCGATGCCGTAGATATAAGTCAGCGCAACTTCGATACGCTTATCGCGGGGAAGATCGATACCAGAAATACGTGCCATACTTTTTCAGCACCTCCTATTAGCCTTGTCTCTGCTTATGCTTGGGGTTTTCGCAAATTACCATAACGCGACCCTTGCGCTTGATGACCTTACACTTTTCGCACATGGGCTTAACGGACGGTCTTACCTTCATACTGTTTAACCTCCATATGAGAATAGAAATCCTCGAATTTTACTTGCTTCTCCAGGTGATCCGGCCTTGGGTCAGATCGTAAGGAGACATTTGAACGGTTACTTTATCACCGGGCAAGATCTTGATAAAGTTCATCCTGAGCTTGCCGGAGATGTGGGCCAGAATGGTGTGTCCGTTGCCGATGTCCACCTTGAACATGGCGTTGGGCAATGCATCCACCACGATGCCCTCAATTTCGATTACGTCGTCTTTTGCCAAGTGATTACCCTCCTAGGTCGTTACTTTGCATGCTCCTGGCGATGGACGCCAGGTCTCTTCGTAATTCGCTGTTGAGCACTTTGCCGCCGGTCCTCAGTTTCTCGGCGACTCTGGTCTCGGAGCGAAGGACCTTTCGTATGTGCCGGCGGGATTTCCGCTTGGGCTTGTCAACAGTTCGGTCCTTTCCATTGGCCAGGAACACGAACCGCTGGTCTACGCCTACGCAGTAGAACAGCTCTCCTTGATCTCTGCCGGCTGTGGAAACCAACACATCGGATATCTCACATTCCGTTATCACTGTTTCCATAGTCAAAGTCCTTCGGCGACGGTGAGTATCTCCGGCTCGCCGTCGGTGATGAGTACAGTATTTTCGTAGTGGGCCGAGAGCTTGCCGTCGGCAGTGACGGTGGTCCAGCCGTCGTCCAGGACCCGGACGTCATAAACGCCCTGGTTGACCATCGGCTCGATCGCCAGCGTCATGCCCCGCAGCAGGCGAGGCCCACGGCCGGGCGCGCCGAAATTCGGCACCTCCGGCTCTTCGTGCAGCTGCGCGCCTACGCCGTGACCTACGAAGGACCGCACAACTGAAAAACCGTTAGACTCCACATACGTCTGGATGGCGTGGGAGATATCGGACACACGGTGTCCGGGGGTCGCGAAGCGGAGACCCTCATAGAAGCTCTGCTTCGTCACATCGATCAGCTTCCGGGCCTGGGTGCTGACGGCACCGCAGGGGAAGGTAGCCGCGCAATCGCCATGAAATCCCTGGTAGTACGCCCCAACGTCGATGGACACGATGTCCCCGTCCTGGAGGGTGTAGCCTCCGGGGATGCCGTGGATCACCGTATCGTTGACGGAGATGCATACGCTGGCGGGATAGCCGTGATACTTCAGGAACGACGGTTTTGCGCCCTGCGCCACGATGAATGCGTGGACGGCTTTATCGATCTGCTTGGTGGACACGCCGGGCCTGACCATCTCCCCTGCCAAAGCACGGGCTGCCGCGGTGATCTTACAGGCCTGACGCATAGCCACCAGCTCTCGTTCATTCTTGATCGCGATCATACCAGATCCCCTATCGCCTTGAGGATCGACTGCTGGACATCTTCGATGGACTGGCTGCCGTCCAGGATCCGGAGCTTGCCGGACCGGGCGTAGTAGTCCTTCAGCGGCTCGGTGGACTGGTGGTAGATCTCCAGCCGGCGGCGCACCGTTTCCGGGGCGTCGTCCTTCCGGACCGCCAGTTCACCGCCGCACTGGTCGCAGATGCCGGCGGTCTTGGGAGGATGGGCGTCGATGTGGTAGCTGCTGCCGCAGTGGCTGCAGACCCGGCGGCCGGTCATCCGGCGCTCGATCACATCGTCGTCGATCTCCAGGGAGACCACATGGTCGATCCCGATGCCCTTTTGGTCCAGGGCCTCCGCCTGGGCCAGGGTGCGGGGCACCCCGTCCAGGATGAAGCCATTGGAGCAGTCGGGCTGGGCCACCCGGTCCGCGACGATGCTGAGGATCAGCTCGTCAGGGACCAGAAGGCCGCCGTCCATGTAGGTCCTTACTTGTTTACCAAGCTCAGAGCCATTGGCCATGGCATCTCTGAGCATGTTCCCGGTAGAAATGGCGGGGATGGAGAGCCGCTGTGCCAGCAGCTCCGCTTGTGTCCCCTTTCCAGCGCCGGGCGCGCCTAGTAGGATCATATTCATCCTGCCGTCCTCCGGAGCTTAGTCCAGGAAGCCCTTGTAGTGCCGCATGAGCATCTGGGCCTCCAGGACCTTCACGGTCTCCAAAGCCACGCCCACCACGATGATGATGGAGGTGCCGCCGATCGCGATGTTCTGGAAGGAAGGCATCAGGTTGCCGGCCACGATGGGCAGCAGGGCCACGATGCCCAGATACAGCGAACCAAAGACCACGATCTTATTGATCACCTTGGCGACGAAGTCGGAGGTGGGCTTGCCCGGACGGAAGCCGGGGATAAAGCCGCCGTTCTTCTTCAGGTTGTTGCCGATCTCCACCGGATCGTACTGGATGGAGGCGTAGAACCAGCCGAAGAAGAAGATCATCAGGAAGTACACCACCGCGTAGGTCCAGCTGGTATTGCTCCACACATGGGTGTAGAACCAGCTGTCCAGATCCCAGCCGGCGAAGGCGTAGATCGTAGCAGGCAGAGAGCAGATCGACTGCGCGAAGATCACAGGCATGACGCCGGACATGCTCACCTTGATCGGCAGGTTGGTGCTCTGGCCGCCGTAGATCTTCCGGCCCACCACCCGCTTGGCGTACTGCACCGGGATCCGGCGCTCGGCATCGTTGACGAAGACGATGAACACGATCAGCGCGGCCACGCCCACGATGGCGATCAGGGCCTGCCACCAGTAGCTGGTGAAGAACATATTGTACAACGTGTTGACGCCGGAGGGGATGCTGGAGATGATGTTGGCGAACAGGATCATGGAGATGCCGTTGCCGATACCATGGGCGGTGATCTGCTCACCCAGCCACATCACCACGGCGGAGCCGGCGGTGAAGGTCAGGATCAGCACGATCGCGGCCAGCCAGCCATCCTCGGTCAGGATGTCGTAGCCGGAGTTCTTGATCATCATGAAGTACGCCCAACCCATCAGCAGGCCCAGGCCCACGGTGGTGAAGCGGGTGATCTTCTCCAGCTTCTTCTTCCCTGCCTCGCCCTCTTCCTTGGCCATGCGCTCCAGGGGAGGCAGGGCCACGGTGAGCAGCTGGACGATGATGGAAGCGTTGATGTAGGGCTGGATGGACAGCGCCAGCACGGTCGCCTGAGAGAAGGCGGAGCCGGACATGGCGTTGTACAGGCCCAGGATGGTGGTGGACAGCACGGAGTCGAACATGTTGGTCAGTTCCGCGGTGTCCACGAAGGGGGCGGGGATCACGTTGCCGATCCGGTACAGCAGCAGGATGATCAACGTGAACATGATCTTCTTACGAAGTTCCGGGATGCTCCAAGCGTTACGCAGCGTCTTGAGCACTTAAACCACCTCGGCCTTTCCGCCTGCCTGCTGGATCTTCTCCTTTGCAGACTCAGAGAAAGCGGCGGCCTTGACGGTGAGCTTCTTGGTGAGGTTGCCGTTAGAGAGCACCTTCAGGCCGTAGGGACAGCTGGAGATGATGCCGGCCTCGATCAGGGCGGCGGCATCCACCACAGCGCCATCCTCGAAGCGGTCCAGGGCGGCCACATTGATGGCGGTCAGGGGCTTGGCGTGGATATTGTTGAAGCCGCGCTTCGGCACCCGGCGGGCCAGAGGCATCTGGCCGCCTTCAAAGCCGGCACGGACCTTGCCGCCGGAACGGGCCTTCTGGCCCTTATGGCCCCGGCCGCCGGTCTTGCCATTGCCGCTGCCGTGGCCACGGCCCTTGCGCTTGCCTACGTGGGTAGACCCCTCAACAGGAGAAAGCTTAGAAAGTTCCATTGATCGGTCCCTCCTTATTCGACTTCAGTGACCTCGAGCAGATAGCCGATCTTGGCGATCTTGCCCTGGGTCTGGGTATTGTTGGGCTGGATGGACACATTGCCGATCTTCCGCAGACCCAGAGAGTGGGCGGTGGCGATGTGCTTCTCCAGACGGCCGTTCAGGCTCTTGACCAGCTTGATCTTCAGGTTTGCCATGTCAATGCCCTCCTTAACCAACGATTTCTTCTACGCTCTTGCCCCGGATCGCAGCGACCTGCTCGGGGGAGCGCAGGGAGGTCAGACCGGCCATGGTGGCCTTGACCACGTTCTGGGGATTGTTGGACCGCAGGCACTTGGCGCAGATGTTCTTGATGCCCACAGCCTCCATGACGGCACGGACAGCGCCGCCGGCGATCACGCCGGTACCTTCGGGGGCGGGCTTGAGCAGCACGGTGCCGGCGCCGAAGATGCCGATCACATCGTGGGGGATGGTGGAGCCGTCCAGGGACACCTTGACCATGTTCTTCTTGGCATCGGCGATGCCCTTGAGGATGGCCTCGGAGACCTCGGCGGCCTTGCCCAGGCCATAACCCACAGTGCCCTTGCCGTCGCCAACGACGACCAGCGCGGAGAACTTCATGACGCGGCCGCCCTTGACGGTCTTGGAGACCCGGTTCAGGTAGACGACCTTCTCGATGAACTCAGGCGCTTCATTGTTGGAAGATTTATTGTAAGCCATTTCTTTTCCTCCTCACACTTAGAACTGCAGGCCGCCTTCGCGAGCGCCTTCGGCCAGAGCAGCCACACGGCCATGGTACACATAGCCGCCACGGTCGAACACGACCTGGGTGATGCCCTTTTCCTTAGCCCGCTCGGCGATGATCAGGCCCACCTTCTTGGCGGCCTCGGCATTGCCGGTGGCACCCTCGAAGGTCTTTTCCAGCGTATTGGCGGAAACCAGAGTAACGCCGTTCACATCATCGATGATCTGCGCGTAGATGTTCGCATTGCTGCGGAACACGTTCAGCCGGGGACACTCGGGAGTGCCGGAGATCTTGCCACGAACACGGACATGCCGCTTCAGGCGCATTGCCTTCTTATCGATCTTGCTAACCATTTCGGCACACCTCCATTACTTCTTGCCACCGGTCTTACCGACCTTACGGCGGATGACCTCAGTGGTGTACTTGATGCCCTTGCCCTTGTAAGGCTCGGGGGGACGCTTGCTGCGGACTTCCGCGGCAAACTGGCCAACGGCCTGCTTATCGATGCCCCGGATGATGATCTTGTTGGGGGTGGGGGTCTCGATGGTGATGCCGGGGATCTCGTCCACGAACACCTCGTGAGAGAAGCCCAGACGCATGACCAGCTGGGTGCCCTTCTTCTCCACACGGTAGCCGACGCCGTTGACGTCCAGCTCCTTGGCATAGCCCTTCTCCACGCCCTCGACCATGTTGCTCACCAGGGTGCGGGTCAGGCCGTGGAGGCTCTTGTGCAGATGCTCCTCGGAGGGACGGGACACGGTCAGCTCATTGCCCTCCACCTTCAGGATCATGTCGGGATGGAACTGACGGGTCAGCTCGCCCTTGGGGCCCTTGACGGTGACCACATTGTTCTCGGCCACGGTCACGGTGACGTTCGCCGGGATGATCACCGGCTTCTTACCAATTCTAGACATATCGTGTTCCTCCTTACCAGACGAAGGCCAGGACCTCGCCGCCGATGTGCAGCGCACGGGCCTTCTTGTCGGTCATGACACCCTTGGAAGTGGACACGATGGCGATGCCCAGGCCCTTCAGGACCCGAGGCAGCTCCTCGGCGCCGGCGTACACCCGCAGACCGGGCTTGGACACCCGGCGCAGGCCGCTCAGCACCGGCTGCTTCTTAGCCAGATACTTCAGGGTGATGTGGATAACGCCCTGGTTGCCGTTGTCCACCACTTCGTAGGACTTGATGTAGCCCTCCTCCAGCAAGATCTGGGCGATGGCCTTCTTCAGGTTGGAAGCGGGGACATCCACGGTTTCGTGCTTGGCAGAGCTGGCGTTGCGGATGCGGGTCAGCATATCTGCTACGGGATCGGTGATTTGCATGTTGTTTATCCTCCTTTAAGAAGTTACGGGCTTTACCCGTGAAGATCGTTGAGGTATCCGGGGAATGCGGCCCGCTTTTCGCGGGCCCATCTTCCCAGGACGCTCAAGATCTGGTCTACATTTGGATCTGCCGTGTTCCGTTACCAGCTGGCCTTGCGGACGCCGGGGATCTGGCCCTTGTAGGCCAGCTCGCGGAAGCAGATACGGCACACGCCGTAGTTACGCAGGTAAGCGTGGGGACGGCCGCAGATCTTGCAGCGGTTGTAAGCGCGGGAGGAGAACTTCGGCTCCGCCTGCTGCTTCAGGATCATAGACTTCTTAGCCATTTGATGTTCCTCCTTGATCAGGCGTGGAAGGGAGCGCCCAGCTGGCTCAGCAGCTCTTTGGCTTCCTCATCGTTGGTGGCGGTGGTGCAGATGGCGATATCCATACCACGGATCTTGTCCACCTTGTCGTACTCGATCTCAGGGAAGATCAGCTGCTCCTTCAGACCGAAGGCGTAGTTGCCGCGGCCGTCGAAGGAGTTGGGGTTGATGCCGCGGAAGTCACGGACACGGGGCAGAGCCACGCTGAACAGACGGTCCAGGAACTCATACATCTTGTCCCCCCGCAGGGTGACCTTCACGCCTACGGTCTCGCCCTCACGGAGCTTGAAGTTGGCCACGGACTTGCGGGCCTTGCAGGTCACGGCCTTCTGGCCGGTGATGATGCCCAGGTCCTTGACGATGGCCTCGATCTCCTTGGCGTTGTTCTTGCTGTCGCCGCAGCGGACGTTCACGATCACCTTGTCCAGCTTGGGGATCTGCATGACGCTCTTGTAGCCGAACTTCTTGTTCAGAGCGGGAGCGATCTCAGCAGTATATCTTTCTCTCAGTCTACTAGCCATTTGTCATCGCTCCTTTCTCAGATCTGGGTGCCGCACTTGCGGCAGACGCGGACCTTCTTACCATCCACCATGGCATGGCCGATCCGGACGCCCTTCTCGCACTTGGGGCAGTACAGCGCCACCTTGCAAACGCGGATGGGGGTCTCCTTCTTCACGATGCCGCCGACCTCGCCCTGACGGCGGGGCTTGGTGTGGCAGGTAGCCACGTTGACCTTCTCAACGATGACCTTCTCTTCGCTGGGCATGGCCACCAGGACCTTGCCCTTCACGCCCTTGTCCTTGCCGGACAGGACGATCACAGTATCGTTCTTCTTAATGTTCATTCCTTGGGTCCTCCATCAGATGACCTCGGGAGCCAGGGAGAGGATCTTCATGAAGTCCTTCTCACGCAGCTCACGAGCCACCGGTCCAAAGATACGGGTGCCGCGGGGGTTCTTGTCTTCCTTGATGATCACGGCAGCGTTCTCATCAAAGCGGACATAGGAACCGTCCTCACGACGGACACCACGCTTGCTGCGGACGATCACCGCCTTGACGACCTCGCCCTTCTTGACAGTGCCGCCGGGATTGGCCTTCCGGACGGAAGCCACGATCACATCACCGATGTTGCCGTACTTCCGCTTGGAGCCGCCCAGGACACGGATGCAGTGGATCTCCTTGGCGCCGGTGTTGTCGGCGACCTTCAGGTAGCTTTCCATTTGTACCATTGCTTGCCGACCTCCTTACTTCGCCTTTTCGATGATGCGGGTGAGCCGCCATCTCTTGTCCTTGGACAGGGGGCGGGTCTCCATGACCTCCACGGTGTCGCCGATGCCGCACTCGTTGTTCTCGTCGTGGGCCTTCAGCTTGTAGGTCCGCTTCATGGTCTTCTTATACAAAGGATGCTGGTAGCTATCCTTCACCGCAACGACGATGGTCTTATCCATCTTGTCGGACACGACCTGACCGATCATCGTCTTGCGGAACGCTCTGGTATTTTCAGTCATTTAAGCTCCTCCTCAGACGTTGGTCTCTTTCTCACGAATAATGGTCTTGATGCGGGCGATGTCCTTCTTGACAGAGGCGATCTTCATGGGGTTGTCCAGCTGGTTGGTCGCGTGCTGCATCCGCAGCATGAACAGATCCTTCTTCAGCTCCTGGAGCTTCTCCTCCAGCTTGTCAACGGACAGACCGCGGATCTCCTTGATCTCCTTTACCTTCATCATTATTCACCACCATTCTCAGAAACTTCCTTGGCGATGATGCGAGTCTTGATGGGCAGCTTGTGCTGAGCAAGACGCATGGCCTCCCGGGCCACTTCCTCAGAAACGCCCCCGATCTCGAACATCACCTTCTGATTCTTAACGACTGCGACCCAGCCTTCGGGAGCGCCCTTACCGGAACCCATACGGGTGCCCAGGCCCTTCTTGGAGTAAGGCTTGTCGGGGAAGATCTTGATCCAGACCTTACCGCCACGCTTGGTGTAACGGGTCATGGCGATACGGGCGGCCTCGATCTGGTTGCCGGTGATCCAGCCGGGCTCCAGGGCCTGGATGCCGAAATCACCATAGGTAACAGTATTGCCGCGGGAGGCAGCGCCGGTCATACGGCCACGCTGCACCTTACGGTACTTGACTCTCTTGGGCATCAGCATTAGCGGTTGCCTCCTTCTCTACGGGTATAGGGGCGGTCGCCGTTGCGGCGGTCACCGCGGCGGTCGCTGCCGCGGCGGTCCCGGCGCTCCCGACGCTCACGGGGAGCCGGCTCGGGGGTGGCGGCACGCAGGGTGGTGTTCAGGACCTCGCCCTTGTAGATCCAAACCTTCACGCCGATGCGGCCGTAGGTGGTGGCGGCCTCAGCAAAGCCGTACTCGATGTCGGCCCGGATGGTCTGCAGGGGGATGGTGCCCTCGTGATAGCTCTCGGAACGGGCGATCTCAGCGCCGCCCAGACGGCCGGAGCAGGTGACCTTGATGCCCTTGGCACCCAGGCGGGTGGCCTGCTGCATGGCCTTCTTCATGGCCCGGCGGAAGGAGATCCGCTTCTCCAGCTGCTGGGCGATGTTCTCGGCCACCAGCTGGGCGTTCAGGTCGGGGCTGCGGACTTCCACGATGTTCAGGTTCACAGCCTTGCCCAGGCGGGCCTCCAGATCCTTACGCAGGTTCTCGATCTCAGCGCCGGCCTTGCCGATCACCACGCCGGGGCGGGAGCACCACAGGTTGATCTTGACCTTGCCGTTGGAGCGCTCGATCTCGATCTTGGCCACACCGGCGGAGTAGAGCTTGTTCTTCAGATACTTACGGATGTTATAGTCCTCGACGATCAGATCGCCGACCTTCTCTTCGCGGGCGTACCAGCGGGAATCCCAGTCCTTGATGACGCCGACACGCAGTCCATGGGGATTGACTTTCTGTCCCATAGCTACCTCCTGATTAAGCCTTCTCGCTCACACCGATGGTGATGTGAGTGGTTCTCTTGTTGATGCGGACGAAGCCACGACGGGATGCGATCCGGCCACGCTTCAGGATGGGGCCGGGGTTGGCAGTCACGGTGGACACCACCAGCTCGTCGGGGTTCATGCCGTGGTTGTGCTCGGCGTTGGCGACAGCGCTCTTGAGCAGCTTGGCGACAGGCTCGCAGGCTGCCTTGGGCGTCTGCATCAGGTACGCGGTAGCGGTCTTCACGTCCTGGCCCCGGATCATGTCACAGACCAGCTTGACCTTACGGGGAGACATACGGACGTACTTCACATGTGCAAAAGCTTCCATTTTCGTACCTCCTTACTTGGAATTGGCGGTCTTGCTGCCGGAGTGGCCCCGGAAGGTCCGGGTAGGCACGAACTCGCCCAGCTTGTGGCCCACCATATCCTCGGTGATATAGACGGGAACGTGCTTGCGGCCGTCGTGGACAGCGATGGTGTGACCGACAAAGGAGGGGAAGATGGTGGAAGCTCTGGACCAGGTCTTCAGGACCTTCTTCTCACCGGCCTTGTTCAGCTCTTCGACCCGCTTGTACAGCTCAGGAGCTACGAAAGGGCCCTTCTTGATACTTCTGCTCATTTCATTTCCTCCTTACTTGCTGTTTCTGCGCTTGACGATGAACTTATCGGTGGAGTTCTTCGTCTTACGAGTCTTATAACCCAGAGCGGGCTTGCCCCAAGGAGTAACGGGGCCGGGACGGCCGATGGGCGCGCGGCCCTCACCGCCGCCGTGGGGGTGATCGCAGGGGTTCATGACGGAGCCACGGACGGTGGGACGGATGCCCATGTGACGGGTCCGGCCGGCCTTACCGATGTGGACGTTCTCATGATCCAGGTTGCCCACCTGACCGATGCAGGCGGTGCAGTTGGTCCGGATGTAGCGGACCTCGCCGGAGGGCAGACGGACCTGAGCCAGGTCCCCTTCCTTGGCCATCAGCTGTGCGGCGGCGCCGGCGGAGCGGACCAGCTGGGCGCCGTGGCCGGGCTGGAGCTCCACATTGTGGATCACCGTACCAACAGGGATGTTGGCGATGGGCAGGCAGTTGCCGGGCTTGATGTCCGCCGCGGCGGAGGAGATCACCTGGTCCCCGGCCTTCAGGCCGTTGGGCGCCAGGATGTAGCTCAGGGTGCCATCCTCGTAGCGGATCAGGGCGATGAACGCGGACCGGTTGGGATCGTACTCCAGGCGCTCCACGGTAGCGGGCATATCCAGCTTCTGGCGCTTGAAGTCGATGATCCGGTACTTGCGCTTGTTGCCGCCGCCGCGGTGGCGGACGGTGATGTGGCCGTAGCTGTTGCGACCGGAGTGCTTCTTCAGGGTCTCAACCAGGCTACGCTCGGGCTTCGCCTTCTTATCAACGCCGTCGAAGCCGGACACGGTCATGTTACGGCGGGCAGGCGTATAAGGCTTAAAAGTCTTGATCGACATTTGCGTTTCTCTCCTTTATTGAGATGGTTTAGACCATGCCCTCGAAGAACTCGATGGTCTTGGAATCGGCAGTCAGGGTGACCACGGCCTTCTTGATGTCAGACCGCTTGCCCTTGGGGTAAGCGCCGGTGCGCTTGACCTTGCCGTGCTGGATCAGGGTGTTGACCTTGGCGACCTTCACACCGAAGATCTCCTCCACAGCGGCCTTGATCTGGGTCTTGTCCGCGCCGATGGCCACCTGGAAGACATACTTCTTGTCGGCCACATCGGCCATGGACTGCTCGGTGATGACCGGCCGGATGATGATATCGTAAGCGTTCATTATGCGAATACCTCCTCGATCTTCTGCACGGCAGCCTTATCCAGGACCAGCTTCTTGGCGTTCAGGATGTCATACACGTTGATCACGTTGGCGAAGGTGACCTGGCAGCCGGGGATGTTGCGGCCGGACTTGACCACGTTCTGGTCGGCGGCGGCGGTGACCACCAGGCACTTGCAGTCGACGTTGACGGCGGACAGGAAGGCGGCGAACTCCTTGGTCTTGGGAGCGTCCATCTTGATCTGATCGATCACCACGATGTTCTGCTCGGAAGCCTTGGCGGACAGCACGGACTTCAGCGCCAGACGGCGGCTCTTCTTGTTCAGGCTGTAGCTGTAATCCCGGGGCTTGGGGGCGAACACGATGCCGCCGTGGGTCCACTGGGGAGCACGGGTGCTGCCCTGACGGGCGCGGCCGGTGCCCTTCTGACGCCAGGGCTTCCGGCCACCGCCGGAGACCTCCGCGCGGGTCAGAGCGGACTGAGTGCCCTGCCGGCAGTTGGCCAGGTGGTTCTTGACCACGTCGTGGACCACAGACTGGTTGGGGGTGATGCCAAACACAGCTTCGGGCAGTTCGATCTCGCCAACCAGCTTGCCGGACATATCATAAACATTCGTCTTAAGCATGATTTAAGATCTCCTTTCCTTAGCCTCTTGCGGAAGCCTTCTGGGGATTTCTGCCGGAAGCCTTCTGCGGGTTCTTGCTGATGCCGGTATCGGCCTGCTTGATCTTGTTGTTCTTGACGGTGTTGCGGATGTAGACCAGACCGCCCTTGGGGCCAGGGATGGCGCCACGGATGACGATCATGTTCAGTTCCGCGTCCACCTTGACGATGTCCAGGTTCTCGATGGTGACCTGCTCACAGCCCATCTGGCCGGCGCCGATCTTACCAGGGAAGATCCGGGACTGGTGGGACGAAGCGCCCATGGAACCGGCGTGCCGATGGACAGGGCCGCCGCCGTGGGTCATGGGGGTCCGCTGGGCGCCGTGGCGCTTGATCACGCCCTGGTAGCCGTGGCCCTTGCTGATGCCGGTGACGTCGATCTTCTCGCCGGCGGCGAAGACGTCCGCCTTCACCACATCGCCCACGTTCATCTCGCCGGCCTTCTCCAGCTTGAACTCCTTCAGGTGCTTGCAGGGGGCTACGCCAGCCTTCTTCAGGTGGCCGGCCTCCGGCTTGCTGAGCTTCTTCTCGGCGACTTCGCCGAAGCCCAGCTGGACGGCGGTGTAGCCGTCGGTCTCAACGGTCTTCTTCTGAGTGACGACGCAGGGGCCTGCTTCCACGACGGTAACAGGGATCACCTTGCCGCTCTCATCGAAGATCTGGGTCATGCCCACTTTCTTGCCGATGATCGCTTTTTGCATTTTTGTTTACTCCTTTTCTAGGTTATTGGTCGACAGCCCATTGGGTAAGCCGCCGACATGACCCGTCCGCCCGATGCCAGACAGTGCGGGCAGCCGCGGTCCCTTATAGAATGTAAGGGATCACAGCTTTATCTCGATCTCGACACCAGCGGGAAGATCCAGGCTCATCAGAGCCTCCACGGTCTTCTGGTTGGGGTCGAGGATGTCGATCAGTCTTTTATGGGTCCTGCGCTCGAACTGCTCACGGGAGTCCTTGTACTTGTGGACGGCCCGAAGGATGGTGACGACTTCCTTCTTGGTGGGCAGCGGGATGGGGCCGGAGACCTGAGCGCCGTTGCGCTTGGCAGTCTCCACGATCTTGGCCGCGCTGGAGTCGATCAGCTGATGATCGTAGGCCTTCAGCCGGATCCGGATCATTTCCTGGTTTGCCATGTTGTTTTCCTCCTAGTTTTTCGTACTCAGTTTGCTTGGGTGTCTGGGTACGGTCGAACTGTTCCATTCACGCCGCCGTGCGTATCACTCCAGGCCATGAAAAATGGCCGACGCAAGGCCGACCCTTCCCCTGTCCCCGGCGATATACGCTCGGCATGACAGAAGCAGTTCAGCCGCCCGATGACCGGACATACTCCGCAGAAGTTACCGCCTTCCGGCGCAATCTCCTGCATCATCGCATACGCGCACAGTATCCCCACACGCGCTTGATAATGATACCATCCCCACAACTATTTGTCAAGGACTATTTTCAGAGATTTTCACAAATTTTTGCCGGAAGATCCGGTCGATCCGACGGACCTCCCCGCCCGGCTCCTAGGGAATCATATATATAATATAATGTATAGAAGCCCTCCCAGAAGGATCAGACAGCCCCTGCCAGCGTCCGGGCATTTTTCACTATTTTTTCCTGACAGATCTGTGCGGATGGCAGAAAGAATAGATATGTTTTGACTTTGGGGCGATTTTTATATACAATGATTTCCATAAGAGGCCCCTAATATAACACAGGAGGAACGACCATGAAAAAACTAAGCAAGCTCCTTTCCCTGGTGCTGGTGCTGTGCCTGGTGCTGAGTGTGGCCGCGGTACCGGGCCTGGCCCTGAGCCAGGCCGCCAAGCCCGACGACGGCACCACCACCGGCCAGCCCTTCCCTGCCGGTACCGGCGGGAGCCAGAAATTCCGGATCCCCGCCCTGATCACCCTGGATGACGGCACGATCGTGGCGGCGGCGGATGCCCGGTGGTCCACTTCGGCGGACTATTTCGGCAACGACACGATCGTTTCCTGGTCCGAGGACCAGGGCGCTACCTGGAGCTACACCTTCGCCAACTACCTGGGCGACGGCAACAACTCCAAGGGCGGCACCACCACCATCATCGACCCGGCTCTGGTCTACGACAGCGAAAGCGGCACCATCTATATGCTGGTGGACCTGTTCCCCTCCGGCACCAGCATCTGGGGCTGTTCGGCGGTGGACGCTTTTGACGACCAGCACCGCCTGCTCCTGTCCAATGACGATCGGAGCACCTACGGCTACTACCTGGAGGACGGCAAGATCTACGCCACCGACGGCACCGCCGTGGACGGCTACAGCGTGGACGCCTACTTCAACATCACCGGCAACGGCGTTGACACCAACCTGTTCTTCTCCGACTCCCCCTACAAGGTGGCCCCCACCGCCTACCTGTATCTGACCACCTCCACCGACGGCGGCAAGACCTGGTCCGAGCCTGCCCTGCTGGACGTGAAGAACAACGATGAGCGGTTCTACGGCGTCGGCCCGGGCCGGGGCCTGGTCACCCACACCGGCCGGATCATCTTCCCCTGCTACGAGAACCACGCCTCCGCCCCGGAGATCACCAGCATCATCTATTCCGATGACAACGGTGTCACCTGGCACCGCGGCCCGGATATGACCAACAGCAGCTCCGAAGCCACGGTGGTGGAAGTTGCCTACAACGGCGGCTACCGGCTGTATATGTTCACCCGCCACGGCGGCTACTATTACTCCGATGACGACGGCCTGACTTGGAGCGCCCAGCAGCCTTCTCCGGCGACCTACAACTCCGGCTGCCAGATCAGCGCCATCTCCTACTCCAAGACCATCGAGGGCAAGGAAGCGATCTTCCTGTCCGCCCCCGGCAATACGTCCAGCCGCAGCGCCGGCAAGATCTTCGTCCTGCTGGTAAACGATGACGGCAGCCTGGACCATGCCTATACTTATTCCGTCAACGGCTCCAACTACTACGCCTACTCCTGCCTGACCGAACTGGCGGACGGCTCCATCGGCGTGCTTTATGAGAGCCCGGACGGTGCCCTGGTCTACGAGGCCCTGGCCCTGGATACGCTGGTCCGGCCGGAGAACGACCCGGACGTGACTGTGGAGTATGTCCAGATGGAGGTAGGCCAGAGCGCTTCTCTGGAGCTCTCCGGCAACTACCAGGTTTCCGACCTGGAGGATCTGGACACCGCCATCGCCACCGTGACCCTGAACGTGACCTCCTCCTCCGCCGGCACGGCCCTGGCCCAGCTTGGTAACTCCGCCGACTACACCGGCGACAAGATCTCTCTGGAGGATTGCCTGTACACCTTCACCGAAAGCGGCGGCGGCTATCAGATCTCCGCCACCGCCGACGGCACCACCGTCTACCTCTCCCCCAGCGTCAACGGCAGCGGCTACCCCAACTCCACCACCGCCAAAACCGTGACGATCACCGCCGGCAGCGCCGCGAACAGCTTCTACCTCAATGACGGCGCCCGGTATCTCCACTTCTGGCGGGACGGCAAGAACGTGTTCGACCGGGTGAACACCACCAACAATTTTGAAGCGGCCTGCAGCTTCCTGCTCTACCAGGCGGCAGGCGATGGAGAAGCCTCCAGCACCGAGATCCCCGGCTATGTCCAGGTCACCTCCACGGCGGATATCTCCGCCGGTGAGTACCTGATCGTGGCCCAGGTGGATGATGCCTACTATGTCCTCCATCCCTCCACCAGCACCTCCAGCAAGTATGCCCATGTGGCCAAGGTGGTAGGCGCGCAGACCCTGTACACCACCACCCTGGAGATCACCGGCGTGGCCAAGGGCGTGACCTACGCCCGGCTGGGCAGCAACCTGGTGAAGATCACCGTCACCGCCCCGGATGAGGTGGATGTGGAATTGACGGTGGGCCAGTCCAAGAGCTTCACCATCGACGGGGACGCCACCATTCTCATCCCCGGTGACTCCACGATCGCCGGCATCGATATCTCCCCCCTGGAAAGCGATCGATTCCAGCGGGTCACCGCCATTGAAAGCGGCAAGTCCTACCTGATCGTAAGCAAGGGCCATGGCTCCATGCTGACCACCGCCCCCCTCAGCCAGGACGGCTACGGCGGTGCCACGTCCGGTCTGGCGATGGAAAGCGTAGGTTCCGCCCAGAGCCTTACCGTGGCCGACCCGGTCCTGTGGACCTTCACCCAGAGCGGCAGCGGCTACACCATCTCCAATGGAGAGAACTACCTGAACATCAAGAACCTGACCGACATCTCCGGCGATGACAACTGGGACGCGGTCCTGGAGAGCACCGCCCAGACGCTGACGGTCCAGAACAACGGCGAATCCTTCATCATCTTCGCTGATGGGAACGTGGCCCTGGATGCCTACAACGCCGGCTTCGCCGCCGCCTGGCAGCAGACCGCCAGCTTCAACGAGAATGAGCAGTGGTATCTGTATGAAATGGCGGCCCGGAACGAAGTGACCATCACCGGCAAGGCGGCAGGCACCACCTCCATCCGGGTGGGCAACACCATCTTCAACATCACCGTAACGGAAGGCCACCAGCACGCCCTCACCGCTGTAGCGGCCAAGGACGCCACCTGCACCGAGCCCGGCAACATCGCCTACTGGTACTGCGCCGACTGCGGCAAGTACTATTCCGATGAAGCCGCCTCCACCGAGATCAGCCAGGCAAGCACCGTGATCTCCGCGCTGGATCATAACATGGGCGAGTGGACCATCACCAAGGACGCCACCTGCACCGAAGCCGGCGAGAAGACCCGGACCTGTCAGCGGGAGGGCTGCGGCCACACCGAGACCCAGGCGATCGACGCCAAGGGACACACCGAGGAAGTGGTCACCGGTAAGGGCGCCACCTGCACCGAGCCCGGCCTGACCGATGGCAAGAAGTGCTCCACCTGCGGCCAGGTCCTTGAGGCCCAGCAGGAGATCCCCGCCACCGGCCACAACTATGAAAATGGTGTGTGCACCGACTGCGGCGAGGAAGACCCGGACTACGTCGATCCCAGCCAGCCTTCTCAGCCCTCCACCGAACCCACGGAGGATGACGGCCCTGCCGAAACCGGCGATATGTCCATGCCCTGGACGCTGCTGGTGATGCTCACCGCTCTGATCGGCACCCTGGTCCTCCTGACCCGGAAGCGCCGGATCTGATCGCGCCAACATATCAGCCCCCTTGGAGCACCGCCTTCCGGCGGCGCCCCAAGGGGGCTTTCTTATACGCTTTTCCGCGTGCCCAGCTCCCGGTAGGTCCTGACGAGCACCACCGCCGAGACCACCGCCGTCAGCAGGTCCGATGCGGGCATGGACCACAGCACCCCGTCCAGGCCCATGAACATGGGCAGTATCAGGGCAAAGCCCACACCGAACACGATCTCCCGGACCATGGAGAGCATGGTGGAAGCCGCCGCCTTGCCCATGACCTGAAGGAAGATGAAGGCGGCCTTGTTCACACAGGCCAGCACGATGAACATCAGGTAGATCCTAAAGGCCCGCACCGCAAAGTCCGTGTAATACACGCTTTCGTT